>NZ_LMVQ01000578.1 GCF_001545925.1 Mycobacterium sp. NAZ190054 | reverse complement strand
GGCGCCCAACAAGATGAACACCGGCGGCGTGCACGGTTCGGCGCTCGGCGCCGACGAGGTGGCGGCCACCAAGAAGATCCTGGGCTTCGACCCCGAGAAGACCTTCGAGGTCAGCGAGGACGTGATCCCCCACACCCGCGGCCTGGTTGGCCGCGGGCGGGGGGCCCGGGCCGCCCGCCGCCGCACCCCGTCTGATCACTGAGACACCGCCGCCCCGGCAGTCCGCCACGCCGACCGCGAGGGCCGATCTCGCGCTGCCCGCGTCCTACCGCGTCGGCTACGGCGATTATCTGCGCGGGGCGGGGTTATCACAGATTGCGGCCCTGGCTGTCCCGGGACTGTTCGGGCTGCTGGTCCTCACCGGGGCCGGCGGCCTGGTCGGCTACCGCCAGGCCAAAGCCGGACAAGGAGTGCGAACGAGCGGGATCGCACGTTTCACGAACTGACAGATCCGCCCGTCCCGCCGGGACGGGCGGCGCATAGTGAACTCCACCGAGAGGAGGATTCATGCCCGCGAGCCGCACCGTCACGCGAGCGGTCAGTGAGGTGCTCGACCTGGCCCCGCGGCGAGGTGAGGTGTCTCTGCCTCGGCTGGTCGAAGCCGTCAGCGAAAGCCGGGGCCGGCCCATCGAAGTCGCGACGGCCGAGCTGCCGCCGGGGGTGTGCGGACAGTGGCGCCAGTACGCCGAGCGTGACGTCTTCCTGATCCAGCAGGGCCTGCCCGCCTGGGATCGCACCCTGGCCCACGAACTGGGGCATCTCGTCCTCGGCCACGAAGGCATCCCCGTGGTCCAGGCGGCGCAGGAGAGCACCGAGCTGGCCAGCTCGGAGCTGATCGGATACATGCTCAACCAGCGCACCGGCTGCATGGGGCCCAGCGGCGAGGACGCCGAACAGGAGGCCGAAGACTTCGCCGCGCTGCTGATCTACCGACTGGGACGGCTGCCGTCGGACCGTTCCTCGATTGTCCAGGTCCGTCTCGGAGAGGCGTTTGGTTGATCATCTGGGTGATCGCCGGTCTCCTCGGACTGGCCACCGGCCTCCGCATCGGCTGGGCGCTCGCCAACAAGCAGTCCCTGGTGAGCACCGCGATGATCCTGGCCCTGGGCAGCCTGGGCTTCGTCGCCGCGCTCCACTGGCAGCCGCTGACGTTGTTGATCGACACGCTGCTGCGCTGGCCCAATATCTCGATGGGCCTGAGCCAGGCGGCGCTGGTGGCGTGCGCGGCCGGCAGCTGCGTGATGATCACCACGGTCTCGTCGAGCCGCTCGCCGTCCACCGCCAAGCGGATCGCGATCGCCCAGTACGGCGTCGCCGCCGTGATTGCGGCGGTCAGCCTCGGGTTCTTCCTGGCGTCGGGTCAGCAGCCGGAGATGTCACCGGAGGAGTATCTGAGGCGCAATCTCGGCTCCGGCGGGAACGCGTTGCCGTGGCTGCTGCCGCTGTTGTACGTGCTGCTGGCGCTGAGCCTGGTGGCCTGGGCGGGGTTGCGCCACTCCAACCGGACGCGGCGGGGCCGGGCGCTGTTCGTCTTCACCGTCGGCATCGTGCTCATCGTGCTGGCGCTGGCGTTCATCCTGTTGCGTGCGGTCGGTACCACCGGCCTGGTCGGTGTCGGTGCCGCGGCGACACTGCTGGGCTGCGCGATGCTGATCGTGGCGGCCGGGTCGCTGCTCCCGAGCCTGGAGGACTGGGTCGGGGCGCGCCGGGAGCTGCACACGATCCAACCGCTGCTCGACGAGCTGGGGCGCCGGCACCCTGACGTCGGGATCGGCGTGCGTCCGCGCGGCCCCCTGGTGTTCCGCGTCGCCGAGCGGATGTCGCTGATCTCCGATGCGCTGTTCCTGGAAGCGACCGCCGCCGACGGTGCGCTGCGGCCGGTCGACAGCCGCGGCTCTGACGTCGCCGACCTGGACGAACTCGTCGAGCGGACCGAACTGGAAGCTCCTGATGTGCCGCCCACCGAGCAGGCCGCCGCCATCGCCGCCTGGATCTATGACGGGCGGCACGGCGCGGCCGGTGACGCCCGCGAGAACTTCCCCGGCCTGGCTTGGCTGCGCCAGCCTGTCACGTACTCCGATCGCGAGTGGATCCTGGAGATCGCGCGCGCGTACCGCGGGTTGACCGCGGGCGCCGAGAACGCCGTCCCGGAACACGCAGGCGGTGGCGCGGTTGCCGACTGAGGGTCGGGAACCGCAGACAGGCTAATCGTCGAGGTTTTCGCGCCGACGCAGTTCGTCGACCTTCTGCACGATGTCCTGCTTGGCTTCCGCGGACAGCCCGACGGTCCTCGCCGCAATCCGGCGAACCCCTTCGTCCCGCATCCCGGCGAGCAGCGTCAGCTCCTTGTCGAGCTTCTCGTAGTACTCGTCGTCGGTGAAGTACGCGGGCTTGATACGGAAGAAGTTGGCAAGCGCGGCCATCGTTGCCACAGATGGGTTGGTGCGGTTGCCCGACCGCAGCTGGGACAGATAAGGCGCGGACATGGTGACGCCCTCGGCCTTGAGCGCTGCGATCACCTCCGCCGAGGTGTGCGGCCCCCGTCCGGGCGGGTAAACCGTGTCGAACAAGCGGTTGAGGCGAGCGGCAAACGTATTGCTCATCGGATTGACCTCCACATACAGGCGAGCGGATTCATAGGGCGGCGTATTTGCTGATCATCGTAGCGAGAGTTGTGGCCACAACCAAGTGCAAACCGTGTCAAAGTCAACTCGGTGAGCAGTGTGGTGTGCCGCTGCTGGTGTGAACGGCGTCAAGATCCGCAACTCGCACTGCCATAATACGGTGCGGTTAAGCAAATACTAACGGCCTCGTAGCCAGCATACGCGCGTCTTTACGGTAGCTGCGATCACATAAGTTGCCTCATGTGCGGCCGGCAACGGAGGCCTCCCCGGTTCCTGGCGCCGACGAGGTTTGCTGGATGCGCTGTCGGCGGAGGTCGCCGCGGTGGGTCGGAACGCGCTTCGCGCCATGTGGCGCGGCAAACGCCGGTGATGTCGGGGCGGAACGCAGCCGATGAAAGTGTCAGTAGCCAGTGGCAGGCCCGGAACGACCCCCAGGGGCCGGCGCGCGATCGGCCCTGTCAAGCGGCGAGGAGCATCGCGAGGATCGCGGTGTCGGGGTGGCTGATCGGATCCACCCCGACCCGGCTGACCATCGAGGTCACCGTGCCGTCGGACTCCGCCTCGACCCACGCCGCCCGGTGTTCCAGACCCAGGTGGGGCAGGCCGGGCAGCAGCACGCAGCCCGACGCCGCGCCGGTGCACTCGGGAAGTGACGGCGTGGTCTCCGACGGCGGATGCAGCATCATCAACGCCGGCGGCTGGCGATCGGCGAAATGGCCGGGCGGCACGGCCGAGTCGCCGACCACGGTGCCCTCGGCGAGCACCAGACCGACGGTGCCCGGCTCCGGCTCGTCCGGCAGTTCCTCGCGCACACCGAAAATCGTCGTGGTGGACAACAACCCGGGCAGGGACGCGACACGGACGGCCACCATGAGCAGTTGTGCCCATTCCTTGGTGGAGTCCGGCCAGCGGCCCGAGACGACGAATCCCTTCAAGGACCCACGTGAGTGAAACGGGGCGATCTCGATCGCCCGCCCGGACCCGAATTCCATTCCGCCTCCTGGCATCCAGACCAATGCCCGACACGTCCCTGGGTCGATTCGGACAGAATGCGGCAGAAAGCCGTTGGCACGCAAGAGGACACGACTGCTAGTCGGACAAACAAAACCCGGCTCGGTCTGGGACCGAGCCGGGTGTCGTTGTCAGCAGGGATGTCAGGCAGGCGGGTAGACGCCCATCTGCTTGCCCTTGTCGGTCTGCCAGAAGATGTCGGCGATCTCGTCGATCGTCTTGAGGAGCTTCTCGGCCACGGCCACGTCCAGCGACTTCTTCACGTCGCCGGCACCGTGCACACCTTCCCAGAACAGCTGGTGCAGGTTCGGGAACTGCTCGAAGTGATCCTTGGTGAAGAAGTCGGCCCAGAGCACCATCAGGTGGTGCTTGACCTCCTCGGCCTGACGCTCCTTGATGATGATGGCGCGGGTCTTGAAGTGCTCGTCGTCGGAGTCGTGGTACTTCTGGATCGTCTTGAGGCAGGACAGCGCCTCGATCTTGGCCTGCGCGGGGTCGTAGACGCCGCAGTACAGGTCGCAGTGGGCATGGGCGGGCGTGGCGTTGGCGAACAGTCGATGCAGCATGGTCCCTAACTTACCCTTAGCCCATGCCGGGAAGCCATGGGCCACGGTGGTGCGGGTTGCGCTGGCCGATACGCCGTTTCGTGGTGGTCGAGGACTCGATGCTTCCCACGCTCAAGCCCGGCGACATGTTGTTGGCATGGCGTGACGGCAGGCCCCGGGAAGGCCAACTCCGGGTCTTCCGGCACCCGCACAAGTCGACCCGCTGGCTCGTCAAACGCGTCGCAGACGTCTACGGCACCGTGTTCGAGGCGCGCTCGGACAATCCGCGGGCGGCCGGTGCGAGCGATTCACACGACTTCGGACCGGTGAGCTCGGCGGAGACCTATCGCGTGTTCTGGCGGATGCCGGGACGCCGCGGCGGGTAGGTGCGCCGGTCGGTCAGTACAGGACGATCAGCGCGAGAACGCCGAGGAGCACCAGGGCGATGAGCCCGGCGCGCAGGAACGCCATCAGCTGGCTGCGGGTGTAGACGCGCGTGGAGGAATGCCACTCGGACGGCTGGAAGGCCGACCCCGAATTCATCGAAGACGACGCCATCAGATGCTCCTCGCCTGCACGCTGTTACCTCCCCCAACTCACCGGTTCAGTGAGATCAGTCACAAGTCCGCTCGTGTGACGGCGATCATAACGCTTGATCTTCGCCGCGACGAAATCGTGTACGGAGCGCTGCCCGTCCGCGAAAAGTAGTTAGCAGATCGAGGCATTTCGCTCAAGGCGATCATGACCTGTTGATCGCGGTCCACGACTTAGGTCCAGGTTATCCACAGCACAGCGGTCCGCCGCCCGCTGCCGACTAGCTCATGGCCCCGGCGGCCGACGCACGGACCTGTGGATGAACTTGTGGAAACTGTGGATAGTGGACCGGTCACCGGTATTGCTGCCACGTCGGATCCTGGCCAGTCGGGCGGGCACGTGCCAGCATGAGGTCATGGATGACACGGAGGTGCCGCAGGCGGCGGTCGGCGACGTTCCGGTCGACTTCGACGAGACCGTGGTCCTGCTGGACGTGCGCGAAGACGATGAGTGGCAGCGCGGTCACGCGCCCGGCGCTCAGCACATCCCGATGGGCGACGTACCCGCCCGGCTGGCGGAGATCGACAGCCGGGCGCAGCTGTACGTCGTGTGCCATGCCGGCGGCCGCTCCCAACGGGTAGCCCAGTACCTGGCCCGCAACGGCTACGAGCCGATCAACGTCGCCGGCGGGATGCTGGCCTGGGCGGGAGCCGGACGTCCGGTGGTCACCGACAGCGGAGGGGCAGGCACGGTCTGACTTACTCTGGTCCGATGATCCAAGTGTGTTCCCAGTGCGGGACGCGGTGGAACGTGCGCGACCGGCAGCGGGTGTGGTGCCCGCGCTGCCGCGGCACGCTGCTCGCTCCGTCGGGTCACGCTTCCGGACAGGGCTGGGACCCGCGCCAGAACCCGCCCCGTGACCTCGAACGTCAGGGACAGCGGTTACCGTCCGGCTATCGCTGGGTGGCCGTGCGGCCGGGCGCGCCCCCGCGGCCCCGGCGCGTGCGCCGTGACCTCGGGCCGACACCGCGGTACCAGACCATCCCGCGATGGGGTCTGGTCGAACATTTCGACGCCCCGGTCGAACAGGCCGTCCAGCAGAAGGGGCCGTCGGCGACCGCGGTGCGCAGAACGCTGGTGGTGACGACGGCCGTGCTCGGCGCCGCGGCGTTCGTGCATCTGGTCCGCTACATCCTGTTGATCATCAACCGCTCGGTGCTGCTGAACCCGTGGATCGCCGGTGCGGCCACCTGGGGCGGCGTCGCGGTGAGCGTCGTGGCCGCGTTCATGACGGTCGCGAGCGTCATCGTCCTGATGAACTGGCTGATCGCGCGCCGGGCATCGGCGTTCGCCCACCACGGCCACCAGGAGCCGAGGCCGGGGTGGGCGCTGCGGCTGGGCTGCCTGGTCCCGTTCGTCAATCTGCTCTGGGCGCCGGTGTTCGTGATCGAACTCGCCGGCACCGAGGGCCGACTGCGCTGGCTACAGCGGTCGATCCTGCTCTGGTGGCTGCTCTGGGTGGCCAGCACCGTGGTGTCGGTCTTCGCGATCGCGACCAGCTTCACCGCCGATCCGCAAGGCATCGCGGACAACACCGTCACCACGATCGTGGCGTACCTGGTCGCCGGCGCGGCGCTGCTGGCCGCGCTGCGGGTGTTCCTCGGTTTCGAGCGTCAGCCGGTGGAGCGGCCGTCCCACCGGTGGGTGATGGTCGAGGCCATCCGCGAGAGTTCGGAGAACTCCGAGAACGCCGAACCCGCGCGTTCGGTTGAGAGCAACGGCGAAAACCCGGCAGCATAGCGGCATGAGCTCCGGCGGGACGTGCGGCGGTCATCCCTTCGTGGTCGCCCACCGAGGTGCCTCGGCCGACCGTCCGGAGCACACCCGGGCGGCCTACGAACTCGCCCTCGAGGAGGGCGCGGACGCGGTCGAGTGTGACGTCCGCCTGACCCGCGACGGGCATCTGGTGTGCCTGCACGACCGCAGGCTCGACCGCACGTCGAACGGGTCAGGGCTGGTCAGCGAGATGACGCTGGCGCAGTTGCGCGACCTCGACTTCGGTTCCTGGCATCCCAGCTGGAAAGCCGACGGCAGCACCGGAGACACCGGACTGCTGACCCTCGACGACCTCGTCGCGCTGGTCCTGGACTGCAACCGGCCGGTGAAGATCTTCATCGAGACCAAGCATCCCGTCAGGTACGGCGCGCTGGTGGAGAGCAAGGTGTTGGCGCTGCTGCACCGGTTCGGCATCGCGTCGCCGGCTTCGGCCGATCTGGCCAGGGCGGTGGTGATGTCCTTCTCGGCGGCGGCGGTGTGGCGCATCCGGCGCGCCGCGCCGATGCTGCCGACGGTGCTGCTGGGGGAGACGTCGCGTTATCTCGGGGGAAGCGCGGCGACCACGGTGGGAGCCACCGCGGTGGGGCCGTCCATCGCGACTCTGCGTGAGCACCCGGAGTTGGTCGACCGCGCCGCCGCGCAGGGCCGCGCGCTGTACTGCTGGACCGTCGACCACTACGAGGACGTGCAGTACTGCCGCGACCTCGGTGTGGCCTGGATAGCGACGAACCATCCGGGCCGCACCAAGTTGTGGCTCCAGACCGGTCTGACCGGCGCCGAACGCGACTAGAGCGCGCCGCCTGCGGCCTTGGGCGCCGACGGGTCGGCGTCCGGCGCGGAGATCTCGCGCGCGACGTAGTCCTCGAGGTGGAACAGGTCCGATCCCGCCCGTTCGGCGATGCGCACCAGCGTGCTCATCAACGCGACCTCTTCGACCTGCTCCTTGAGGAACCACTGCATGAACTGCTCACCGAGGTAGTCACCCTCGTCGCGCGCGGTCGCGGCCAGCCTGCTGATCTGGTCGGTGACAGCACGCTCCAGTTCGAGCGCGAGGCCGATGGCGTCCCGCGGGGTCTCGAAGGAGTTGCGCACCGGATCGACGGCCGGGATCTCGGTCTGCACGCCGCGGTCGATCAGGTACTGCACCAGCATCATCGCGTGATTGCGCTCCTCGATCGACTGGCGATAGAAGAACTTGGCCAGCTGCGGCAGGTCGGAGCTGTCGAAATACACCGCGACGGCGAGATACTGCTGAGAGGCTCCGAGTTCGCTGCGCACCTGGTCATTGAGCAGGCTGTGGAACTTGGTGTCGAGTGCATCGAAAGCGGCGGTGGAAGTCATGGGCCAACAATAGACCAGGTCAAGATTGGTTTTCAGCAAAGGTGACCCTTACCGAGGGAAGCTTTGCCTTAGTAAGGTTGACCATTGTGACGCCGACAACAAAATTTGCTGGGGTGTCAGCGGTGGTCAGGGGTTCCCGGCGTCCAGCACGTCCTGCGGCACAGGGGTGTCGGACGCCAGCGCGGAGAACAGCCGCTGCGCGGCGTCGCTGTCCCATACCACGATGGACCCGGACCCGTTGGCGGTGAACTCGCCGATCGGCACGGTCACGTTGGTGACGTCACCGCGCAGTGCCCACGCCAGCCGGGCGAGGTCCCACACGTGGTCGCCGTCGCCGACCGTCACGGTGTCGGCCGCTGCCTGCAGCATCGGATACCACCGCAACGGGTTGAGCAGTACGGCCGGGCTGGCGGCGCGCTCCACCAGCGCGCTCATGAACTGTCGTTGGTTGGCCATCCGGTCCAGGTCCGCACGGGGGGTGGCGCGGGAACGCACGAAGCCCAGCGCCGACCGTCCGTCCAGCCGCTGGCAGCCGGCCGGTAGATCAAGGCCCGCCAGCGGATCGCTGATGGGCTCGGCCGGGCACATCGTCACCCCGCCGACGGCGTCCACCAGTCCGGCGAAACCTCCGAAGCCGATCTCGGCGTAGTGGTCGATGCGCAGGCCGGTGGCCGTCTCGACGGTCTGCGCGAGCAACTGCGGACCGCCGAGGGTGAACGCGGCGTTGATCTTGTCGCTGCCGTACCCGGGGATCGGGATGTAGGAGTCGCGCGGGATCGACACCATGGTGGCGGGGATCGCGGCGCCCAGCCCGGGCAGGTGCACCAGCAGGATCGTGTCGGTCCGGCTACCCCCGAGGTCGCCGCCGGTGGACAACTCGGCCTGCTGTTCGGGCGTCAGCCCCTCGCGGCCGTCGGAGCCGACGAGCAGCCAGGTCGTGCCCGCGCCCGGTGCCGGACGGTCCGGGTGATCGGTGAGGGCGGGGACGCGGGTGAGCGTCGAATCGACCCACAGGGCTGCGGCGACCGTGCCGACGACGACCAGCAGCACGAGCACCAGCGCGACGTGCACGATGCGGCGCAGCCGCCGGGGTTTCCTGCGGGGAGGAGGCGGTGGCGCGGGAACGATCCGATGTTGCCGCGGGGGTGGCGGTGGCGGCGGCGGTGTTGCGGCGCAGCGACGTGATCACCCGGGGAGTGGTGGCCGGGTCGGGCCACGCGCCGAGGGCCGCGGCGGTCAGCACCGGACGGGGGCCGATCTCCACGAGCAGCTTGCAGTTCAGCTCGGCGAGGGTGCGCACGCTCTTGGCGAACTGCACCGGTTGCCGGGCGTGCCTGCGCCAGTAGGCGCCGTCGAGCTTCACGCTGCGGCCGAGCGCCGCGCCGGTCCGGTTGTCGATCAGGATCCGTTGCGGGGCCGCGAACGTGAACCGCTGGGCGTACGACTCGAACTCGTCGAGGATCGGGTCCAGCAGCGCGGAGTGGAACGCGTGGCTGGTCTCCAGCCAGTCGCACCGGATTCCGTCGGCGGCCAGCGTGGCCACCGCTCTCTCCAGATCGGCTGCGGGACCGGATAATACGGTGTTGGCGCCGTTGTAGGCGGCCACCGACAGGGCCGGGAAGTCGTCGGTCACGGCCTCGACCCGCTCGGCGGCGGTGAACACCGCGACCATGCGGCCCCCCGCGGGCAGACCGCCGAACAGCCGGCCGCGCTCGGCCATCAGCAGTGCGCCGTCGGTGAGGCTGAACACGCCCGCGACACACGCCGCCGAGTATTGGCCGACGCTGTGGCCGAGCACCACGTCGGGTTCGAAACCCCACGACTGCCAGAGCCGGGCAAGACCCATCTCGACCGCGAACAGGGCGGGCTGGGCGTAGCTGGTCTGCCGCAGTGTCTCTTCACCGTCCCGGCTGTCCAGGTCGAAAATCACGTCCAACAACGGCTTTTCGAGCACGTCCGCGACCGCTTCGGCGCACTGGCGCACAGTGTCGGCGAAGACCGGTTCGGTGTCGAACAGTTCGCGGGCCATGCCGGGGTACTGGCTGCCCTGACCGGTGAACAGCCACGCCGTCTTCGGCGCCTCATAGCACTCGCCGCGGACCAGGCCGGGCGCCGGGCGGTCGTCGGCCAGCGCGCCGAGCAGTTCGACGGCGGACTCCCGGGAGTCCGCCACCACCGCGGCCCGGTGTTCCAGGTGCGCCCGCGCCGTGCCCGCGGTGAAGCACACGTCGGCCAGGGTGGCCTCGGGGTGGTCGCGCCACCAGCTGCGGTACCGCCCGGCCAGCTGCACCAGTGCGGCGGGCGTGCGCGCCGATAGCGGAAGAACGCTGAACCGCTCGGCCCGTTGGGGTTCCGCGGCCGGCGCCACGGTCTGCTCGGGGGCTTCTTCGAGGATGACGTGTGCGTTGGTCCCGGCGAACCCGAACGAGCTGACCCCGGCGATGCGTGGCCGGCCGTTGCGCTCCCACGGCGTGGTCTCCCTGACCACCTCGACGGCGAGCCGTTCCCACGGAATGTGCGGCGACGGGTTCTCGAAATTGAGATGTTTGGGCAGCGTCGCGTGTTCCAGCGCCAGCACGACCTTCAGCACACCCGCGATGCCGGCGGCCGCCTCCAGGTGCCCGATGTTGGTCTTCGCCGAGCCGATCAGCAGCGGCCGGCCGGGTTCGCGTCCCGCGCCGAGCACCTCGCCGGCGGCCTGCACCTCGATCGGGTCGCCGAGGGAAGTCCCGGTGCCGTGTGCCTCCAGGTAGTCCACGTCGGCGGGCTCGACACCGGCTCGTCTCAGCGCCGCGGCGATGACCTGTTGCTGCGCAACACCGTTCGGTACCGTGAGGCCACCCGATGCCCCGTCCTGGTTGACCGCGCTGCCCCGGATCACGGCCCGGATCCGGTCGCCGTCGGCGAGCGCGTCCTCCAGACGCTTGATCACGATGACGCCGCAGCCCTCGCCGCGCACATAGCCGTCGGCGGCCGCGTCGAAGGTCTTGCACCGGCCGTCGGGTGCGAGCATGTGCGCGTTGGAGAACGTGATCATCGTCGCCGGCGTCAGCAGCACGTTCGCGCCGCCCGCCAGGGCCAGATCGCACTCGCCCAGGCGCAGCGCCTGGCACGCCTGATGGATGGCCACCAGCGACGAGCTGCACGCCGTGTCGACGGCGACCGCGGGTCCCTGCAGACCCAGCCGGTAGCTGATCCGGCCCGCCGCCGCCGCGTTCGACGTCCCGATGGCCATGTAGGCCTCGATCTCCGGGTAGGTCAGCTCGTCGGAGGCCATCCCCAGGTAGTCGTGGGTGGCCAGCCCGACGAACACGCCGGTGTTGGTGTTCGCCAACGAGGTGGGCGCGGTGCCCGAGTGCTCCACGGCGCGCCAGGCCGTCTCCAGCAGCAGTCGGTGCTGGGGGTCCATCAACCTGACCTCGCGGGTGGACATGCCGAAGAACGGCGCGTCGAAGCCCGCCACGTCCTCGACGAAACCGGCCCGACGGGTCACGACCTTGCCGGGTGTGCCGGGTTCAGGGTCGAAGAAGTCGTCGACGTCCCAACGGTCCTTCGGCACCTCGGCGATCGCGTCGCGCCCGTCGCGCAGAACGTCCCAGTATTCGCCGGCGTCCGACGCGCCCGGGAGACGCGCGGCGTAACCGACGATCGCGAACCGTGGAGCTGGGTCGTTCCGTTGTTCGCCGGATCCCATGCCGCTGACCTCCTTGCTCGACGTGAAATGCGACTACACGGGACACCCGTCGCGCCGAAGACCCACTTCCCCCGACGGACACTATGGCATGGAGGGCTACCGCGCGTGCGGTGTTGCCCGGCGGGGATATGGCGGACGCCCGGCACCCGTGGCCCGGGCCGGTATATGTTGATCCGGCAACGGCCCGATGCCGCGTTCTCCAAGCGGCCGGGCGGGAATCATCGGAAGGGTCAAGATTTGCGCATCGGCAAGATCACGGTTGGCGCACTTGACGAATGGTCGCTCAGTTCAGGCGCTGTGACGTCCTGGCACCCGACGGCCGCGGCCGTGGACAAGGCGCGCCGGGCGCCGCGCAGCACAGTGCCGGTCAGCTACATGCAGGGGCAGCATCTGCGCAATTTCTGCGAGCGGACCGCCGCGGGGCTGACCTTCTCCCGCCAGATCATCGCCAGCTGCGAGGTGCCCGGGGAGTGCGACATCGCCGCGATGGACCACGCGGTCAACGCGTACCTGCGCCGGCACGATACGTTCCGCAGCTGGTTCGCCCAGAGCGGCGACGGCGAGTTCGTCCGGCACGCCCTCGAGGATCCGGCCGACATCGAGTTCGTGCCGATCGAGCACGGCACCATGACCGTCGACGAGATCCGCGACCATGTGGTGGCCATCCCGAGCCCGCTGGAATGGGGCTGTTTCACGTTCGGGGTGATCCAGAACGACGGGCATTTCACCTTCTTCGCCGCGATGGACCACGTGCACGGCGACGCGACGCTGATCGGCACCACGATGCTGGAGGCCAACGGCATGTATTCGGCGCTGAGCGGCGGTGGTGAGGCGCTGACACTGCCGGACGCCGGCAGTTTCGACGACTTCTGTGTCCGCGAGCGTGAGCACACGTCGGCGCTGACACTGGATTCGCCCGAGGTGCAGGCCTGGATCGAATTCGCCGAGAACAACGACGGCGGCTTCCCCGAATTCCCGCTTCCGCTGGGCAACCCGAGGGAGTCGACCCGTAGCGACATGACCTCCGAACTGCTGCTCGACGACGCGCAGACCGGACGCTTCGAGGCCGCGTGCACGGCCGCCGGCGCGCGGTTCGTCGGTGGCCTGTTCGCGTGCCTGGCCCAGGTCGAACACGAGCTGACCGGTGCGTTGACGTATTACGGCCTGACGCCGCGTGATTCACGCTCTGCCTCCGACAACTTCATGACGCAGGGCTGGTTCACCGGGCTGATCCCGATCACGATCCCGATCGGAGCGGCGTCGTTCGCCGACGCCGCCTGGTCGGCGCAGACGTCGTTCGACTCGAACCTGAACATGGCCAAGGTGCCGTACTACCGGGTGCTGGAGTTGGCGCCGTGGCTGAAATGGCCGGACCCGAATTTCCCGGTGTCGAATTTCCTGCACGGCGGCGCGGCCCCGCTCAACGCCATTCTCGCCGCCGGCGAGATGGGCTTGGCGAACAACATCGGCATCTACCCGGACGGCCGTTTCTCGTACCAGCTCACCGTGTACATCTTCCGCTACGGCGAGGGCACCGTGATGGCCATCATGCATCCCGACAATCCGGTCGCCCGCAAGTCGGCCACCCGTTACATGCTGGCGATGAAGTCGGTGTGCGCGCTCGTCGCCGACCGCGGGCACTGGGGGCGCGTCGCATAGCGTGGCATCGGGGGTGAGAACGATATGCGGCGGCTAGCCGATGTGGTGGTGCGGTGGCCCTGGGCGGTCATCGGCGTCTGGGTCGCGCTGGCGCTTGCGCTGCCCGCCTCGTTTCCGTCGCTGGGCGAAATGGCCGAGAAGAACCCGCTGGTCATCCTGCCCGCCGACGCCCCGTCGAGCGTCACCGCCCGGAAGATGGCCGAGGCGTTCCAGGAACCGGGATCGGACAACCTCCTCGTCGTCGCGTTCATCAACGAGGACGGGTTGCGGCCCGCCGACGAGGTCACCTACCGCGAGGTGGTCGACGCGCTGCGCGACGACGTCACCGACGTGGTGTCGGTGCAGGACTTCGTCAGCACCCCGCAGCTGCGTCAGTTTCTGACCAGCGAGGACAAGACGACCTGGGTGCTGCCGGTCAGCCTGGAGGGCGAGCTCGGCACGCCGCGGGCCTTCGACTCGTTCAACCGGGTCGCCGACATCGTCAAGCACAACGTCGGTGACGGGCCGCTGGACGTGCACCTGACCGGGCCCGCCGCCACCGTCGCGGACCTGACGGTCGCCGGTGAACAGGACCGCCTGCCCATCGAGATCGCGATCGCCGTGCTGGTGCTCGGTGTGCTGCTGCTCGTGTACCGCAGCGCGGTGACCATGCTGCTGCCGTTGGTGACCATCGGGTCGTCGCTGCTGATCGCCCAGGGCGTGGTGGCCGGTTACTCGCAGCTGACCGGCTCGGGTGTCTCGAACCAGTCCATCGTGTTCCTCAGCGCGATCATGGCCGGGGCCGGAACGGATTACGCGGTGTTCATGATCAGCCGCTACCACGACTACCTGCGGTCGGGCGCCGAGTTCGATCAGGCGGTGAAGTCGGCGATGATCTCGATCGGCAAGGTCATCACGGCCTCCGCGGCCACCGTGGGCATCACGTTCCTCGTCATGAACTTCGCCCAGATGGGGGTGTTCAAGACGATCGGCGTCGCGGCGGCGATCGGCATCGGTGTCGCGTACCTGGCCGGGATGACCCTGCTGCCGGCGATCCTGGTCCTCGCGGGGCCGCGCGGCTGGATCAAGCCGCGCCGCGAACTGACCACGCAGTGGTGGCGGCGGTCGGGCATCCGCATCGTGCGCAGGCCGGTGCCGCATCTGGTCGCCAGCGTGCTGGTGCTGGTGCTGCTGGCCGGATGTGCGATCTTCGCGAAGTTCAACTACGACGACCGCAAGGTCGTCGCCGCGTCGGCGCCCAGCTCGGTCGGCTACGCGGCGCTGGAACGTCATTTCCCGATCAGCCAGTCCATCCCGCAGTACGTCCTGGTGCAGTCGCCGCGCGACCTGCGCAGCCCGCAGGCGCTCGCGGATCTGGAACAGATGGCGTCGCGCATTGCGCAACTGCCCGACATCGGCCTGGTCAGCGGCGTCACCCGGCCGCTGGGCGAGGTGCCCGCCGAGTTCCGGGCCACCTTCCAGGCCGGCATCGTCGGGGACCGGCTGGCCGCCGGCTCGGCCCAGATCGGCGAGCGCACCGAGGACCTCAACACCCTGGCCGACGGGGCCAACACGCTGGCCGACACGCTCGCCGACGTGCGCGCGCAGGTCAACGAGATCGCGCCGAGCCTGCAGACGCTGCTGGACGCGGTCACGCGGGTGCGTGTCGAGTACGGCGGGGAGCGGCTGGTGCGTGACGTCGAGACGGCGGCCAAATTGGTGCAGAGCGTCAACGAGCTCGGCCTGTCGATGGGCATCAACTTCGCCGCGGTGCGGGACATGTTCGGTTGGATCGGCCCGGTCCTGATGGCGTTGAACGGCAACGCGGTCTGCGACGCGAACCCGTCCTGCGTGAACACCCGCGCCCAGTTCCAGCAGTTGATGGACACGCGTGGGGACGGACGGCTGGAACGGATCAACACCCTGGCCGGGGAGCTGGAGGGGCTCGACGACACGCAGTCGCTGAACCAGACCGTCAAGACGTTGAACGCGGCGATGACGGACATCGTCGAGGCCGTCGACGAGCTGGGTCTGGACTCCCCGAGCGGCGCGCAGGCGGGCCTGAGGGACGTCCGCAGCGGCGCCGAGCGGCTGGCCGGCGGAAGCCGCCAGGTCGCCGGCGGCGTCGACGAACTCGTCGCGCAGATCAAGGTGATGGCCGCCGGACTCGACCAGGCCTCGGCGTTCCTGCTGACCATGCGCAACGACGCCGCGGCGTCGTCGATGGCCGGGTTCAACATCCCGGCCGAGGTGCTGGGCGCGGTCGAGTTCCAGAAGGCCGCCGAGGCGTTCATCTCGCCGGACGGCCACTCGGTGCGGTATCTGGTGCAGACCCGGCTGAACCCGTTCAGCCCCGAGGCGATGGATCAGGTCAACGCGATCAGCGACATCGCCGAGGGCGCGAAGCCCAACACCACGCTCGCCGACGCGTCGATCTCGATGGGCGGATTCCCCGCCTCGCTGCGCGACACCCGCGACTACTACGAACGCGACATCCGGTTCATCATCATCGTGACCCTGATCGTGGTGCTGTTGACATTGGCCGTGCTGCTGCGGTCGGTCATCGCCCCGCTGTATCTCGTCGGTTCGGTGGTGCTGTCGTACTTCGCGGCGATCGGCATCGGGGTGCTGGTCATCCAGGTGCTGCTCGATCAGGAATTGCACTGGAGCGTGCCACCGTTGGCGTTCGTGGTGCTGGTCGCCGTCGGCGCCGACTACAACATGTTGTTCGTGTCGCGCCTGCGTGACGAGTCCCCGCACAGTGTGCGCTACGGCGTCATCCGCACCCTGAGCTCCACCGGTGGGGTGATCACCGCCGCGGGGCTGATCTTCGCCGCGTCGATGGCCGGGCTGCTGTTCGCCAGCATCGGCATCGTGGTGCAGGGCGGTTTCGTGATCGGGGTCGGGATCCTGCTGGACACCTTCGTGGTCCGCACCATCACGGTGCCGGCCATCGCGGCGCTGGTCGGGCGCGCGAACTGGTGGCCCTCGCGGGTGACCGAACCCCGTGAGGACAAGGTCGGTGTGCATGGGTGAGGTATGTGAAACTACGACACGTGCCGGCCGCGGACCCATCGTGACTTCGACGCCTTCATCGGCGACCCCGTCGATCCTGTCGATGCTGCACGGGCGCGCCAGCATGCGCCCCGACGACGTCGCCTTCACCTTCACCGACTACCTGCAGGACCCGGCCGGCGTTGCCGAGAGCCTGACCTGGTCGCAGCTGGCGGGCCGGACCGTGACCGTGGCCGCGGAGATCCGGCGGCACGGCGCGGTCGGTGACCGCGCGGTGATCCTGGCCCCGCAGGGACTCGAGTACATCCTGACGTTTCTGGGAGCCATGCAGGCTGGTCTCGTCGCGGTCCCGTTGCCGCTGCCGCACCGCGGCTCCGGAGACGACCGGCTGGGGCCGATCCTGGCCGACACCGAACCCACCGTCGTGCTCACCACGTCGGCGGTCGCAGGCGACGTCGGTGACCACATCGCCCGGTCGCCGCTGGACACGACGCCGGCGATCATCGAGGTCGACGCGCTGAACTTCGCCGCCGTGGACCCGACGCCCCTTGCGCCCGTTGACGTTCCGGACATCGCGTACCTGCAGTACAGCTCGGGGTCGACCCGTCGGCCGACCGGGGTGGTGATCTCGCACCGTAACCTCACGGCGAATTTCGACCAGCTGATGCGCAGCTTCTTCGCCCGGTCCCCGCTGCCGCCGGACGCCACGCTGGTGTCCTGGCTGCCCTTCTACCACGACATGGGGCTGGTGCTGGGCGTCTGCGCACCGATCCTCAACGGCCGTCGCGCCGAGCTGACCAGCCCGGTGTCGTTCCTGGAGCGGCCGGCCCGCTGGATGCGCGCGCTCGCCGAGAACCCGCACGCCTGGTCGTCGGCGCCGAACTTCGCGTTCGACCTGGCCGCCCGCAAGACCACCGACGAGGACCTGGCCGGGCTGGATCTCGGCGGGGTGGTGGGCATCATCAGCGGTGCCGAACGTGTCGCGCCGGCCACCTTGCACCGCTTCGTGGACCGCTTCGCGCACTTCAACTTCCGCGACCACATGATGCGTCCCGCCTACGGTCTGGCGGAGGCGACGGTGTTCGTCACGACCAGCGTCTGGAACGAGTCCGCGCCGGCGTCGTACTTCGACGCCGCGGAACTGGGTGCGGGACGGGTGCTGCCGTGCGCGCCCGGCAGGGGTGCGTCCGCCGGGAAGGTCACCGCACTGGTGGAGTACCAGGTGCCGGTCTCCCCGTCGCTGCGCATCGTCGACACCGAAACCCGCCGCGAGTGCCCACCGGACTCGATCGGCGAGATCTGGGTGCACGGCGAGAACGTCGCCGACGGCTACTGGCGCGAACCGCCGGCGGCGCAGGACACCTTCGGCGCGACGATCGTCGAACCGTCGCCCGGCACCGAGGACGGGCCGTGGCTGCGGACCGGCGATCTGGGCTTCGTCCACAACGGCGGGCTGTTCATCGTCGGCCGGATCAAGGATCTGCTGATCATCCGCGGGCGCAACCACTATCCCGAGGACATCGAGGCCACGGTGCAGGCGATCACGCGGGGCCGGGTCGCGGCGATATCGGTTCCGGTGCGCAGCACCGAGGAACTGGTCACCGTGATCGAGCTCAAGCAGCCGGCCGACCGCGACGAGCACGCGAGCCACCGGCTCGGCGCGGTCAAGAGCGAGGTCACCGCCGCGATCTCCAACGCGCACGGCCTCAGCGTGGCCGACCTCGTGCTGGTGCCGTCCGGGTCGATCCCGACCACCACCAGCGGCAAGATCCGTCGCGCCGCGTGCGCCGAGCAGTATCGGCAGGACCAGTTCGTCCGGTTGGACGCCTGAGTTCGATGGGGCCGCGGGGTAAGGTTTCCGACCAGGGCAGCCGGAAGGGCGGGAGAGTGGATTGAGGCGATTTCTCGCATTCGGCACTGCGCTGACAACCCTCGGCGCCGCAGGGTGTCTCGGGTTCGGCATCGCCGCCGCCGACGACGCCCCACCGCCCGCGCCGCCCGCTCCGGGCGACGTACCGCCGATCGGCACCCCGGGCCGGGCCTATGCGCTGGGCGGCGCCCACGTGCTCGGCATCCCGTACGACGAATACATCATGCGCACGGGCGCGGACTGGTTCCCGGGGCTGGACCGGCAGATCGTCGACTACCCGGCCGGGCAGGTTCAGGGCCACACCCTGGAGCGGTTGTTCCCGGGCATCGGCGCCTTCGGCGACCGCTTTGCGCCCGGCCTCGGGCTCGACGGCCCCAGCGTCGGTGAGTCGGTCGACGTCGGCTCGCCCGACACCATCAAGGCGATCCGGGACGGCGGCCCCGGCACCGCGATCGGCCTGTCCGAGGGCGCCATGGTGCTCAACGACGTGCAGGCCAAACTCGCCTACGACCCGGCCGCCCCACCGCCCAGCGAGCTGAGCTTCGCGATGTACGGCGATCCGGTGGCCCGGCACGCGTTCGGGGAGAGCTTCCTGACCCAGGTGTTCCCGGTCGGCAGCGTGGTGCCGTCGCTCGACTACCGGATCCCGCCGCCGGTCGAAAGCCAATACGACACATACCAATTCGTCTCCGCATACGACAGCATCGCCGACTGGCCGGACCGGCCGGACAACTGGATCTCGGTCGCCAACGCGATCGTCGGCCTGGCCACCGGCCACACCGCGGTCGCGTTCACCGAGCCGAGCATGGTGCCTCCGCAGAACATCCGGACCACCGTCAACTCCAGGGGCGCCAAGACGACGACGTACCTGATCCCCGAGGAGCATCTCCCGCTGGTGCTGCCGTTCAAGTACCTCGGGGTGCCCAAGGAGACGCTGATCGAGCTGGACCGGGTGCTCAAACCGTATGTGGATGCGGGCTACTCGCGGCACGACGACCCGTTGACCGCGCCGATCACGGTCGACCCGGTGAACGGCTACGACCCCGCCGAGGTCACCGCGCCGGCCACCCAGGCCGCGTTCGGCGGCGGCGCGGACCCGGTGTCGCAGCTGCTGTCCGGGCTGCAGTACGTGCTGAACAATCCTCCGTAAGCCGGGCCGCCGTCACAGGCCTGCGAACCCGACGGCGAGCAGCACACAGCCGACCGCGGCCAGCAGCAGGGACACCCCGCGCCGGCCCTGGGCCCGCAGCCACTCGTACAGCGCTGACAGCGCCGCGCGGGTGCGGTCGGGAGCCACCAGATAGCACAGCAGCGGGATCTCCACGAGCGCGAACGCCACCACGTTGAACAGGATCAGCGCGCCGAACTGCACCGCGGCCGCGGCGCCGGACGCGACGATCAGTGCCAGCGCGGCCAGGTAGTCGACCGACGGCAGGGCCAGGCCCAGGCCCGCGATGCCCGCCGTCCACAACGAACGCCCGTCGAGCAGCCGGCGCGCCCGGGCCACCAGCGGCGCCAGCGCCTTGAGCACCACCGCGTCCAGTTCAGGGGAGATGCCGTTGTGCCGCTGCGACGGCGGCACCGGATCCTCCCGGACGTGCTGGTAGGCCACCGCGACGGGCGAGTCGCCGACGAACGGCG
>NZ_LMVQ01000577.1 GCF_001545925.1 Mycobacterium sp. NAZ190054 | reverse complement strand
GTCTGGGCGGCCGGAGCCGACCGGCGGCCCGTCCGCGCGGCCGACGACGCGGCCCGACAGGCCGTGCAGCGGTGGTCGCTGGTGCCCGCTCGTATCGACTAGCGTGAACACCGCTATGACCAACGACCCCGACCAGATCCGCGCCCGGGTCGCCGAGCTCCTGGGTGAGCCGTCCGACGTGTCGGGAGACGACCTGGACTCCGTCGCGGCGCGCCTCGAGGAGGCGCACGATGTGCTGGTGCGCGCCCTGGAATCCGTCGAGAAGGGCTGAGCCGCGTGACGCGTCGCGCACGTGTTGACGCCGAACTGGTTCGACGGGGCCTAGCCCGCTCGCGCCAGCAGGCCGCCGAGATGATCGGCGCGGGACGGGTGCGTGTCGACGGGATGCCCGCGGCCAAACCCGCGACCGCCATCTCGCTGACCGCCAATCTGACCGTCGAGGGCGGGGACGCCGACTCCTGGGTGTCCCGGGGCGCGCACAAGCTGATCGGCGCGCTCGACGCGTTCGGGCTGTCGGTCGAGCAGCGCCGCTGCCTGGATGCCGGCGCCTCCACCGGCGGGTTCACCCAGGTGCTGCTCGCGCGCGACGCCCGCGAGGTCGTCGCAGTCGACGTCGGCTACGGCCAGCTGGCCTGGTCGTTGCGCACGGACCCGAGGGTGACGGTCATGGAACGCACCAACGTCCGTGAGCTCACCCCGGACGCCATCGGCGGGCCCGTCGACCTCGTCGTCGCGGACCTGTCGTTCATCTCGCTGGCCACCGTGCTGCCCGCACTGACGCGCTGCACGTCACCGGACGCCGATATCGTTCCCATGGTGAAACCTCAATTCGAGGTCGGTAAGGACCGGGTCGGCGCCGGCGGCGTGGTGTCCGACCCGTTGTTGCGCGCCGACGCGGTGCTGTCGGTGGCGCGCCGGGCAGCGGAGTTGAACTGGCCTGCCGTCGCGGTCACCGCCAGCCCACTGCCCGGACCGGCGGGCAATGTCGAGTATTTCCTGGACCTGCGCACCCCCGGGGAGCACACGTTGCAGGGCGACGAGCTGGAGGCCGCGGTGCGCCGCGCGGTCGACGAGGGGCCGCAATGACCGAACGCACCATCCTGCTCGTCGTGCACACCGGTCGCGAAGACGTGACCGAGGTGGCCCGCCGGGTCGAAAAGGGCCTCGCCGACAACGGGATCGGGTTGCGGGCATTGACCGCCGAAGCCGTCGACCGGGGGCCCGTCCACCTCGCGCCCGACGACATGCGGGCCCTCGGCGTCGAGATCGAGGTGGTCGACGCCGACGAGCGGGCCGCCGAAGGATGCGAACTGGTGCTGGTGCTCGGCGGCGACGGGACCTTCCTGCGTGCCGCCGAGCTCGCCCGCAACGTCGAGATCCCGGTACTCGGGGTCAACCTCGGCAAGATCGGCTTCCTGGCCGAGGCCGAAGCCGAGGCCATCGACGCCGTGCTCGACCACATCATCAGGCGCGACTACCGGGTCGAGCACCGGATGACACTCGACGTGGCGGTCCGCGCCGGTGGGCAGCTCATCGACCGCGGGTGGGCACTCAACGAGGCGAGCCTGGAGAAGGGCCCCCGGCTGGGTGTGCTCGGCGTGGTCGTCGAGGTGGACGGGCGTCCGGTGTCGTCGTTCGGGTGCGACGGTGTGCTGGTGTCCTCGCCGACAGGGTCGACGGCCTACGCCTTCTCGGCGGGCGGGCCGGTGCTCTGGCCCGACCTGGAAGCGATCCTCGTGGTGCCGAACAACGCCCACGCGCTGTTCGCCCGCCCGATGGTGACCAGCCCCGACGCGCTGATCGCCATCGAGATCGAGGCCAGCGGCCACGACGCCCTGGTGTTCTGCGACGGCCGGCGTGACATGGTCGTGCCCGCCGGCGGGCGCCTGGAGGTGACCCGGTGCGCCACCCCGCTGAAGTGGGTGCGGCTCGACAGCGCGCCGTTCACCGATCGGCTGGTGCGCAAGTTCCGGCTGCCGGTCACGGGGTGGCGCGGACAGTAGTGCTAGCAGAAATCCGAATCGAGGCGCTGGGCGCGATCAGCGCTGCGACCGCAGAGTTCGACGGCGGACTGACCGTACTGACCGGCGAGACCGGTGCCGGCAAGACGATGGTCGTCACCGGTCTGCACCTGCTCGGGGGCGCGCGGGCCGACGCGACCAAGGTGCGTTCGGGGGCGGAGCGCGCCGTTGTCGAAGGTCGCTTCACCACCGCCGAACTCGGCGACGGGGTGGCCGCGCACGTCGACGAGATCCTCGATTCCTCGGGTGCCGAACGTGACGACGACGGCAGCATCATCGCCGCCCGCTCGGTGAGCCGCGACGGTCCGTCGCGGGCCTACCTCGGTGGCCGCAGCGTCCCGGCGAAGTCGTTGAGCGGCTTCACCAACGAGCTGCTCACCCTGCACGGCCAGAACGACCAGCTCCGGCTGATGAGGCCCGATGAGCAGCGCGGCGCGCTCGACCGGTACGCCGATGTGACCGTCCAGCTCGAGCGTTACCGGGCCGCGCGCGACGCCTGGCTGGAGGCCAAGCGCGACCTCGACGACCGCCGGCGACGGGCCCGCGAGATGGCGCAGGAAGCCGACCGTCTCCAGTTCGCACTGAACGAGATCGACGTGGTCGCCCCGCAACCGGGCGAGGACGCGGCGCTGGTCGACGACATCCGCCGGCTGTCCGAGCTCGACGCGCTGCGCGATGCCGTGCAGACCGCCCGCGCGGCGCTGTCCGGTGACGGCGACGACGGCTTCTCGGCCGCCCACGCCGTCGGTCAGGCGCGCTCGGCGCTGGAGGGCACCGACGACGTCCCGCTCAAGACGCTGGCCGAACAGCTCGGCTCCGCGCTGACCGTACTGGTCGACGTGTCCGGCGAGCTGGGGCAGTACCTGGACGAGTTGCCCACCGACACAAGCACGTTGGAAACCAAGTTGGCGCGTCAGGCCGAACTGCGCACCCTGACGCGCAAGTACGCCGCCGACGTCGACGGGGTGCTGGACTGGGCCGGGGACGCGCGCGAGCGACTCGCGCAACTCGACGTGTCCGAGGAGGCCCTGGCCGGCCTGGAGCGCCGGGTCGTCGAGCTGCACACCAAGGTCGTGGCCGCCGCGCAGGACCTGACCAAGGTGCGGGTCAAAGCCGCCAAGGGCCTGGCCAAGGCGGTCACCAGCGAACTGTCCGGTCTCGCGATGGCCGGCGCCCAGTTCGGAATCTCGGTGACCCCGTTGCTCGCCCGCGCCGACGACACCGCGCCGCTGGCGCTGCCGTCGGGCACCACCGTCCACGCCGGCCGCGACGGAGTCGATGCCGTCGAGTTCGGGTTCGCCGCGCACGGGGGCTCGGATCTGCTGCCGCTGAACAAGAGTGCTTCCGGCGGTGAGCTGTCCCGCGTGATGCTGGCGCTGGAAGTGGTGCTGTCCGCGTCGAGCGAAGGCACCACCATGGTCTTCGACGAGGTCGACGCCGGCGTCGGTGGGCGGGCGGCCGTGCAGATCGGCCGCCGGCTCGCCCGGTTGGCGCGCACCCACCAGGTCATCGTCGTCACCCACCTGCCTCAGGTCGCCGCGTACGCCGATGTGCACCTGGTCGTCGAGGGTGTCGCCGGGCGCGCCGACGGCAGGGCCAAGGCGAAATCCAGCGGGGTGCGTCGGCTCGGGGAGGAGGACCGGGTGGCCGAGCTGGCCAGGATGCTGGCCGGGCTGGGGGAGTCCGACAGCGGCCGGGCGCACGCCCGTGAACTGCTCGACGCGGCCCGCGCCGAGCGCGCCGCGGCCGGCTGAGGATCAGCGTCCGAGGACCGTGTCGAGCAGAGCGGCGACGAAGTCGGCGTCGGCGGCGTCGGCGCTCATCAGGCAGCGGTAGAACACCGCGCCGGACAACGCGACGGAGGCGATCTCCGGATCCACCGTTGCCGCGAACTCGCCCGCCGCGACTCCGGCGGAGAGCACATCGGTGAGCCGTTGCCGGCGCTGCGCCGAGAAGGCGTGGAGGCGGGCGCGGTAATCGCCGTCGTTGGCGGCGGCGTGGATCAGTGCCGGGACACCGGCCGACACCGGTGAATCGCTCAACGCCCGCGCCAGATGATTCAGCAGGATCTGCGCACGCTCGCGCGCGGTGGCGGCGCCGTCGTCGTGCCCGGGATCCGGCTGGCGGCTGAGGCCGGCCAGCGCGTCCGAGACCAGCGAGGCTTTGTCGGGCCAGTGCCGGTAGACCGTGCTCCGGCCGACACCGGCGCGGGCGGCGACCGATTCCATCCGGAAACCGGCGTAGCCGCTCGCCGCGAACTCGGCGAGAGCCGCCCGCAGAATGGCGCGCCGCGAGTGCGCGATCCGGGGATCTTGTCTGGGATGACTTGTCTCGCTCTGAAACACAGACGTATCATAAAGCTTTGGAGGTGCGATGATGACCGACTTCAGCATCCGCTACATCGTGCACGACGTCGACGCTGCGGTGGACTTCTACACCCGGCATCTGGAATTCGAACTGGTCATGCGCCCGGGGCCCGGCTTCGCCATGTTGCGTCGCGAGGGGTTGCGGCTGCTGCTCAATTCGCCCGAGGGCGGCGGTGGTGCCGGGCAACGCCTGTCCGGCGGGCAGTTGCCGGAACCCGGCGGCTGGAACAGATTTCAACTCCAGGTTGACGATCTGGACGCCGTGGTCGATGGGCTCCGCGGCGCCGGTGTGACGTTCCGCGGTGAAGTGATCGAGGGGCGCGGGGGACGGCAGGTGCTCGCAGTGGATCCGTCCGGAAACCCGGTCGAACTCTTCGAGCCCTACTCGGCCTAGCCCTGTGACAGATGTGAAAGCAGATAACTTCTGAGGCTGCTGTTACGGCGCGCCTCCGACGGATTCCCGTCGTCGCCGCACAGAATCGGCCCATGAAGATGTCAGCGCTGCTGTCCCGTAATGCCAGCTCACGGCCAGGTATCACCGGCACCGCCCGCGTGGACCGCGACATCGATCGACTGCTCAGGCGGGTGACTCCCGGCGACATCGTCGTCATCGACGCCCTCGACCTCGACCGCGTCACCGCCGACGCGCTGGTCGAGGCGAACGTCGCCGCGGTGGTCAACGCGTCCGCGTCGATCTCGGGTCGCTACCCCAACCTCGGCCCCGAGGTCCTGGTCGCCAACGGCATCGCTCTGGTCGACAGCACCGGCCCCGAGGTGTTCAAGAAGGTCAAGGACGGCGCCCGCATCCGCATCAACGAGGGCGGCGTGTACTCCGGTGACCGCCGCCTGGTCCTGGGCACCGAGCGCACCGACGCCGACATCCACGAGCTGATGCAGGAGGCCAAGGGTGGGCTGGTCGCCCACCTGGAGGCCTTCGCGGGCAACACCATCGAGTTCATCCGCAGCGAGAGCCCGCTGCTGATCGACGGCATCGGCATCCCCGACATCGACGTGGACCTCAACCGCAGGCACGTGGTGATCGTGGCCGAGGAGGACAACGCGGCCGCCGACCTCAAGGCGCTGAAACCGTTCATCAAGGAGTACCAGCCGGTGCTCGTCGGGGTCGGCACCGGCGCCGACATCCTGCGCAAGGCCGGCTACCGGCCGGCGCTGATCGTCGGCGACCCCGACAAGATCAGCACCGAGGTGCTGCGCAGCGGCGCCCAGGTGGTGCTGCCCGCCGACGCCGACGGCCACGCCGCCGGGCTCGAGCGCATCCAGGACCTCGGCGTGGGCGCGATGACGTTCCCGGCGGCGGGTTCGGCCGCCGACCTGGCCCTGCTGCTGTGTGACCACCACGGCGCGGCGCTGATCGTCACCGTCGGCCACACGGCCAGCATCGAGGAGTTCTTCGACCGCACCCGCCAGCAGAGCAACCCGTCGACGTTCCTGACCCGGATGAAGGTGGGGGAGAAGCTCGTCGACGCCAAGGCGGTCGCCACCCTCTACCGCAGCCGCGTCTCCGGCGGCGCCATCGCGCTGCTGGTGCTGGCGATGCTGATCGCGGTGATCGCGGCGTTGTGGGTGTCGCGTGCGGACGCCGCGGTGATCGAGTGGGTCTCCCAGTACTGGAACCAGTTCCTGCTCTGGGTCCAGGGCCTGGTCTCGTAGGGGAGCGACGTGATCTCGCTGCGTTCACATGCCATCTCGCTGGCCGCGGTGTTCCTGGCGCTGGCCATCGGCGTGGCCCTGGGCTCAGGGCTGCTGTCCAACACCGTGCTGTCCGGTCTACGCGACGACAAGCAGGAGATGCAGCAGCAGATCGACACGTTGACCGGTGATCGCAACGCCCTCAACGAGAAGCTCAGGGCGGCAGGCGATTTCGATGCCCAGGTGGCGCCGCGCATTCTGCGCGACAGCCTGGCCGGGAAGTTGGTGGTCATCTTCCGCACCCCCGACGCGGCCGACGACGACGTCGACGGGCTGACCCGCCTGGTCACCCAGGCCGGGGGCACGGTGGCCGGCACCGTCGGGCTGACCCAGCAGTTCGTCGACGCGAACTCCGCCGAGAAACTGCTCTCGGTGGTGAACTCGCCGATCGTCCCGGCCGGGGCCCAGCTGAGCACCACGACCGTGGACCAGGGTTCACAGGCCGGTGATCTGCTGGGCATCTCGCTGCTCGTCGACAGGGACCCGAACACGCCGCCCGTCGACGACACCCAGCGCGGCACCGTGCTGGCCGCGCTGCGCGACACCGGCTTCGTGACCTACGGCACCGAACGCATCGGCGCGGCCGACACCGCCCTCGTGGTCACCGGCGGCCCGTTGGGTGAGGACGCAGGCAACCAGGGCGCGACCGTGGCGCGGTTCGCCGCCGGCCTGGCGCCGCACGGCGCGGGCACCGTGCTGGTCGGACGTGACGGATCGGCCACCGGAACCTCCGCGGTCGCGGTCACCAGGTCGGACGCGGCGCTGAAGAACGCCGTCAGCACCGTCGACGACATCGGCAGCGAATCGGGCCGGATCACCTCCGTGCTCGCCCTGGGCGCCCTGATCAACGGCGGCAAGCCGGACCAGTTCGGCATCGGGCCGGGAGCGACCTCGGTCACCGTGCCGCAGTAGCCCGGCGCGTCAACAACAACCGGCCCCGGTCGGTGTTAGGGTGGGGTTCCGTGGGTCGGCAGGCCCCAAACCGGGTGTGAACCCAGCGAAACAAGCCCTGCCCGGTCATCACGGAGGTTGTTCTTGCCAGCGTTACGCAAGCACCCGCAAACGGCCACCAAACACCTCTTCGTCACAGGTGGTGTGGTGTCGTCACTCGGCAAGGGCCTCACGGCGTCCAGTCTGGGCCAGCTGCTGACCGCGCGGGGACTGCAGGTGACGATGCAGAAGCTCGACCCCTATCTCAACGTCGACCCGGGGACGATGAACCCGTTCCAGCACGGCGAGGTGTTCGTCACCGAGGACGGCGCCGAAACCGATCTCGACGTCGGCCACTACGAGCGCTTCCTGGACCGCGACCTGTCCGGGTCGGCCAACGTCACCACCGGACAGGTCTATTCGACGGTCATCGCCAAGGAACGCCGCGGCGAGTACCTCGGCGACACCGTCCAGGTGATCCCGCACATCACCGACGAGATCAAACGCCGCATCCTGGCGATGGACGCCACCGACAACGACGGCAACCGGCCGGACGTGATCATCACCGAGATCGGCGGCACCGTCGGCGACATCGAATCGCTGCCTTTCCTCGAGGCCGCGCGACAGGTCCGCCACGAGGTGGGCCGGGAGAACTGCTTCTTCCTGCACTGCTCGCTGGTTCCGTTCATGGCGCCGTCCGGTGAGCTCAAGACCAAGCCGACGCAGCACTCGGTGGCCGCGCTGCGCAGCATCGGCATCACCCCCGACGCGCTGATCCTGCGCTGCGACCGCGACGTGCCCGAGCCGTTGAAGAACAAGATCGCGCTGATGTGCGACGTCGACATCGACGGTGTCATCTCCACCCCGGACGCTCCGTCCATCTACGACATCCCGAAGGTGCTGCACCGCGAGGAGCTCGACGCCTATGTGGTCCGGCGGCTGAATCTGCCGTTCCGCGACGTGGACTGGACCCAGTGGAACGACCTGTTGCGGCGCGTCCACGAGCCCCGGGAGACGGTGCGAATCGCGTTGGTGGGCAAGTACATCGACCTCTCCGACGCGTACCTGTCGGTCGCCGAGGCGATCCGCGCCGGCGGGTTCGCCCACCACGCGAAGGTCGAGATGCAATGGATCGCCTCCGACGACTGCGAGACCGACGCGGCGGCCGCGGTGGCGCTCGGCGACATCGACGGTGTGCTGATCCCGGGCGGCTTCGGCATCCGCGGCATCGAAGGCAAGATCGGGGCGATCCGGTATGCGCGCAAGCGCGGCCTGCCGGTGCTCGGCCTGTGCCTGGGTCTGCAGTGCATCGTCATCGAGGCGGCCCGGTCGGTGGGGTTGACCGAGGCGAACTCGGCGGAGTTCGACCCGGCCACGCCCGACCCGGTGATCTCCACGATGGCCGATCAACGTGACGCCGTCGCCGGGGAGGCCGACCTCGGCGGCACCATGCGCCTGGGCGCCTACCCCGCCGTGCTTGAGTCGAATTCCATTGTCGCGCAAGCCTATGAGGCGACCGAGGTGTCGGAGCGGCACCGCCACCGGTACGAGGTGAACAACGCCTACCGGGACCGGATCGCCGAGAGCGGGCTCCGGTTCTCCGGCACCTCACCGGACGGTCACCTGGTGGAGTTCGTCGAGTACCCGCCCGAGCTGCACCCGTTCATCGTCGGTACCCAGGCCCACCCCGAGCTCAAGAGCCGTCCCACCCGTCCGCATCCGCTGTTCGTCGCGTTCGTCGGCGCGTCGCTGGACTACAAGAACGCCGAAAGGCTGCCCGTCGAGATCCCTGAGCACGAGTTACGGTCCAACGGCGCCGAACCCGCTCTCGAGGACGCCCCGGCCCGTGGGTGACGGCGATCGCGGGCGCCATGAGTTCACCGTCGTCTCGTCGGAGACGATCCATGTCGGGAAGATCCTGGCGATGCGCGCCGACGAGGTGCGCATGCCCGGCGGCCGAACCGCGCGGCGGGAGGTCGTCGAGCACTTCGGCGCGGTCGCGGTCGTCGCGCTCGACGACGACGGCCGCATCGTGCTGATCCACCAGTACCGGCACGCGTTCGGCAGACGGCTGTGGGAACTGCCCGCCGGCCTGCTCGACTTCGGCGGCGAACCACCGCACGAGACCGCGGCGCGTGAGCTCGCCGAGGAGGCCGGCCTGGCCGCGCAGACGTGGTGCACGCTGGTCGACCTCGACTCCGCGCCCGGGTTCTGCGACGAGAGCGTCCGGGTCTTCCTGGCCACCGGGCTCAGCGACGTCGACCGCCCGGAAGCCCACGACGAGGAAGCCGACCTGACACTGGAGCGCGTCGACCTCGCCGACGCCGTCGCGCGGGTGTACGCCGGCGACATCGTGAACTCGATCGCGGTGGCCGGGATCCTGGCCGCGCACGCGATGCCGGATCCGTCGCGGTTGCGGCCGGTCGACGCCCCGTGGGTGGACCGGCCCAGGGCGTTCGCGCGCCGGGTGGGGCATCCGTGACGACCGGGGTGGAACCGGCCGCGCTGGACGACCAGTTCCAGGGCTACCTCGACCACCTCGCGATCGAACGCGGGGTGGCGGCCAACACCTTGAGCTCCTACCGCCGAGACCTGCGCCGCTACGCCGAACACCTGGCGTCGCGCGGCGTCACCGACCTGGCTGCGGTGGCCGAGGCCGACGTCAGCGACTTCCTGGTGGCGTTGCGGCGCGGCGACCCCGACAACGGTGTGGCGCCGCTGTCGGCGGTGTCGGCCGCCAGAGCGGTGATCGCGGTCCGCGGGCTGCACCGCTTCGCCGCCGCCGAGGGCATCACCACGGTCGACGTCGCCCGTGAGGTGAAACCGCCGACGCCGGGGCGCCGGCTGCCCAAGAGTCTGAGCATCGACGAGGTGCTCGCGTTACTGGAGGCCGCCGGCGGGGACGGCGACGCCGACGGACCCCTGACCCTGCGCAACCGCGCCATCCTCGAGCTGCTGTACTCCACCGGCGCCCGCATCTCGGAGGCGGTCGGCCTCGACGTCGACGACGTCGACACCGAGTCCAGGTCGGTGCTGCTGCGCGGCAAGGGCGGTAAACAGCGACTGATCCCGATCGGGCGCCCCGCGGTCAGCGCGCTGGACGCCTACCTGGTGCGCGCCCGTCCGGAGCTGGCGCGCCGGGGCCGCGGGGTCCCCGCGATCTTCCTCAACGCCCGCGGCGGACGGCTGTCCCGGCAGAGCGCCTGGCAGGTGCTCCAGGATGCCGCCGAACGCGCCGGCATCACCGCGACGGTGTCCCCGCACGTGCTGCGGCACTCCTTCGCCACCCACCTGCTCGACGGCGGCGCCGATGTCCGGGTGGTGCAGGAGCTGCTCGGGCACGCCTCGGTGACCACCACGCAGATCTACACCATGGTCACGGTGAACGCGCTGCGCGAGGTCTGGGCCGGCGCCCACCCGCGGGCCCGTTAACCGAGATACTCCGACTCCAGCACCAGGTCGGGCAGCAGCGACTGGTATTCGACGTGCGCCTTGTGCTCCACGGTGTTCCACCGAGTGCCCTGATGCTCGCGCATGTAGCGCCGGTAGGCCGGGGCGCCGGGGATGCGCACATTGTCGGCGACCACGATCGAGCCCGGGTGCAGCCATCCCCGCTCTTCGACGCTGAGCAGGTCCGACAGGTAGGCGCTCTTGTCGTGGTCGATGAACAGCAGGTCGACGCTGCCTTCGCCGACCCCGTGCTCGCGGGCCAGCGCGTCGAGCGTGCGTCCGCCGTCGCCCAGGGTGCCGACCACGCAGGTGATGCGGTCGGCCATCCCGGCGTGCGCCCAGATGCGGCGCGCGACGTCGGCGTTGGCCGCGGAGAACTCGACCGACAGCACACGCGCCGACGGCGCCGTGCGGGCGATGCGCAGAGCGCTGTAGCCGCAGTAGGTGCCGAGCTCGAGCACCAGCGCCGGGTCGGCCCGCCGTACCGCGGCATCCAGCAGCGCCCCCTTCTCCACGCCGACGTTGACCAGGACCGCCTGCTTGTAGGCGAAGGAGTCGATCGCGGCCAGCACCGAGTCGGCGTCGCCGCGGGCGGCGGTGGCCTCGACGTGGGCCGCGCACGCCTCCTCCCGGCCGTCGCCGATCTGGCCGGTGCGCATGAACGACGGCATGCCCATCGCCAGCTTCGCCCACCGGTGAAGGACGTTCATGGCCTCAGATTTAGCATTGCCTGCGGGTCTGCCTCACCATTTCGACGGTCCCCGTTAAACTTGCCCGGATGTCCGCCATGCCCGAGGGTTGCCTGACCAGCGACGGTCCGGCATGACCGACCCGACGGACGGCCCGGTGGACGCGTCCGCGGAGGCCCCGGATTCCGGGCCGGCGCCCGGCCTGACCGGCCGCGTCCCGCGGCAGATCCCCGAGCCGGCGCCCCGCACGTCGCACGGACCGGCCAAGGTCATCGCGATGTGCAACCAGAAGGGTGGCGTCGGCAAGACGACCTCGACGATCAATCTGGGCGCCAGCCTGGCCGAGTACGGCAGACGGGTGCTGCTGGTCGACCTCGATCCGCAGGGCGCGCTGTCGGCCGGCCTCGGTGTGCCGCACTACGAGCTCGAGCACACCGTGCACAACCTGCTGGTCGAACCGCGGGTGTCGATCGATCAGGTGCTGATCAAGACCCGCGTGGCCGGGCTGGATCTGGTGCCGAGCAACATCGACCTGTCGGCCGCGGAGATCCAGCTCGTCAACGAGGTGGGGCGCGAACAGACGCTGGCCCGTGCGCTGTACCCGGTGCTCGACCGCTACGACTACGTGCTGATCGACTGTCAGCCGTCGCTGGGCCTGCTCACCGTCAACGGGCTGGCGTGCAGCGACGGCGTGATCATCCCGACCGAGTGTGAGTTCTTCTCGCTGCGCGGGCTGGCGCTGCTGACCGACACTGTCGACAAGGTCCACGACCGGCTCAACCCGAAACTGTCGATCAGCGGCATCCTGATCACCCGCTACGACCCGCGGACGGTGAACTCGCGCGAGGTGATGGCGCGTGTCGTGGAACGGTTCGGCGATCTGGTGTTCGACACCGTCGTCACCCGCACGGTGCGCTTCCCCGAGACCAGCGTCGCCGGCGAGCCGATCACCACGTGGGCACCGAAATCGGCTGGCGCAGAGGCATACCGGGCGCTCGCGCGTGAGGTCATCCACCGGTTCGGCGCGTGAGCGAGGCCACCCCCCAGGACGAGTCGCCGCAGGCCGGATTCCAGGTTCGCCTGAGCAATTTCGAGGGTCCGTTCGACCTGCTGCTGCAGCTGATCTTCGCCCACCGGCTGGACGTGACCGAGGTCGCCCTGCATCAGGTGACCGACGAGTTCATCGCCTACACCAAGCAGATCGGGCCCCAGCTCGGGCTCGACGAGACCACGTCGTTCCTGGTGGTCGCCGCGACCCTGCTCGATCTCAAGGCGGCCCGTCTGCTGCCGGCCGGCGAGATCCACGACGAGGACGACCTGGCGCTGCTCGAGGTGCGCGACCTGCTGTTCGCCCGGTTGCTGCAGTACCGGGCGTTCAAGCACGTGGCGGAGATGTTCGCCGAGCTGGAGAACGCGGCGCTGCGCAGCTACCCCCGGGCCGTGTCGCTGGAGGACCGCTATGCCGACCTGCTGCCCGAGGTGATGCTCGGTGTCGACGCGAACCGGTTCGCCGAGATCGCGGCGGCGGTGTTCACCCCGCGACCGGTGCCGACCGTCGGCACCGACCACCTGCATCAGGTCGCGGTGTCGGTGCCCGAACAGGCCGCCAACCTGATGACACTGCTCGAACAGCGGGGGATCGGGCACTGGGCGTCGTTCTCCGATCTGGTCGCCGACTGCCAGGCGCCGATCGAGATCGTCGGGCGGTTCCTGGCGCTGCTCGAGTTGTACCGCGCCCGGGCGGTAGCATTCGAGCAACCAGAACCGCTTGGTGTGCTCCAGATTTCGTGGACCGGAGAGCGGCCGAGCAGCCAACAGTTGGCAACCGCGGACGCGGAATAGAAAAGACTTATGACTGACGACATTGCGACCGATACCGAGCTCGACGACGCGGAGCTCGAGGACGTCGGCGGATCCGAGCTGGACGATCCCGAGCTGGACGCGGCGCTCGAGGCGCTGCTGCTCGTGGTCGACACCCCGGTGACCGTCGACGCGCTCGCCACGGCCACCGACCAGCCGCCGGCCCGGATCGCCGAGCGACTGCAGCTGCTCGCGGCGGGTCTGGCAGCCCGGGACAGCGGTATCGACCTGCGCGAGGCCGCCGGCGGATGGCGGATGTACACCCGGTCGAAGTACGCCCCGTACGTCGAGAAGCTGCTTCTCGATGGCGCGCGGTCCAAACTGACCCGCGCCGCGCTGGAGACCCTCGCGGTGGTGGCCTACCGGCAACCGGTCACCCGCGCGCGGGTCAGCGCGGTCCGCGGCGTCAACGTCGATGCGGTGATGCGCACCCTGCTGGCCCGCGGTCTGATCACCGAGGCCGGCACCGACCCGGACTCCGGGGCGGTGACGTTCGCGACCACCGAGTTGTTCCTCGAGCGGCTGGGCCTTTCGTCGCTGACCGACCTGCCCGACATCGCACCGCTGCTTCCGGACGTCGACGTGATCGACGACCTCAGCGAAAACCTAAGTGAGGAGCCACGTTTCATGAAGCTCAACGGCGCACCGGCTGCTGAGGCGGCGCCGGAATCCTTCGACGTGGACCGGGACTGACCATGACCGACAACGACGGGATACGGCTGCAGAAGGTGTTGTCGCAGGCCGGGATCGCCTCGCGACGCGTCGCCGAGAAGATGATCCGGGACGGCCGGGTCGAGGTGGACGATCAGATCGTCACCGAACTGGGCACCCGGGTGGATCCCGCGGTCTCGGTGATCCGCGTCGACGGTGCGCGGATCACGATCGACGACACGCTGGTGCACCTGGCGATCAACAAGCCACGCGGCATGCACTCCACGATGTCCGACGACCGTGGCCGGCCCTGCGTCGGTGACCTGGTGGAGCACCGGGTCCGCGGCAACAAGAAGCTCTTCCACGTCGGGCGCCTGGACGCCGACACCGAGGGCCTGCTGCTGCTGACCAACGACGGTGAGTTGGCGCACCGGTTGATGCACCCCTCGTTCGAGGTGCCGAAAACCTATGTCGCGACCGTGCTCGGCACCGTGCCCCGCGGGCTGGGCCGCAAGCTGCGCGACGGGGTCGAACTCGACGACGGTCCCGTGCATCTCGACGACTTCGCGGTGGTCGACACCGTGCCGGGCCGGACGCTGGTGCGGGTCACGCTGCACGAGGGCCGCAAGCGCATCGTGCGGCGACTGCTGGGCGAAGTCGGTTTCCCGGTCCAGGAACTGGTGCGCACCGACATCGGCGCGGTCACCCTCGGCGATCAGCGCCCGGGCAGTATCCGGCCGCTGACCCAGAAGGAGATCGGCGAACTGTACAAGGCGGTAGGATTGTGAGCCCCTCTCTGGTGATCGCGATCGACGGGCCCGCCGGAACCGGAAAATCCACGGTGGCAAGGGGTTTGGCGACTTCGCTGAACGCCAGGTATCTGGACACCGGTGCGATGTACCGCATCGTGACACTGGCGGTGCTGCGTGCCGGTGTGGACGTCACCGACCCCGCGGCGGTCGCAGCCGTCGCGCAGAACGTCGAGCTCTCGGTCGGCAGCGACCCCGGTCACGACCGCTCCTTCCTCGCCGGCGAGGACGTCTCGGCCGAGATCCGCGGCGATGCCGTCACCAAGGCCGTCTCGGCGGTCTCGGCGGTACCCGCGGTGCGGTCCAGGCTCGTCGCGCTGCAGCGCGAATTGGCCTCCGCGCCAGGCAATGTCGTGGTCGAGGGTCGTGACATCGGCACCGTGGTGCTGCCCGGCGCGGACGTCAAGATCTTCCTGACCGCGTCGGCCGAGGAGCGCGCCCGGCGCCGCGACGACCAGAACATCGCCGCGGGTCTGCCCGGCGACTACGAGGCGGTGCTCGCCGACGTCAAGCGCCGCGACCATCTCGACTCCACGCGCGCGGTGTCGCCGTTGCGTGCGGCCGACGATGCGCTGGTGGTGGACACCAGCACCATGAACCAGTCCGAGGTCGTCACGTACCTGACCGAGCTCGTCGAACAGAAAGCGGGTGTGGCCCGATGAGCGAGGACGGTACCTGGGCCGACGAGAGCGAGTGGGAGCTCGGGGCCGAAGACGTCGCGGAGGCGATCGAGGAGGCGTCCGCGCCACCACCGGTCGTCGCCGTGGTGGGACGGCCCAACGTCGGGAAGTCGACGCTGGTCAACCGGATCCTGGGCCGGCGTGAAGCCGTGGTGCAGGACGTCCCCGGCGTGACCAGGGACCGGGTCTCGTATGACGCGAGCTGGTCGGGCCGCCGGTTCGTCGTGCAGGACACCGGCGGGTGGGAACCCGATGCCAAGGGCCTGCAACAGCTCGTCGCCGAGCAGGCGTCGGTGGCGATGCGCACCGCCGACGCGATCATCTTCGTGGTCGATTCGGTTGTCGGTGCCACCGCTGCCGACGAGGCCGCGGCGAAGCTGTTGCAGCGCTCCGGGAAACCGGTGTTCCTGGCCGCGAACAAGGTCGACAACGAGCGTGGGGAGGCCGACGCCGCGGCGCTGTGGTCGCTGGGTCTGGGGGAGCCGCACACGATCAGCGCCATGCACGGTCGCGGCGTGGCCGACCTGCTCGACGTCGTCATCGGCGCGCTGCCCACCGTCTCGGAGGTGGCCGGCGCCGCAGGGGGCGGTCCCCGGCGGGTGGCGCTGGTGGGCAAGCCGAACGTGGGCAAGTCGTCGCTGCTGAACCGGTTGTCCGGTGACGAGCGGTCGGTGGTGCACGACGTGGCGGGCACCACCGTCGACCCGGTCGACTCCCTGATCGAAATGGACGGCAAGCTCTGGCGTTTCGTCGACACCGCGGGGCTGCGCCGCAAGGTCGCCCAGGCCAGCGGCCACGAGTTCTACGCGTCGGTGCGCACCCACGGTGCGATCGACGCCGCCGAGGTGGCCATCGTGCTCGTCGACGCGTCGCAGCCGTTGACCGAGCAGGACCAGCGGGTGCTGTCGATGGTCATCGAGGCCGGCCGGGCGCTGGTGCTCGCGTTCAACAAGTGGGACCTGGTCGACGAGGACCGCCGCTATCTGCTCGACCGCGAGATCGATCTGCAACTGGCCCAGTTGCAGTGGGCGCCGCGGGTGAACATCTCGGCCAGGACGGGCCGCGCGGTGCAGAAGCTGGTGCCGGCGTTGGAGACCTCGCTGCGCTCGTGGGACACCCGGGTGCCGACAGGTCGGCTGAACACGTTCTTCAAGGAGGTCGTCGCCGCGACGCCGCCCCCGGTGCGCGGCGGTAAGCAGCCGCGGATCCTGTTCGCCACCCAGGCCACGGCGCGCCCGCCGACCTTCGTGCTGTTCACCACCGGGTTCCTGGAGGCCGGCTACCGCCGGTTCCTGGAGCGCAAGCTGCGGGAGACGTTCGGGTTCGAGGGCAGCCCGATCCGGATCAACGTGCGGGTCCGGGAGAAGAGGGGCTCGAAGGCTCGTCGGTGACGGTTGCCCGGCCGCCGTTAGGGTGAGTCGAGTGTCCGTCCTCGACATGGTCCTCATCGCGCTCGCAGGGGTCGGGGCCGGCGCCATCAATTCCGTCGTCGGTTCCGGCACCCTGATCACGTTCCCGACGCTGGTGGCGATCGGGATGCCGCCGGTGACCGCCACCATGTCGAACGCGGTCGGTCTCATCGCCGGCGGCGTGTCGGGCACGTGGGGGTACCGGCGCGAGCTGCGCGGGCAGTGGTCCCGGCTGAAGTGGCAGCTCCCCGCCTCGTTCATCGGGGCCGCCGGCGGGGCCTGGCTGCTGCTGCATCTCCCCGAGACGGTGTTCATCCGGGTGGTTCCGGTGCTGCTGGTCCTCGCGCTGGCGTTGGTCGTGGTCGGTCCCCGGATCCAGGACTGGGCGAAGCGGCGCGCCGAGGCGGCCGGCCGGTCTGTCCACCACGTGTCCGCGGCGCGGATGACCGCGTTGGTGGCCGCCACCTTCGCCGTCGGGGTGTACGGCGGCTACTTCACCGCGGCGCAGGGAATCCTGCTGATCGCGGCGATGGGGGCGCTGCTGCCCGAGGACATGCAGCGGATGAACGCCGCCAAGAACCTGCTGTCGCTGGTGGTCAACATCGTCGCCGCGGTGGCCTACATCGCGGTGGCCTCCGACCGGATCAACTGGGCCGCGGTGGCTCTGATCGCCGTCGGATCGCTGGCCGGAGGTTTTCTCGGAGCCCACTACGGGCGGCGGCTGTCACCGGGCGCGTTGCGCGCCGCCATCGTCGTGGTGGGCCTCGTCGGGCTGTACCGGCTGGTGACCGTGTAACCTGAGCAAAGCTTTGGCGTACGACTCGACGATGGGACTCCTTTGATGGCTGATCGGATGCTTTACGCACCGGCCCCGTCCGAGGTGTCCGCGCTTGAGCCGTTCTGGCCGTCGCGTCGGCTGATGGCCTTCGACGAGTGGTGTTGTCCGCGTCCCTGACGCCCCCACCCGTCCATTCGGTCACGCGGTGACCGCAGTCCCTGAAAGCAGCCATGCGTTCGCTTCTCATCTTCACGCTCGTGGGCGTCGGTGCCCAGCTGGTCGACGGCGCCCTCGGGATGGCGTTCGGGATCACCGCCACCACGCTGCTGGTGCTGTCGGGGGTCGGGGCGGCTCAGGCCAGTGCCGCGGTTCACCTCGCCGAAGTGGGCACCACGTTCGCCTCGGGCCTGTCCCATTGGAAGTTCAAGAACATCGACTGGGTCCTGGTCGCCAAGCTGGGGGGACCGGGAGCGATCGGCGCATTCCTCGGCGCCACCGTGCTGTCGTCGCTGTCCACCGAGCACGCCGCGCCGCTGATGGCCGCGATCCTGATCGCCATCGGCACCTACGTGATGCTGCGCTTCGCGCTGCGCACACCGCTGAGCTTCGGATCGCGGGGAACCAGCCACAGCACGAAGTTCCTCGCCCCGCTCGGTCTGTTCGGCGGGTTCATCGACGCGTCCGGTGGGGGCGGCTGGGGTCCGGTGACGAGCAGCACGCTGCTGTCGCAGGGTAGGACCGCGCCGCGGACGGTGATCGGCTCGGTGAGCGCGTCCGAGTTCCTCGTGGCGGTCTCGGCGTCGCTGGGCTTCCTCATCGGCCTGCGCCAGGAGTTCCTGGAGAACTGGCCGGTGGTGGTCGGGCTGATGGTCGGCGGTGTGATCGCCGCGCCGATCGCCGCGTGGTTGGTCAGCAAGATCAGCCCGGCGCTGCTGGGCACCGCGGTGGGCGGTGTCGTCGTGCTCACCAACAGCCAGAAGCTGGTGCACTTCTTCGACATCCACTGGCCGTGGTCGACCGCCATCTACTCGCTGATCGTCGTGGCGTGGGCATCGCTGGTGGTCTACGCGTGGCGTGTGTCCCGCGCCCCGCGGTTCGCCCCCGAGACCGGCACCCCGGCCGAGTCTGAGTCTGAACCGCTCCCGCGCTGACTCCTTTTGACGGTGCGGTTGGGATCTGAGTAAGGGGCTGAGGTAAAGTTTCGTCCGCCTACCGGCGATCCCGGGAGGCACCGCGGGCTGTGGCGCAGCTTGGTAGCGCACTTGACTGGGGGTCAAGTGGTCGCAGGTTCAAATCCTGTCAGCCCGACGCAGGTCAGAGGGTGTTTCCGAGAAATCGGAGGCACCCTCTTTTCGTTTTGACCACCACTGATGACCACCACGGGCGTCAAACCACAGCCCGGACGCCGTTGCGGCGCGGGTGTGGCACGTCCCCCGTTCAGGCTCGCGGCTGTCAGCGGTCGGTGAGATGGTGAACCCATGCGCGACCTCGATGACCTGCTTGCTGACATCGACTCCCTCGAAGCGGACGAACCCCTCCAACCGCTGCCGGGAGAATCCGAGGCTGAGTTCAAGCGGCGGATGCTCGCGGAGTTCGACGCGCTGAACGCCGAGGAGGACAGCGCCGACCCCGACCCACTCGGGTGGGACGCCTGGCGGTGGACGCCCGACACCGAACCTGATCCTGAGCCCGTGTCCGCAGCGCAGCCCTCCTACCTCCTGGAGGAGTGGGAGATCAGCTCGGTCATGCCGAGGGGTGGACCGCTCACGGTGTCCATCGGCGGGCGGCGGTTGGGCACGCTGAACCCCGCCGCTGTGTGAGCGACGAACCCGACACCTTCCCCTGGACGGACGCTGCGGCGTGGACAGCAAGCGGTGAGCACCAGGAACCCGACGATGACGACCCCGTTGTCATCCCGTGGGATGTGCCTGGTCGTGTCATCACCCTGTCCGCCCGCCTGGGCGACGGGCGCACGGCGGAGTGGTCGATGCTGTCGGGGTGGTCGGGCGATCCTGATGTGGTGAACGCGGCTCAAGCCGTAGCTGCTCTTTACTCGGAGCTGGGGGAGATGACGGCGGCGGCTCGGGGTCTGCTCGGGGTGTCGGTGGACGGTTCGGTCAACGAGCCGACGTGGATCGCGGCGGGGTTGTAGGTGCATGGGTGCGGGGCTGGCGGCAGAGATTTGAACCGTCCTGGTCTGGATGGAGACCTCGGTTTGAACCACCCCGGGTTTGATGCACACCTTCTTTCGAGGGAAGGTAAGGCGCATCATGCCGAAGAAGTACGACGATCAGTTCAAGGCGGGACTGTCAGATAAACGGTGGATCTGACTTGGCATCGGTTAGTTGCCAGTCGGAGTGATCCGGCCGTTGAAGGTGATCGCGAACGCGTTCAATGCGGGCTTCCACCTCACTGCCCATCGTGCCT
>NZ_LMVQ01000576.1 GCF_001545925.1 Mycobacterium sp. NAZ190054 | reverse complement strand
GCACACATCTATTCGCTCATACTCGACCGCCGGGGCCGCGCTGCTCACCGCTAGTGCCATCGCCGTCACCCCGGTCGCGGTGACACCCGAACTGCCGGACATCAGCATCGCCAGCCCCGCGGCCGCGGTGGCCTCGGCGGCCCGGCGCAACGTCCAGCCCTTGGTCGTCATGGTGTTCAGCGACAGGCGGCCGAATGCTTGCGACATCAACCCACTCCGTTCAGCGACAGGTAGGTGTGCATCCGGTCCGCGGCCAGCTGCGGGTCGATGAACAGGCCGGCGCGGTCGGCGAGCACGAAGACCCCGCTCAGATGCGTGACCGACCGGCCGGCCGAAAGCCCGCCGACCAGCGCGAAGTTGCGCTGATGCCCGTTGAGCCAGGCCAGGAACGCGATGCCGGTCTTGTAGTAGTACGTCGGCGCGGCGAAGATGTGCCTGCCGAGCGCGCGGGTCGATTCCAAGATCCGCTCGGCTCCGGCTGCGTCCCCCGCGTCGAGGCGCTGCAACGCCGTCGACGCGGCGGGATAGACCGCGGCGAAAATGCCCAGAAGGGCGTCCGAATGGCCGTGCTCGTCACCGATGATCAGCTCCGGATAGTTGAAGTCGTCACCGGTGTAGAGCCGCACACCGTCGGGCAGCGCGCGGCGCAGCGCCACTTCGTGCGCGGCGTCCAGCAACGAGACCTTGACGCCGTCCACCTTGTCGGCGTGCGCGCGCACGAGCTCTTCGAACGTCGCGGTGGCGGCCGGGATGTCGGCGCTGCCCCAGTATCCGCGCAGCGCCGGGTCGAACACCTCGCCCAGCCAGTGCAGGATCACGGGCCGGTCGGCCTCGGCGAGCAGGGCGCCGTAGACGGTCAGGTAGTCCTGCGCGCTCGTGGCGACCTGCGCCAGCGCCCGTGATGCCATCAGGATCACCTCGGCCCCCGCGTCGCGCACCACCTCGATCTGTTGCCGGTACGCGTCGGTGATGACGGTCAGGCCGCGCCGGCCTCCGGGCACGTCGGCCGGGTCGAGGTGATCGGTGCCCGCGCCGCATGCCAGCAGGCCTCGCACCGCGGCCGCTTCCCGTCCCGACCGGATGATCAGCTCGCGGGTCGCGGGCCAGTCCAGACCCATCCCGCGCTGCGCGGTGTCCATGGCGTCGGCGACACCGAGCCCGTAGGACCAGAGCTCGTTCCGATAGGCCATCGTGGCGTCCCAGTCCAGATCCGCGGGAGCGCCGGGTGTGGTGTCGGCGAGCGTCCTCGGCACGACGTGCGCCGCGGCATAAGCGATCCGGGAGGTGATCGGCTGCGACGGCCTGCACCACTGCCCCGGCTGCCCGAGCTGGTACCGGCGCAGCTCGCCGTCCAGTGGGAGGAGCACCGATGCCGTGCGGGCTCCCGTCGTCGCCGTCACAGCACGATCTCGGGCACGTCGAGCCGCCGGCCCTCGGCGGAGCTCCTCAGACCGAGTTCGGCCAGCTGCACGCCACGGGCGGCCGACAGCAGCCCGAACCGGTGCGGCCGCCCGGCCAGCACGTCGCGCAGGAACTCCTCCCACTGCAGCTTGAAGCCGTTGTCCAGGTCGGCGTTGGCGGGCACCTCCAGCCACTGGTCACGGAACTTCTCGGTGACCGGAAGGTCGGGGTTCCACACCGGTTTGGGGGTGTGGGCGCGCTGCTGGGCCACGCACCGCCGCAGTCCCGCCACGGCGGAGCCGTGCGTGCCGTCGATCTGGAATTCGACCAGTTCGTCGCGGTACACCCGCACCGCCCAGGACGAGTTGATCTGCGCGACGATGCCGCCCTCGATCTCGAAGATGCCGTAGGCCGCGTCGTCGGCGGTGGCGGCATAGGATCGGCCGTTCTCATCCCATCGCGTCGGGATGTGGGTGACCGCGCGGGCGGTCACCGCCTGCACGTTGCCGAGCAGGCCTTCCATGACGTAGTTCCAATGGCAGAACATGTCCACCGTGATTCCGCCGCCGTCCTCGGCGCGGTAGTTCCAGCTCGGTCGTTGGGCGGGCTGGCCGTCTCCTTCGAAGACCCAGTAGCCGAACTCGCCGCGCATCGACAGGATCCGCCCGAAGAAGCCTTCGTCGACCAGTCGGCGCAGCTTCACCAGGCCGGGCAGGTACAGCTTGTCGTGCACAACCCCGGCCACGACGCCGGCGTTGTCCGCCATCCGGGCCAGTTCGATTGCCTCGGTGAGGGTTTCGGCGGTGGGCTTTTCGGTGTACACGTGCTTGCCGGCCTTCATCGCCGCGGACAGCGCCTCCACCCGCCGCGAGGTGACCTGCGCGTCGAAGTACACGTCCACGGTGGGATCGGCGATCACCGACGCGACGTCGGTGGTCCATTCGTCGACGGCGTGGCGGGCGGCCAGCTCCGCGATCTTGTCGGCGTTGCGTCCCACCAGGATCGGCTCGACCGCCACGCGGGTCCCGTCGTCGAGGAGCAGACCGCTGTCACGCAACGGCAGGATGGAACGCAGCAGGTGCTGGCGGTAACCCATCCGCCCGGTCACACCGTTCATGGCGATGCGCAGAGTCGTGCGCGGTGAAGTCATCAGGATGGTTCCTTGTCTTCAGGAGCCGGGGGCCGCCCTCGGCGAGTGCTGTCGGTTGACCTGCACCGCGGTCTCGCGAGAGAGAACGCGCGGTGTCAGCACTTCGGAATGCGCTTTCCACGGTAAGCTGTGCGCAGGTCGCAGGTCAACCCCGAGCCGCCGCCCGGCCGGGGCCGCCTCGACGGACACCGGTCGGAACGGCGGGAGCAGCGAACATGGCGGCGGTGACCTTGCAGGAAGTGGCTGCGCGCGCAGGGGTGTCGCAGGCCACCGCCTCACGCGTTCTCAACGGCTCGGCCAGGATTCCCGGCGAAGGTGTGGCAGACCGGGTCCGGGCGGCGGCCCGCGAACTCGGTTACGTGCCGAACGCGCAGGCGCAGGCGCTGGCCCGGGCGTCGACCGGCCTGCTGGGCCTGATCGTGCACGACATCGCCGACCCGTACTTCTCGTCGATCGTGCGCGGTGTCCAGACCGCGGCGCGTACCGCGCGCAAGCAGGTACTGCTGGCCAGCACCGACCGCGATTTCGACATCGAGCGGGAATCGGTCAGCACCTTCGTCGCCCACCGGGCCGATGCCATCATCCTCGCCGGTTCCCGGCAGAGCGGACACCTCGACCGCGATCTGGAAGCCGAGTTCGGTCGCTACCGGGCCAACGGCGGGCGGGTCGTGGTGATCGGCCAGCCGCTGGCCTTCGGCGGCGCGGTGGAGCCTGAAAACCATTTCGCCTCAGCGGAACTGGCCGATGCTCTGACCGAAGCCGGGCACACCCGGTTCGCGGTGATCGGCGGCCCCGCCAGCATTCGGACCTCGGTGGACCGGCGCAACGGCTTCGTCGAGGCACTGGGCCGGCGAGGCCTGACCCCGTTGGTCGAGGTGTCGGGCAGCTTCACCCGCGACGGTGGCCACTCCGCCGCGCAACGACTCGCCGCCGCCCTGCAACTGTCCCCGGACACCGGGGCGACACCGGTGTGCGTCTTCGCGGTCACCGACGTGATGGCGATCGGGGCGATCGCCGCGTGGCGGGAAATGGGCCTGGCCGTTCCGCGCGACGTGTGCATCGCCGGCTTCGACGACATCCCGACGCTGCGCGATCACACCCCGAGCCTGTCGACCGTTGCGCTGCCACTGGAGGAGATCGGCGCCCGCGCGGTGGCTCTGGCGCTCCGGGCCGACTGCGATGACCTGCGCGAACGAGTACCCGGCCGGGTCGTCCTGCGCGACAGCACGCGTCTGCCCTGACCGGCTGCCGACGCACCGCCCCCGGGTGGCCGTTGACAGTGTGCGCTGCGTCACGTTAGGGTCGGAACCGCTTCGGAAAGCGCATTCCCGTCGGGTTTCAACCCCCGAGACACTGCGACCTTTAGGACATTCCATGGCGGTAACCGCATCGGCCGGCTTGCGCCCCTCCTCGTCGACCTCCCCTCCGGGGTCCACCCGCACTCGACGCCCATGGCGGCCGTCGTTCTCCCCGCGCCGCACGGCGGCAGCCCTGTGGCGGCCGGTCGCGCTGGTCATCGCGTTGCTCGCCGCATGGTGGGCGGTAACCGAGGCCGACCTCGTCGCGCCCTACATCCTTCCCTCCCCCGGGGACACCTGGCAGACCACGCAGCAGAACGCCGGCTACCTGGTCCAGCACACCTGGGTCACCACCTGGGAGACGGTGCTCGGCTTCGTCATCGCCGCCGTCTTCGGCGTCTTCGTGGCCGTCGTGATGATGTACTCCTCCAGCCTGGAGAAGACCGTCTACCCGCTGATCCTGTTCGCCCAGGTGATCCCGAAGATCGCGATCGCGCCGCTGTTCGTGGTCTGGCTGGGTTTCGGGCCGTCGCCGAAGATCCTCGTGGCCGTGCTCATGGCCTTCTTCCCCATCGTGATCTCCGGACTCGCCGGCCTGCGTTCGGTCGATCCCGAGATCCTGGAACTGACATCCACGATGGGTGCGAGCCGCTTCAAGACCTTCATGAAGATCCGTTTCCCCGCCTCGCTGCCGCAGCTGATGTCGGGACTGAAGGTTGCCGCCACGTTGGCGGTCACCGGGGCCGTGGTGGGTGAATTCGTCGGCGCCAACGAAGGTTTGGGTTACGTCATCCTGCAGGCGAACGGAAACGTCGACACGGCGATGCTGTTCGCCGCGCTGATCATCATGTCGCTGCTCGGCATCGTGCTGTTCGCGATCATCGAGATCGCCGAAAAGCTCCTCATCCCATGGCATTCGTCACGCCGCACCTCGAACTCCGCCAGCACCGCCGCCTGACCCCTGACCCGCAAAGGAAGAAACGATGACGTTCACCCGACGCCGCGCAGCAGTCGCGGCCGCCACCGTCGCCATGCTCACGCTGACCGCCTGCGGCGGCGGCGGTTCCGAGAACACTCCGGCCGCCGAAGGCTCCAACGCAACGGCCACCCTGATGCTCAACTGGTACCCGTACGGTGAGCACGCCCCGTTCTACTACGGCGTTCAGGAGGGGATCTTCGCCAAGCACGGCATCGACCTCACCATCGACGCCGGCCAGGGATCCACGAAAACCGTCCAGGCCGTCGGCTCCGGCCAGGCCGACTTCGGCTGGGCCGACACCCCGGCCGTGCTGAGCAACATCGACAAGGGGGTGGACGTCAAGAGCGCCGGTGTGTTCCTGCAGACCACCCCCTCGGCCGTGCAGGTGTTCGCCGACTCCGGCATCGACACCCCGCAGGATCTGGCGGGTCGCACCATCGCGGTCTCGGCCGGCGACGCGCCGACCACGACGTTCCCGATCTACCTGAACAAGGTCGGCGTGCCCGAGGACCAGGTGACCCAGCAGAGCCTCGACGCCGCGGGCAAGATGGCCGCGATGCTCTCCGGACAGGTCGACGGGCTGATCGGGTTCGCACACGACCAGGGCCCGACGATCGCCGACAAGAGTGGCCGTGAGGTGCGCTACCTGCGCTACTCCGACGCCGGCCTGAACTTCTACAGCAACGGCCTGATCGCCAAGAACTCGACGATCGCCGACGACGCCGAACTCGTGCAGTCCATGGTGGACGCCACCAGCGAGGCATACGCCGCGGCGACCGAGAACCCGGAAGCGGCTGTCGACGCGATGGCCGGAAAGGACCCGCAGATGCCTCCGCGCGAGGTGCTGCTGCAGCAGTGGCAGCAGACCATACCGCTGCTGTCCACGCCTGCGACGGCCGAGCAGGTTCCGGGCACCAACGCCGACGAGGACTGGAAGACCACCATCGCCACCCTCAACGAGGCCGGTCTGCTGGAATCGGCGAAAGACCCTGCCGAGTACTGGGATTCGTCGTTCACGCCTCAGGGCCGGCAGTAGGAGAGCATGGACATGCCCACCGCCACCATCGCACCACCGGGAACACCCATGACGTCCGTGGACGCCGCGGCCATCACGATCGAGAACCTCACCGTGCGGTTCTCCTCCAAACGCGCGTCGGTCACCGCGCTCGCCGATGTCGATCTGCAGGTCGCCGACGGAGAGTTCGTCTCCATCGCCGGTCCGTCGGGCTGCGGCAAGTCGACCCTGTTGAAGGTCGTCGCCGGTCTGACCGACGCCACCTCGGGTGAGGTGCTGCTGCGCGGCAAGCAGGTCCGCGGACCGCAGCGTGCGATCGGCTATGTGTTCCAGCGTGCGGCGCTGCTGGAGTGGCGCTCGGTCCGCAAGAACATCCTGCTGCAGGCCGAGATGCGCGGGATGCCACGGCAGGCGGCGCAGCAACGGTGCGACGAGCTGATCGAGATGACCGGGCTCACCGGGTTCGAGAACGCGTTGCCCCACGAGCTGTCCGGCGGTATGCAGCAACGTGTTTCGCTGTGCCGGGCGCTGCTGCACCAGCCCCGGGTGTTGCTGATGGACGAGCCGTTCGGCGCACTCGACGCGCTGACCCGCGAGAAGATGAACGTCGAACTCCACCGGATCTGGCGGGAGACGGGCACCACGGTGGTGCTGGTGACCCACTCGGTCGCCGAGGCGGTCTATCTGGCCAATCGGGTCGTCGTGATGAGCCCGCGGCCGGGCCGCATCATCGAAACCCTCGACGTCGAGTTGCCCGCCGAGCGCGAGTACGCCGAGACGATGGAACGGCCCGAGTTCACCAAGGTCGCCAACCGCGTGCGTGACCTGCTCGGCAGCTCCTCCGCCGCCGACTGACACCGTCCGCACCGCCACAGCCCGGCCCCGGTTCACCGGGGCCGGGCTGCGTCGTTGACGCCGCGCCACCAACCCGATCGACCCCGCGGGGCGGCCGGGGGTGAACGATCGGTTACCGTTGTGCTCATATGAGCAAAACTATGCGCATATGTTGACTAGTCGCAATCGCGGTTTCTACGGTGATGGGCGTCACGCCGCCTCGACGTCGAGGCGCAAGTTAGGAGTAACAATGAGACTCGCAAAGGTGATGGCGGGAATCGCCTTCTCGGCCTCGGTGGCGATCGGATCGTCCGCATGCTCGATGCCCGGAGAGAACGGCGCCGCCGGCGGCAACACCACGTCGGACGGCCCGGTCAAGATCGGCTTCAGCCAGGCGACCCAGCAGAGTCCGTTCTACGTCGCGTTGACCGACGCAGCCAAGCAGACCTCCGAGCGCGACGGCAACGAACTGTTCTTCGCCGACGCCAATGGTGATGTCACCAAACAGAACAACGACGTGCAGGACCTGATCACCCGGGGCATCAACGTGCTTGTGATCAACCCGGTCGACCCCAAGGGCATCGCGCCGTCACTGGCTGCAGCCGACGCCGCGGGCATCAAGGTGGTCACCGTGGACCGTCCCGTGGAGTCGGGCGCGGCCGCCTTCGTCGGCCGCGACAACAAGGCGATGGGCCAGCTCGTCAGCGAAGCCGCCGTGCAGACGCTCGGACCTGCCGGCGGAAAGATCATCGAGATCCAGGGCGACGCCGGCGGGGCGGTGGCTCGCGATCGGCACGACGGATTCGCCGCCGCGGTCGAAGGCCAACCGAACATCACCGTGATCGACGGCCCCTACAGCGATTACATCCGCTCCAACGCCGTGACGGCCATGCAGGATCTGTTGCAGGCCCATCCTGACGTGAAGGCCGTCTACGCCCAGAACGACGACATGGCACTGGGCGCGCTGCAGGTGCTCGACGAGAACAACCGCGGCGACGTCAAGGTGTTCGGCGTCGACGGTCTGATGGAGGCCGTGCGCGCCATCGCCGAAGGCGACCAGTACGTCGCCACCGCGCTCAACGACCCCAACGCCGAAGGTCAGCTCGCGATCGAAACCGCGGTCAAGGTGGCGCGCGGCGAGTCGGTACCCGAATTCATCGACGCCGGAACGGGTTTGGTCGACAAATCCAATGCCGCAGCGCTGATCGGCGACACCACGTTCGCCCAGCAGCAGTCCCCACCGGCCTGACCGCCGTCACCCGCCGATCCACAGAACCACCAGAGCACAGGAGACACCTATGACAACCGAAGTGCCGACCCGCGATCTGACCTCGGAGTACGTCCTTCCGCAGGTGATGACAGCCGCCGTGATGCATGCCCCCGGCGACATCCGGGTCGAGCAGGTCGCGGTGCCGCGTCCGGGACCCGGGCAGGTCCTGCTCAAGATCGCGGCCTGCGGGGTCTGCGGATCGGACATCCCCCGCATGCTGCGCAACGGCGGCTACATCATGCCGATCATCTGTGGCCACGAGTTCTCGGGCTGGGTCGCCGAAGTCGGTGAAGGTGTGACCGGTTTCGAGGTGGGCGAGCTGGTATCGGTGCCACCGCTGATCCCGTGCCGGGCCTGCGACTACTGCCTCAAAGGCGCTTTCGGACTGTGCGAGAACTACGACTACTTCGGTAGCCGTTGCGACGGCGCCTACGCCCAGTACGCCGTGTCGCCGGTCGGCAACCTGTTGAAGGTGCCGAAGGGTCTGGACCCGCGGGCGGCCGCGATGCTCGATCCCGCCGCCATCGCCCTGCACGGTTTGTGGAAGACCGGGCTGCGGGCCGGGCACCGGGTTCTCGTCATCGGCGCCGGGCCGATCGGCCTGTTCGCCGTCCAGTGGGCCCGGCTACACGGCGCAACCGAGGTCGTGGCCGTCGACCTCAGTGAGGAGAAGGCGGCGATGGCCCGCGAGGCCGGCGCCAGCGACGCGGTCCAGGGCGTCGAGGAGGCCCGCGCGCTCGGAGGGCGCGGCTTCGACGTCGTGCTGGAGTCCGCCGGCGTCCCGGCCACCGCGGACATGGCCGCCAATCTGACCGGGCCGCACGGCCATGCCGTGTTCATCGGCATCCCGCACGCCCCGGTTCCGCTCGGCAAGGAGACGTTCAACCAGTTCATGCGTCAGGAAGCGACGCTGCACGGATCCTGGAACTCGTTCTCGGCGCCGTTCCCCGGTGACGAGTGGCGTACCTCGGCGAAGATGATGGCCACGGGACAGCTCGCGTGGGAGTTCATGATCACCCACGAGCTGCCGCTGTCGGCGCTTCCGCAGACGATGCATCAGCTCGGCGAGCGGTCGATCTTCTCGTCGAAGGTCCTGTTCCTGCCCAACGAAGACTGACCATGGGAATCCTGCTGTCGATCGACCTGGGCACCGAAGGTGCCCGGGTCGGCGCGTTCACCGAGGACGGCGTCGCGCTCGGTGCGGTGCACCGGCCGTATCCAACCCGGTTCCCGCGACCGGGCTGGGCCGAGCAGGACCCGCGGGACTGGTGGGATGCCATCACCGCGGCCACCCGCGAGCTACTCACCACCGACCCGTGCCGTGCCGCCGGCCATGTCGTCGCCATCGCAGCGGCGACGACGTCGTCGACGGTGGCCGTGCTGGACGGGGCCGGAGTTCCGCTTCGCCCGGCGATTCTGTGGATGGACTGCCGGAGCGGTACGGAGTCGGAGCGGACGGCGCAGCTGTCGGCCGACTACCCGATCCTGGAGTGGTCCGGCGGCTCCGACGCCGCGGAATGGCTTGTCCCCAAAGCGATGTGGCTCAAGTCGCACGATCCTGCCACCTATCTGTCGGCGGCCAGGATCGTCGAGGCGGTCGACTACGTGACGTTCCGTCTCACCGGTCAGTGGGTCGGCTCGCAGATGAACGCGGTGTGCAAGTACAACTACGACAGCATCGCGCAGCGCTATCCGGTCGAGCTCTACACCGCTCTCGGCGTCGAGGACCTGGCCACCAAACTGCCCGACCGCATCGCCGAGGTCGGCAGCGCGGCGGGCACCCTCAGTGCCGCGGCCGCCGCCGATCTCGGCATCAGCGGACGACCCGTCGTCGCGGTCGGTGGTATCGACGCGCACGTCTCGTTACTGGCGTGCGGCGCCGAACTGGACGGCCTGGTGTCGATCGTCTCGGGTACCTCCTCGGCGATCATCGCCGAAGTCGACGTCCCCACCAGCACGCACGAGATCTGGGGCCCCTATCCGCGGGCACTGCACCAGAACAAATGGCTGGTCGAGGGCGGCCAGGTCGCGAGCGGATCGGTGCTGAAGTGGACCGGCGAATCGATCATGGGCGTGCCGCGCGCCGAGCTGGCCGCGCTCGTCGACGAGGCCGCATCCGTCGACCCCGCCGCGCACGGACTCCGCGCGCTGGACTACTTCATGGGTAACCGCACGCCGTACCGCGAGGCACGGTTGCGCGGTGCCGTCGTCGGGCTCTCGCTGGGAACCACCAAAGCGGAGCTCTACCGCGCCATGGTCGAAGCGGTCGCCTGTGGCACCCGCAGTGTGATCGACTCCTTCGAACGGTCGGGAGTGCCCTGTGACCGTCTGGTTCTCTCCGGCGGGATCGAGCGGAACCCGTTGTGGCAGCAGATCACCGTCGATGTCCTCGGCCGCCCGGCCGACCTCGTCATCGGTGAGAACCTGACACTGCGGGCGTGCGCGGTGATCGCCGCGACCGCCGCCGGAGTGGCGGCGTCACTCGACGACGGATCCCGGTTGTTCTCCCCTCGGATACGCACACTCGAACCCGATCCTGAGCGAATCGAGATCTACCAGAACATCTTTGACGACTACCAACGGCTGACGGCGATACTGCAGCCCTTCATGCGCGACGGTGCCGACCGGGCGGCGACGCGGCGGATCGAGGTGACCCGCTGATGACCCGAGCCTCCGACAAGAGCCACGTCGAACTCATGCTGCACGTGGCGCAGTGTTACTACGAGCAGGGCCGGACCCAGGAGGACATCGGCCGTGAGCTGCACCTGACGCGCTGGAAGGTCGGCAGGCTGCTCGACGAGGCCCGCGAGGCCGGAATAGTGCAGATCAAGATCGTCCATCCGCAGGCGCGGCGCAGCCACCTCGAGATCAGCATGCGCAGTGAATTCGGTCTGCGCGAATGCATCGTGGTCCCGGGAGCGGACACCCCGGGCACCGACGACCACATCGCTGCCGCCGCGGCGCACTATCTGCGGGCCAACTCGTCGTGGATCAGCACGTTGGCCGTGTCGTGGGGAAACACCCTGCAGCACATAGCCGCTGTTCTTCCGGCCGGATGGACCAGCAATATCGAGGTGATCCAGGCCAACGGCGGAGTCAGCCGGTCGGTGCGCCCGACCACGGCAGCCGACATCGCCACCAGCATCGCCCACAGCGGTAACGGCCGCACCACTCTGCTACCGGTGCCCGCGATCGTGGAGCGGATCGAGACACGTGACGCGCTGTACGCCGAGGGTTTCGTCGTCGATGTTCTCGCCGGGGCCCGGAACGCGGACGCGCTGTTGTTCTCCCTGGGAGCTCTCGGGCCGACATCGGTGCTGGTCGAGTGCGGAGCTGTGACCCCCGACGAACTGCGTGAACTCGAAGCACGTGGCGCGTGCGGCGACGTCCTGGCCCACTACATCACTGCCGCGGGCGAGCTCGCCTACCCTGACATCGACAGTCGCACAGTGGGATTGAGCCTGGAGGACGTCAAGAACGCCAACTGCGCGATCGCCGTCGCCGCCGGCCCCGCGAAAGTGGCCGTGGTCAGGGCGGCTCTGCTCAGCGGGATGTGCACCGTGCTGATCACCGATGAACCCACCGCTACCGCAGTACTGGAGCGTAGCGCCGCCCCGGTGTTGGAGGCCTGATATGACTTTCCTTGATCCGACCCCGCCTTCCCCGTCCCCCGCGCAGGCCGCCCCGGGGGCCTCGTCGGCCCGGCCCGTCGCGCTGACGATGACCGACATCGTCAAGGTCTTCCCCGGGACCCGGGCCTGCAACAACGCGAGCCTGGAGGTGGCCGAGGGTGAGGTCCACTGCCTGCTCGGCGAAAACGGGGCCGGCAAGAGCACCATGATGAAGATCCTCTCCGGTTCTTATCGACCTGATTCCGGAACGATCACCCTCGCGGGGACACCGGTGGTGTTCACCTCGCCACTCGACGGCGTGCGGGCCGGCATCAACACCATCTACCAGGAACTGGATCTGGTGCCCGACCTGACCGTGTCCCAGAACCTCTTCCTCGGTCACGAACCGCGCCGCGGTGGCCTGTTCGTCGCCCGCAGGCAACGCGACCGACAGGCCGCCGCGGCGATCGCGCGGGTCGGCGGCACGTTCGCCCCGTCGGCCGTCGTCGGTGAACTGTCCGTCTCCGACCAGCAACTCACCGCCATCGCCAAGGCGCTGACCACCGATGCCCGAATCGTGGTGATGGACGAACCGAGCGCCACGCTCACCGACCACGATCTGGCTGCGGTCTTCCGGGTGATCCGGGAACTCACCGCTGCCGGCAAATCCGTCATCTACATCTCGCATCGACTCGACGAGATCAAGGAGATCGGCGACCGCGCGACCGTGATGCGCGACGGTGCCACAGTCGGTGTCTTCGACGTCGCGTCGGTGTCGAAAGAGGAACTGGTGGAGGCGATGATCGGGCGCTCGGTGCAGTCCCGGCCACCGCGTCGGCACCACGCCGCCGCCGCGGCCGACCCGCTGCTGCACGTGCACCGGGCGACCATCCCCGGGGTGATCGACGTCAACGACGTCACCGTCGGCCGAGGTGAGATCGTCGGGCTCGCCGGCTTGGGCGGTGCCGGCCGATCCACATTGCTGGCAACGCTTTTCGGCGACCGCCGGGCCCATCTGGACATGACACTCAACGGGAAGAAGATCACCTCGCTGACGCCGCGCGGCGCTGTCGCACTCGGCATCGGACTGGTACCCGAGGACCGCAAGCGTCAGGGGCTGTTCCTGGAGCAGTCGATCCTGCGTAACGCGGCGATCGCGGCACTCCCCCCGCTGCGGTTCAACCCGATGGCCCGGGCCCGCCGGGTGTGCGGACCCCCGCTGGACCGCCTCGGCGTCAAGTTCGCGAGCGTCGAGCAGCCCGTCGGCCAACTCTCGGGTGGCAACCAGCAGAAGGTTGTGCTGGCCAAATGGATGGCCCGCGGCATCGATCTCCTTCTCCTCGACGAGCCCACCCGCGGTCTGGACATCGGCGCCAAAGCCGACCTTTTCGAGCAGGTGCAGGCACTCGCCGATGCCGGCGTCGGTGTCGTGATGGCGTCGAGCGAATTAAGCGAGCTGACCGAGAACTGCAACCGGATCTGGGTCATGCACGAGGGTCACAACATCGCACAGTACGAACCCGCAACCACCCCGGCGGCGGACATCGCCCGCTGCATCGTCACCGGAAGAACGAAGACTGACCATGACTGAATTGATAAACCGCCCCGCATCATCCGAGCCGCCGGCGGGGGCGAAAACGCAGCGCCGTGCCATCTTCATGCGGTTCAACCTGCTGTTCATCTTCATCGCGCTGTTCGTGGTGGCGTCGGTCTCGGCACCGCAGTTTCTCACCACCCAGAACATGGCGAACCTGCTGCAGCAGTCCAGCCTCACCGGCATCGTCGCGATCGGCATGACGGTGGTGATCCTGACCTCGGGTATCGACCTGTCGGTCGGCAGTGTGGCTGCGCTGTCGGGAATGCTGGTGGCGATCTTCATCGGGATGGGCTTGCCCTGGCCGATCGCCATGGCGCTGGCGATCGGCTCCGGCCTGGCGCTCGGTGGGGTGATGGGCGGGCTGAGTGCCTATCTGGTGCTGCCGGCGTTCATGGTGACCCTGGCGGGAATGCAGAGCATCCGCGGCCTGACCTACCTGACCACCAACGGCACTCCGACGACCGCCGAGATCCCCATGGGGCTGCGCTTCCTCGGAGCCGGGTCGATCGCCGGGATACCCGTGGTCGGCATCATCTTCGTCGCGGTGACGGTGATCGTCGGACTCATGCTGCGTCGCACCACCTTCGGTGAGCACATCTACGCCGTCGGCAGCAACGCGCAGGCGGCACGGCTGTCCGGCCTGCCGGTGCAGCGCATCACCACGGCGGCCTACGTCATCTCCGGCGGCCTCGCCGCACTCTCCGGTGTGCTGCTCACCGCACGCCTGACGATCGGCCAGCCGACCGCCAACGCGGGACTCGAGCTCGACGCGATCGCGGCCGTGGTCCTCGGCGGCACCAGCCTGTTCGGCGGGAAGGGTGGCGTACTGGGCACGTTCATCGCGGTGCTGCTGCTGTCGGTGCTGCGCAACCTGTTCAACCTGCTGGGGTTGAGCTCCTTCTTCCAGATGCTGGTCACCGGCCTGATCCTGATCGCGGCGCTGATCATGAACTACCTGCTGGACCGGCAGTCCAAAAGCGCCGTCTGACAACCATCCAGAACGACAGAGAACAAGGATTCGATGAGCACCCACACCACCCACACCTCGCCGTCGGCGACCGACGTCGCCGCGATGATCGACCACACCCTGCTGAAACCGGAAGCCACTCGTTCCGACGTCGACAAGCTGATCGCCGAAGCCGCAGAACTCGGCACCTACTCGGTGTGCGTGTCGCCCTCGATGCTGCCGGTCACCGTACCCGGGAACCTGAAAGTAGCTGCGGTGTGCGGCTTTCCCAGTGGCAAGCACACTTCGGCGGTCAAGGCCGCCGAAGCGGCCGAGGCGGTGCGCAACGGCGCCGACGAGATCGACATGGTGATCGATGTCGGGGCCGCCAGGGAGGGGGCGTTCGACCACGTCGAGGCCGATATCGCGGCCGTGCGAGCGGCCGTCCCCGCGCCCACCGTGCTGAAGGCGATCATCGAGTCCGCGGCGCTCTCCGACGATGCCATCGTGGCGGTCTGCCGTGCCGCGGTCGCCGCCGGCGCCGACTTCGTCAAGACTTCCACCGGGTTTCACCCCGCCGGTGGCGCCACCGTGCACGCCGTGGACCTGATGCACCGCACGGTGGCCGGTTCCGGTCTGGCGGTGAAGGCCTCCGGTGGTGTCCGCACCCTCGCGGACGCCCGCGCGATGATCGCCGCCGGCGCCACCCGACTCGGGGTGTCCGGTTCACGGGCGCTGCTGTCACCCGACGGCGCCACGGCCGACTCCGGGTACTGACCGGCCGGGCACGTCAGCGCGTGCCCGGCACCAGCCAACGGCCGGACAACGCCCGCCAGCCGACGAACACCAGCCGCAGCACCATGAACGTGCTCAGGCCGGCCCAGATACCCAGCAGCCCCCACCCGAACGCCAGCGACAACCAGATCAGCGGCAGGAATCCGATCAGCGCGCTGATCAGTGTCGCGTTGCGCATGAACGTGGCGTCCCCGGCCCCGAGCAGTACCCCGTCGATCGCGAAAACGATTCCGGCGACCGGTAATTGGGCCACCAGGAACCACCACGGCACCCCGATCTGGTCCAGCACCGAACGGTCGTCGGTGAACACGGACGGAAAGACCGAGGAGCCCAGCGCGAACACCGCGGCCAGCACCACCCCGGCGACGGCGGAGAAGATCGTCACCCGCCACGCCACCGCTTTGGCGTGGGTGAGGTGACCGGCTCCGAGCGCGGCACCGACCAGCGACTGGGCCGCGATGGCCAGTGAATCGAGCACCAGCGCAAGGAAACTCCAGAGCTGCAGCACCACCTGGTGTGCGGCCACGGCGGCGGCGCCGAACCGGGCGGCCACCGCGCCCGCCGAGATGAAACACGCCTGGAACGCCATGGTGCGCAACACCAGATCGCGGCCCATCACCACCTGCGCGCGCAGCACCTCCGGCCGCGGCCGCAGCGGCACCCTCTCGACGAACAGCGCCCGGCAGAACAGCGCCGCGGCCAGGTACTGCCCCACCACATTGGCCACCGCCGACCCCTGCAGACCCAGCTCGGGGGCACCCAGCCAGCCGTACACCAACAGCGGGCACAGCACCGCCGACACCGCGAACCCGAAGACCACATAGCGCAGCGGCCGCACGGTGTCCTGCACACCGCGCATCCAGCCGTTGCCGGCGGCGGCGATCAGGATCGCCGGCACCGCCAGGCTGGCGACGCGCACCCAGGGCAGCGCCGCGTCGGCGATCTCGCCGCCGGCCGCCAGGGCGGACACCAGCGGCACCGCGGTCAGCTGCACCGTGACGACGATCGCGGTGCCGATCCCCAGCGCCAGCCAGGTGGCCTGCACTCCCTCCTCGACCGCGGACCTGCGGTCGTCGGCGCCGTAGAACCGTGCCGCGCGCGCCGTCGTGCCGTACGACAGGAAGGTCAGCTGTGAGCTGAGCACGCCCATGATCAGCGCGCCGATCGCGAGGCCGGCCAGGCTCAGCGCACCGAGCCGGCCGACGACGGCCAGGTCGAACAACAGGTAGACCGGCTCGGCGGCGAGCACACCGAGGGCGGGGAAGGCGAGCGCGGCGATCCGCCGGTTGGTCGCCGGTCGGACCGCGTCAGCCAAGGGCCGTGCGCAGCGCGGCGACCAGGTCGTCGGCTGATCCGGATGCCGAGTAGCCCGCGGCCAGCCGGTGGCCGCCGCCGCCGAAGGTGCCCGCGATCGTCGACACGTCGAGCGATTTCGAGCGCATCGACACCGACCACCGCTGCGGCCCGATCTCCTTGAACACCGCCGCCACCTCGGCCTGCCGGGTGGTACGCACGATGTCGACGATGCTCTCGATCTCCTCCGAGCGTGCCGCCGACAACTCGTCGTGGTCGACGATCGCGTACACCAGGCCGCGTCCGCCGGCGGCGTCGGGTTCCAGCCGCGCCGAGCCCAGCACGCGCGACAGCATGGGCAGCCACGCGAACGGGTGGGTGTCGAGCAGTGTGCGGCTCACCGCGGCGTTGTCCACCCCGATCTCGACCAACCGGGCCGCCAACCGGTGCGCCCGGGCGCTGGCCCACCGGAACGAGCCGGTGTCGGTGGTCAGCCCCGCGTACAGACAGTGCGCGACCGACAGGTCGATCGGTTTGTCCCACGCGTCGAGCAACTCGGCGACCAGCATCGTCGTCGAATCCGCGGCCGGGTCGACGAAGTTGGCGGTGCCGAACAGCTGATTCGACGCGTGGTGGTCGATGACGAGCACGTCGCGGCCGGACTCGGCGAGGTCACCCAGCGCCCCGAGCCGGTTGAGGCTGGGGATGTCGACGGTGACCACGAGATCGACGTCGCGGGGCAGGTCCTGCGGTGGCACCAGCAGGTCGCCGCCGGGCAACGTGTGCAGCGACTCGGGAAGCTCGTCGGGTTCGGCGAAACTGACGTGGACGCTCTTGCCGGCCTGGTCGAGCACCAGCGCCAGGGCCAGTCCGGCCCCGATGGTGTCGGCGTCGGGAAACACGTGGCACACCACGCTGACGGTGTCGGCCGAGGTGAGCAGTTCGGCGGCGGCGCAGGCATCGACGCGCGCGCCGGTCCGGGGCTCAGTCGTCGAGTCTGTCATCGAGCGTGTCAAGGTCACCCGCGTCCTCAGCGTCCCCGGTTGCTTCGTCCTCCGCCCCGGTTACACGGTACGGGTCGGTGTCGCCGGCGTGCTTGGCGCCCTGCCGAACTCTCGCCAGATCCTCGTCCGCGGCCCGTGCCCGGGCCAGCAGCTCCTCCATGCGGTGGGCCGCGTCCGGGACCGTGTCGCGCACGAACGCCAGCGTCGGTGTGAACCGGACCCCGGTGGCGGCGCCGACCTTGGTGCGCAGCACACCCTTGGCCTTCTCCAGCGCCGCGGCGGCGCCACCGTAGTCGGGCTCCTCGTCCAGCGACCGGCCCATCACCGTGTAGTACAGCGTGGCATCGTGCAGGTCGTTGGTGACCTTGGCGTCCGTGATCGTCACCCCGGCGAGCCGGGGATCCTTGATCTCGTACTCGATGGCCGACGCGACGACCGTGGAGATCCGCTTGGCGAGCCGCCTCGCCCGTGCGGGATCAGCCACGGTGCGTCCCGTTCTGCGTGCGAGCGCTCACTACGTCCGCTCTTTCTCGACCAGTTCGTAGGTCTCGATGACGTCGCCTTCCTTGATGTCGGAGTAGGTCAGCGTCAGACCGCACTCGTAACCGTCGCGGACCTCGGTGACGTCGTCCTTCTCCCGGCGCAGCGACGAGATGGTGAGGTTCTCGGCGACCACGACGTTGTCACGCAGCAGCCGCGCCTTGGCGTTGCGCCGCATGATGCCGGACTGGACGAGGCAGCCGGCGATGTTGCCGACCTTCGACGACCGGAAGATCGCCCGGATCTCGGCGCGGCCGAGTTCCTTCTCCTCGTAGATCGGCTTGAGCATGCCCTTGAGCGCGCTCTCGATCTCGTCGATGGCCTGGTAGATCACCGAGTAGTACCGGATCTCCACGCCCTCGCGGTTGGCCAGCTCGGTCGCCTTGCCCTCCGCGCGGACGTTGAAGCCGATGATGATCGCATCCGAGGCCGACGCCAGGTTGACGTTGGTCTCGGTGACGCCGCCGACACCGCGGTCGATGACGCGCAGCTCCACCTCGTCGTCGACCTTGATGCCCAGCAGCGCCTCTTCGAGCGCCTCGACCGTACCGGCGTTGTCACCCTTGAGGATCAGGTTCAGCTGGCTGGTTTCCTTCAGCGCCGAATCCAGGTCCTCCAGGCTGATCCGCTTGCGGCTGCGGGCGGCCAGCGCGTTGCGCTTGCGCGCACTGCGCCGGTCGGCGATCTGCCGCGCGATGCGGTCCTCGTCGACGACCAGGAAGTTGTCACCCGCGCCGGGCACCGACGTGAAGCCGATGACCTGCACCGGCCGCGACGGCAGCGCCTCGGTGACGTCCTCGCCGTGCTCGTCGACCATGCGGCGGACGCGGCCGTACGCGTCGCCGGCGACCACCGAGTCGCCGACCCGCAGCGTGCCGCGCTGGATCAGCACGGTCGCCACCGGGCCGCGGCCACGGTCGAGGTGCGCCTCGATCGCCACACCCTGGGCTTCCATGTCGGGGTTGGCCCGCAGATCCAGGGATGCGTCGGCGGTCAGGATGACCGCTTCGAGGAGCGCCTCGATGTTGGTGCCCTGCTTGGCGGAGATGTCGACGAACATCGTGTCGCCGCCGTACTCCTCGGGCACCAGCCCGTACTCGGTGAGCTGGCCACGGATCTTGGACGGATCCGCGCCTTCCTTGTCGATCTTGTTGACCGCGACGACGATCGGCACGTCGGCGGCCTGCGCGTGGTTGATCGCCTCGACCGTCTGCGGCATCACGCCGTCGTCGGCGGCCACCACCAGGATCGCGATGTCGGTGGCCTTCGCACCGCGGGCACGCATGGCGGTGAACGCCTCGTGACCCGGGGTGTCGATGAAGGTGATCGGTCGCTCGCTGCCGTCGAGGTCCACGGTCACCTGGTAGGCGCCGATGTGCTGGGTGATACCGCCGGCCTCGCCCTCGCGGACGGTGGCGTTGCGGATGGTGTCCAGCAGGCGGGTCTTGCCGTGGTCGACGTGACCCATGACGGTGACCACCGGCGGGCGGACCTCCAAATCGGCCTCGTCCCCGGCGTCTTCCCCGTAGGACAGGTCGAAGGACTCGAGCAGCTCGCGGTCCTCGTCCTCCGGGGACACGACCTGCACGACGTAGTTCATCTCGCTGCCCAGCAGCTCCAGCGTCTCGTCACCGACGGACTGGGTGGCCGTGACCATCTCGCCGAGGTTGAACAGCGCCTGCACCAGCGATGCCGGGTTGGCGTTGATCTTCTCGGCGAAATCGCTCAGCGACGCGCCGCGGGCCAGCCGGATGGTCTCGCCGTTGCCGTGCGGGAGCCGCACGCCACCGACGACCGGGGCCTGCATGTTCTCGTATTCGGCCCTTTTCGCGCGCTTCGACTTGCGACCACGCTTCGGGGCGCCGCCGGGACGGCCGAACGCGCCTGCGGCACCGCCGCGCTGGCCGGGACGACCACCGCCGCCGCCGGGACGACCCCGGAAACCTCCGCCACCACCGGCCGCACCAGCCGACCGCCCCGGCGTAGAAACCGCGGTCGCCTTCGACCTCGTCGATCAACGCGACGGCCCGCGCGGTCGGGGACCCGCCGACTGCCGGGGTGGGATGCAACGCCACCGCGCGAGCCAATGCGGTGGGAGGGGTTTGGCGTAGACGGCAGGACATCGGGGAG
>NZ_LMVQ01000575.1 GCF_001545925.1 Mycobacterium sp. NAZ190054 | reverse complement strand
TCCTGTGGCGGTACAGAGGTTCCCGGCCCGCGAGGTACCGCCGCGACAGCCGGGTGACCCGGTCGAGCGTCCGTTCGTCGACGGCGCGCCCGGCGTGCCTGCGCAATTCGGCGAGGTTCTGCTCCCACCGTGCGGACAGCGCGGACGCGGCCGCCTCCCGGTCTACGGCCGGCCCCCGCGCAGCCCGGGCGTGGAACGATGCGAGCAGCGCCGCGATCGACCGCAGCGGTGACCGGACCGGGGCACCGGAGCGCACCAGTTCGGCCAGCCGCTCGGCATCCGGGTACCGGCGCATCACCACGACGGGCTCAGCCTCGCCCTGCGGCGGCTGGAACGTCCCGACCCCCAGATAGCTGTGCGGCGCCAGTCGCCGATTCAGTTCGACCTCCCGCACACAGGCCGCCTCCCGCCGGTCGGCGGTGCTGAAGTCGAGGAAGTCCGTTTTCACCGGTTTCTTCACCTTGAAGGCGCGGTCGCCGAGCAGCGCGACCAGGCCGGTATGGGTCTCGTGCACCTCGGCACGCAGATTCCCCGGCGACGCAGCGTCCATGTCCCGACCCTCTCGCGATCACCGCCCGCGCGCCAGGGCCCGGAGCCGATGGAATCGAGGACCATCGGCCCTGGAATCCGGCCCGGCCGCGGACGATAGTGGAATCGCACGAACGGAGGTGCCGCATGCCCGCGGTGGTGGTCGGTGTGGACAGATCGAAGTCCGCGGCAACCGCGCTGCGGTGGGCGATCGACGAAGCGGTGAACCGGGACGTCCCGTTGCGGTTGGTGCATTCGGCGTCGGTGACCGGGGACGCGAACGCGGTGATGCGGGCGGCGGTGGACGCCGTGGGCGCCAGCGGCAAGCCGGTGCGCCTCCAGCAGCGGGTGGCGCGGGGCAGACCCGCCCGCATCCTGGAGTTGAACTCGGCGGGGGCCTCGATGATCTGCGTGGGCTCGTCCAGCCACGTCGGGTCCACAGCCGCGGCGCTCGCGTCGACGGCGGACTGCCCGGTGGCGGTCATCCACTCCGAGATCGCACCGAGTTCCACCCCGGGCTGGGTGGTCGCCGAGGTCGATGATTCGCCGGCGGGGATCCTCGCGCTGCGCCGCGGAATCGAGGAGGCGTCGCTGCGCGGCGCGGCGCTCCGCGTGCTCGCCAGCTGGCCTCCGCGCTACACCGACATCCACGACCCCGACGCGATCGCCCAGCACAACCGGACTCTGCGGGCACACTGGGAGCGCCTGCTGGTTCCGTGGCACGCATGCCATCCCGACCTCGACGTGCGCGCGGTCGCCGCCCCGGGGAGCGTTGTGAATTTCCTTGCCCGGCATCGTCGTTCCATCGAACTGGCTGTCGTGCCGCACGAGCGCGCGACCGCGATCGGCGAGCTGCTCGGGCCCTCCGGCTTCGACGTGTTGATCTGCGAGGCCCCTTAGGCCGGGGGCGCTGCGCTCACCAGCACCTTCAGGGCGCCGGTCTGGGCGGCATCGCCGAAAACCTGGTAGGCGCGGTCGAATTCGTCCATCGTGAACCGGTGGGTGATCATCGGCGCGGTGTCGATCTGCCCGCCGGCGACCAGACGGATCAGCGTGGGCGTGGAGTGGGTGTCGACCAGCCCGGTGGTGATGGTCAGATTCCGGATCCAGATCCTCTCCAGGTGCAGGGTGGCCGCCGCACCGTGCACGCCGATGTTGGCGACGTGGCCGCCGGGCCGGACCAGTTCGACTGACTGCTCGAAGGTTTCGGGGAGACCGACCGCCTCCATCGCGACGTCGGCACCGAGGCCGGCGGTGAGTCGATCGATCACCGACCTGGGGTCCTGCTGCGAGGAGTTCACCACCGTGTCGGCGCCGAAGCCGCGAGCGGCCTCCAGCCGGGTGTCGGCGACGTCGACGGCGACGATGTGGCTGGGGCTGTAGAGCTTGGCGGTCAGGATCGCGGCCAGCCCGATGGGGCCTGCCCCGACGATCGCGACGACATCGCCGGGGCGGACGGCGCCGGCAAGCACACCGACCTCGTAGGACGTCGGCAGGATGTCGGCCAGCACGATCATCTGTTCGTCGCTGACCCCGTCGGGGACCTTGTGGGTGGAGTTGTCGGCGAACGGCACCCGGACGTACTCGGCCTGGGTCCCGTCGACGAGGTGGCCGAGGATCCAGCCCCCGCCGCCGAGGCACTGTCCGAACTGTCCCTGCCTGCAGTACCGGCACGCACCACAGGCGCTGATGCACGACACCAGGACCCGGTCCCCGACCGCCAGCGTCTGCACGGCTGCGCCGATCTCGGTGACCGTGCCGACCGCCTCGTGGCCGAGCACCCGCCCCGGCGTCACCTCGGGGACGTCGCCCTTGAGGATGTGCAGATCGGTGCCGCAGATCGTCACCGAGTCCACCCGGACGATCGCGTCGGTGGCGCGCTGTATCTGCGGGTCGGGCACCGATTTCCAGGTTCGGCGTCCGGGCCCGTCGTAGACCATCGCTTTCATGTGCTGCGCTTCCCTTCCGCCGGGGCCCGGCGCCGGCATCGATGGCCCGCATTCACCGCCGCCCTCGACGCTAGGAATCCGCGCCCGGACCCGCTAGGGACCAAATGCCCTTCTCGGATTCCGCCGGGATTTCCGCTGGACAGGCAGCGCATACTTGATGCGATGACTGGACCTGAGCACCAGCCCCGCAAGCCTGTGATCTTGACCGTCGACGACGACCCCGCGGTGTCGCGCGCCGTCGCCCGCGACCTTCGCAGGCACTACGGCGAAAAGTTCCGCATCGTGCGCGCGGAGTCGGGACCCGATGCGTTGGAGACCCTCAACGAGCTGAAGCTGCGCGGCGAGACGGTCGCGGTGTTCGTCGCCGACTACCGGATGCCGCAGATGAGCGGGATCGAGTTCCTCGAAGCGGCGATGGACATCTTTCCGATGGCGCGGCGGGTGTTGCTGACCGCGTACGCCGACACGCACGCCGCGATCGACGCGATCAACGTCGTCGACCTCGACCACTACCTGCTCAAGCCGTGGGATCCGCCGGAGGAGAAGCTGTATCCGGTGATCGACGCGCTGATCGACGCGTGGCGGTCCACCGGGGACCGGGCGATCCCGCACACCAAGATCATCGGGCATCCGTGGAACGCGCGGTCGTCGGAGGTGCGCGAGTTCCTGGCCCGGAACCGGTTGTACTACACCTGGTTCCGGTCCGACGAGAGCAGGGGCGCCCAGCTGCTGGAGGCGGCGGGTCTCGACGGGCTGACGCTGCCGGTGGTCATCACCGAGCAGGGCGAGACACTCGTCGACCCCACCGACGCCGAGCTGGCCGCCACGCTGGGCCTGACCACGACACCGTCGGGGGACTTCTACGACCTCGTGGTCATCGGCGGCGGCCCCGCGGGTCTGGCCGCGGCGGTCTACGGCGCGTCGGAGGGCCTGAAGACGGTGCTCATCGAGCGCACCGCGACCGGTGGGCAGGCGGGGCAGAGCTCACGCATCGAGAACTACCTGGGCTTCCCCGACGGGCTGTCGGGGGCGCAGCTGGCCGAGCGGGCGCGCAGGCAGGCCGAGAAGTTCGAGGCCGAGCTGATCACCGCCGCCGAGGTGGTCAGGCTCGAGGTGGACGGCAACGCGCGCACGGTGCACCTGTCCGACGGACGCACGATCGGCACCCGCGCGGTGATCCTGGCCATGGGGGTCGAATACCGCCAGCTGCCCGCCGAGGGCTGCGCGGACCTGACCGGCGCCGGGGTGTACTACGGCGCGACGGCCTCGGTGGCCGCCGACTGTGAGGACGACGAGGTGTACGTCATCGGCGGCGCCAACTCGGCCGGGCAGGCCGCGATGCACCTGGCGCGCACCGCGAAATCGGTGACGATCGTCAGTAGGCGCACGCTCGAGGACTCGATGTCGCACTACCTGATCCAGCAGATCAGGAGCCAGGACAACATCAAGGAGATGCCCAACACCGTGGTGCACGCGGTCAAGGGCAACGGCCACCTCGAAGGAATCTGCCTGGAGAACACCCGCACCGGGGAACGCGAAACCTTCCCGTGCGGACGGATGTTCATCTTCATCGGCGCCGAGCCGCGCACCGAGTGGCTCGACGGCATCGTGGTGCGCGACGACCACGGCTTCATCCTGGCCGGCCCGGACCTGCGCGAGATCAGCGGATGGACGCTGGAGCGTCCGCCGCACCACCTGGAGTCCAGCGTGCCCGGGGTGTTCGTCGCCGGTGACGTCCGTGCCGAGTCCGCCAAGAGGGTCGCCGCGGCCGTCGGCGAGGGGTCGATGGCGGTGATGCTCGTGCACCGCTACCTGGCCGAGACATGAGCACGTGCGACCTCGAAGAGCTGCGCGGGCTGTTCCTCTTCGACGGCCTCACCGACGCGCAGTTGACGAAGCTGTGCGCCAACGGCCGGGTGGACACCTTCCCGCCCGGGCAGCTGTGCCGCGAAGGTGACCCGGCGAAGTATTTCTACGTGCTTCTCGACGGGGAGATCGCGCTGTCGAAACGGTCCGGCGACCGCGACATCGACATCTGGCGGGCGTCGGATCCCGGCGTGTACTGCGGTGCGTGGTCGGCGTTCCTGCTCGACGAGAACACGCCCTACGAGAACACCGTGACGCTGACCCGGCCGTCGCGCCTGCTCGCGCTCGACGCGACGACGTTCGGCACCTTCCTGGTGACCGAGTTCCCGATGGCCACACATCTGCTCGTCGGGCACTCGCACGGACGGTTCCACCAGGGCCGCATCCTCGGCCCGCACGACCGGCTCGTCCAGCTGGGGCAGCTGACCGCCGGCCTGACCCACGAACTGAACAACCCTGCGGCCGCCGCGGTGCGGGCCGCCCACGCGCTGCGCAGCCGGCTCGCCGGACGCCGTCGCACCGAAGAGACCGACCCGGCGCTGGCGGAGCTGCAGGACCGGGTCGCCGAGCTGGCGGGCAAACCGTCGGACCTGTCGCCGGTGCAGAAATCCGACCTGGAGGATGCGCTGGGCCAGTGGCTGGACGAGCACGGCGTCGACGACGCATGGGAGCACGCCGCCACGTTCGCCGAGGCCGGTCTCGACATCGACTGGCTGGAACGCATCTCCGACGCCCCGTGCTGCGACTCCCCGGATGCGCTGAACTCGGTGATCAGGACGCTGGCCGGGACGGCGGAGACCGAGCTGCTGCTGACCGAGATCACCGACTCGACCCAGCGCATCTCGTCGCTGGTCGACAAGGCCAAGCAGTACTCACAACTGGACCGGGCCCCGTTGGCTGAGGCCGACCTCCACGAGTTGCTCGACGCCACCCTGGCGATGTTCTCGCACCGGCTCGGCGACGCGGTGACGGTCGTGCGCGACTACGACCCGCGGTTGCCCCCGGTGCGGTGCTACCCGGCCGAACTCAACCAGGTGTGGACGAACCTGATCGACAACGCGCTCGACGCGCTCGCCGGTCACCCGGCCGGGGTGTTGACGCTGCGCACCCGGCGTGAGCAGGACATGGTGCGCGTCGAGGTGTGCGACAACGGTGCCGGCATCCCCGATGATCTGATGACCAGGGTGTTCGACCCGTTCTTCACCACCAAGCCCTTCGGCGAGGGCACCGGACTGGGCCTGGACATCGCCGCCAGACTCGCCGACCGGCACGGCGGCAGCGTGTGGGCGGAATCAACGCCGGGCGATACGCGTTTCATTACCTCACTGCCTCTGTAGGAAGGATCGGACATGGGTGAGAAGTGTCTGCCCGACGAACTGCGCACCCTGTTTCTGTTCGAGGCACTGAGCGACGAGCAGCTCGCGACGTTGTGCGCCAACGGCCACATCGAGACGTTCGAGCCCGGGCCGATTCACACCGAAGGTGACCCGGCAACGTGCTTCTACGTGCTGATCGACGGCGAGTTGGTGATGTCGAAGCGATCGGGCGGGGTGGACATCGAGACCAACCGGACCTCCCAGCGCGGCGTCTACTGCGGTGCGTGGTCGGCCTACATCCCCGGCGAGGAACACGTCTACCAGGCCTCGGTGCGGGTGACGCGTCCCTCGCGGTTCTTCGTGCTCGACGCCGACGCGTTCGCGGAGTTCATGCAGAAGGAGTTCCCGATGGCGGTGCACCTGCTGGAGGGACACATGGTCGGCGGGCTGCGGCAGCGCCAGATCCTCGGTCAGCGCGAGAAACTGCTGGCGCTCGGGCAGCTCTCCGCCGGGCTGACCCACCAGCTCAACAACCCGGCCGGCGCCACCGCCCGCGCCGTCGCCGACCTGCGGGAGGGCGTCGGCAAGATGCGGCACAAGCTCGCGATGCTCGCCGACGGCGAGTTCACCCCCGCGGCGCTGAAGGTTCTGGTCAGCATCCAGGACGAGGTCGCCGAGTACGTCGCGAAGTCGAAGTCCCAGGAGCTCACGGCGCTGGAGGCCTCCGACCGGGAGGACCAGATCGGCGACTGGCTGGAGGACCACGGCATCTCCGCGGCCTGGGACTACGCGCCGACGTTCGTGGAGGCCGGGCTGGACGTGGACTGGCTGGAGCGCGTCGAGGCCTCGGTCGACGACGTCGACTGCTCGGCGACGCTGCCGGGCGCGATCGGCTGGCTGAAGTACACGATCGACAACGAGCTGCTGATGAACCAGATCGCCGAGGCGAGCAAGCGGATCTCGGCGCTGCTCGCCGGCGCCAAGCAGTACTCGCAGATGGACCGCGCCGAGTACCAGAAGATCAACGTCCACGAGCTGCTCTTCAGCACCGTCAAGACGATCTTCGGCGACAAGCTCGGCAAGGACAAGGTCAACGTGGTCTGGGACAAGGACAAGACGCTCCCCGAATTGTCCTGCTACCCAGGCGATCTCAACCAGGTGTGGACCAACCTGATCGACAACGCGATCCAGGCGATGGACGGCCACGGCACGCTGACCATCCGCACCCGCCGGCAGAGCAGCGACGCCGGCATCGTGGTGGAGATCTGTGACGACGGCCCCGGCATACCGGAGGACATCGTCGACCGGATCTTCACCCCGTTCTTCACCACGAAGCCGTTCGGTGAGGGCACCGGCCTGGGCCTGGATCTGGCGTGGCGCATCGTCGTGGAGAAGCACCATGGCCACCTGGCCGTGGAATCCCGACCCGGTGACACCCGGTTCATCGTGTCACTGCCCTGGCAGGCCCCCGCCCCGGAGAACCCGACGAAAGTGGGAGCAACCAGTGATGACTGACGCGAAGCCCGATCTGGGCAGGTTCGGATCGTTCGGCCGCCGGGTCACCCCGCAGCAGGCCAGGGACATCGAGGCGCTGGGCTACGGCGCGGTGTGGGTGGGCGGTTCACCACCGGCGGAACTCGACTGGGTCGAACCCCTCCTGGCCGCCACCACCACGCGGCAGGTGGCCACCGGGATCGTGAACATCTGGACCGCGGCCCCCGGCCCGGTCGCCGAGTCCTTCCACCGCATCGAGGCCGCGCACCCCGGACGGTTCCTGCTCGGCATCGGCGTCGGGCATCCCGAGGCGCAGCAGGAGTACCGCAAACCGCTCGACGCGCTCACCGACTACCTCGACAAGCTCGACGAGTACGGCGTCCCGCGCGGACGGCGCGTGGTGGCCGCGCTGGGCCCGAAGGTGCTGAAACTGTCGGCCACGCGCGCGGCCGGCGCACACCCCTATCTGACGACGCCCGAACACACCGCCCGCGCGCGGGAGCTGATCGGCCCCGAGGCGTTTCTGGCACCCGAACACAAGGTGGTGCTGACGACCGACGCCGACAAGGCGCGCGAGGTCGGGCGCAAGGCCCTGGACGTCTACCTGAACCTGGCCAACTATCTCAACAACTGGAAACGTCTCGGATTCAGCGATCAAGACGTGGCGAAACCGGGTAGTGACCGTCTGGTGGACGCCGTCGTGGCCCACGGCACCGTCGACGCCATCGCCGCCCGGCTCACCGAGCACCTCGACGCAGGTGCCGACCATGTGCCCGTGCAGGTCCTCACCGGCACCGACCGCCTGGTGCCCGCACTGGCCGAGCTGGCCGGCCCGCTCGGACTGCAACGAAAGGAAAGTGCATGACCGACAGTGAAGGCCCGTCGCTGAAGCCCGCCCTGGGCCGGTTCGGCGTGTGGACCGGCGCGCCGGTGTCACCCGATCAGGCCGTGGAGATCGAGCGGCTCGGATACGGCACCGTGTGGGTCGGCGCCTCGCCGGCGGCGGACCTGGCATTCGTCGAGCCGATCCTGGAGAAGACCGAGTCGCTTCAGGTGGCGACCGGCATCGTGAACATCTGGACCGCCGACGCCGGCGAGGTGTCGGAGTCCTATCACCGGATCGAGAAGGCGTTTCCGGGCCGGTTCCTGCTGGGGGTGGGCGTCGGGCACCCGGAGCACACCCAGCAGTACACCAAGCCGTATCAGGCCCTCGTCGACTACCTCGACAAGCTGGACACCGCCAAGGTCCCGACCAGCCGGCGCGTGATCGCGGCGCTCGGCCCGAAGGTGCTGCAGCTGGCCGCGCAGCGCAGCGCGGGCGCGCACCCGTATCTGACCACCCCGGTACACACCGGCCAGGCCCGCGAACTGCTCGGCCCGACGGTGCTTCTGGCTCCCGAACACAAGGTGGTGCTGACCAACGACGCGGACAAGGCCCGCGAGGTCGGCCGCGGAACCGTGGACTTCTACCTCGGGTTGTCCAACTACGTGAACAACTGGAAGCGGCTCGGCTTCACCGACGAGGACCTGCAGCGCCCCGGCAGCGACCGATTCATCGACGCGGTGGTCGCGCACGGGTCGCCGGAGGCGATCGCGGCCCGGCTGACCGAACACCTCGCCGCCGGCGCCGATCACGTCGCGATCCAGGTGCTCGGCGGAAGCGACGAACTGCTGTCGACCCTGGAGGAGCTGGCCGGCCCGCTCGGCCTCCCCGGCTGATCGAGCGGGGGGTCGATAGGCTCGGTGGCCATGCGGTTGGTGGTGACGGGCGGGGCGGGGTTCATCGGCGCCAACTTCGTGCGCAGCACCGTGCGCGAACGCCCGGATGTCCGCGTGACGGTGGTCGATTCGCTGACCTATGCCGGCAGCCGCGACTCGCTGCGCGATGTCGAGACCGAGATCCGGCTGGTCGAGGGTGACGTCACCGACGCCGCGCTCGTCGACCGGCTCGTCGCCGAATCCGACGCGGTCGTGCACTTCGCCGCCGAGACACACGTCGACAACGCACTGGCCGACCCGGCGCCGTTCGTGCACTCGAACGTGCTCGGCACCTTCACGGTGCTCGAAGCGGTGCGCCGGGCCGGCGTCCGGCTGCACCACGTGTCGACCGACGAGGTGTACGGCGACCTGCCGCTCGACGACCCGGCACGGTTCACCGAGTCCAGTCCGTACAACCCGTCGAGCCCGTACTCGTCGACCAAGGCCGCGGCCGACATGCTGGTGCGGGCCTGGGTCCGGTCCTACCAGGTGGCCGCGACGATCTCGAACTGCTCCAACAACTACGGGCCCTACCAGCACGTGGAGAAGTTCATCCCGCGCCAGATCACCAACGTGCTCACCGGCCGGCGCCCCAAGCTCTACGGCACCGGAGCCAACGTGCGCGACTGGATCCACGTCGACGACCACAACCGCGCGGTGTGGCGGATCCTCACCGACGGCGGGATCGGCCGCACCTATCTGATCGGCGCCGACGGCGAACGCGACAACCTGTCGGTGATGCGGACGATCCTGCACCTGATGGGCCGCTCCCCCGACGACTTCGACCATGTGACCGACCGGGCCGGCCACGACCTGCGGTACGCCATCGATCCGACCCCGCTGCGCGAGGAACTCGGGTGGCGGCCCGAGCACACCGACTTCGAGAGCGGGTTGCGCGACACCATCGCCTGGTACCGCGACAACGAATCATGGTGGGGCCCGCTGAAAGACGCGGTCGAGGCGACCTACGAGGAGCGGCGGCAGTGAACGCGCGCGAGCTGACAGTCCCCGGCGCCTGGGAGATCACGCCGGTGGTGCACACCGACACCCGCGGCGCGTTCTTCGAATGGTTCACCGACGCCGGCTTCACCACGGTCACCGGCCACCGGCTGGATCTGCGGCAGGCCAACTGCTCGGTGTCGCGGGCCGGGGTGCTGCGCGGCGTGCATTTCGCCCAGCTGCCGCCGAGCCAGGCCAAGTACATCACGTGTATGCGCGGCGCGGTCGTCGACGTCGTCGTCGACATCCGCGTCGGTTCGCCGACCTTCGGCCGGTGGGACGCGGTGGTCCTCGACGACCGGACCCACCGGTCGGTGTACCTGTCGGAGGGACTCGGGCACGCGTTCCTCGCCCTGCGAGACGACTCCACGGTGACGTATCTGTGCTCGGCCGGCTACGACCCGGTCCGCGAACACACCATCGACCCGCTCGACCCGGCGCTCGGAATCGACTGGGGCTCTTGGCGTCCCGAGTCCGGCGCCGGCGAGTTGATCCTGTCCGACCGCGACCGCGCCGCCCCGTCACTCGAGCAGGCGCAGGCGTCGGGCCTGCTCCCGACGTGGCAGGAGACTCAGGCGTTCGTCGAGGAACTCCGCCGGAACCGGAGCCGGTAGCTGCGGCTTGCCTGCCGTACGAACCACACGGCATCGAGTGCACCCACCTGGACCCGGCGCCGCAGTGTCCGCGCGGGGACGCGCCGCCCGAGTCCCTCGTCGAAGGTGTAACGACACGGATTGCAGTACCCGCACGGCTTCCCCCGCACGGGTGTGTGACAGAACGACGTCAGCTCCATCGCCGCGGAGAAGCCGCCGTCGCGGGCCACGTTCTCCATGTCCAGTTTCGTGGTGTCGAACAGCGGGAACCGGAATCGCCGGAACACCTCCAGCGCCGGGTCGCCGGGATGCGGTACCAACCGGAACGACCCGTCGCGCTCCTCCACGTCGGCGACCAGGAAGTCGTGGGCGCGGTCGTCGCGGTGGATGCTCAACTCCAGCGTGAGCTGCTGATGCTCAGCCAGACGTGCCAGCCACTCGTACTGCTCGCCGAGGAACTGTTTCTCCCGCAACTTCTGGAACGCGGCGGTGATCGCCGGAGCCGACGGGATCTCGTGGACCTTGACCAGCCGGACGGGCAGCAGCCTGTGTGCTGTGGTGCAGTCGAGGTCGGCGAGGCAGGCGCGGATGCGATCCTGCGACGCGAGTTCGGTTTCGGTGGAGCGCCGATGGCGGTCGATGACATACCAGGGTTGCACGACCGCGTCCTGGTTCAGGAGCAGGTCGGCGACCCGGAACGTGGAGTCCCAGCCCGCCGTCCACAACACATCGACCGCCCCCATAGAGGCACTGTAGGCCTCTTGCCAATGCCGCCCCCGCATTACTAGGATATCCAAGTATCCAGAGCGCGGAAGGCTTACTCCAATGACCTCAACTACGACGACCACCCGGATCCCCCACTTCATCGACGGGAAGCGCAGCGAGCTCTCGTCCACCCGCACGGCCGACGTGCTGAACCCGAGCACCGGTGAGGTCCAGGCGCAGGTCCTGCTGGCGTCGGCGGCCGATGTCGACACCGCGGTCGCCTCCGCGGTCGAGGCGCAGAAGGAATGGGCCGCCTGGAACCCGCAGCGCCGCGCCCGCGTGATGATGAAGTTCATCGAGCTCGTCAACGCCAACGTCGAAGAACTGGCCGAGCTGCTGTCGACGGAGCACGGCAAGACCGTCGCCGACTCCAAGGGCGACATCCAGCGCGGGATCGAGGTCATCGAGTTCGCGATCGGCATCCCGCACCTGCTCAAGGGTGAGTTCACCGAGGGCGCCGGCTCGGGCATCGACGTCTACTCGATCCGCCAGCCGCTCGGCGTCGTCGCCGGCATCACCCCGTTCAACTTCCCCGCGATGATCCCGCTGTGGAAGGCCGGCCCGGCACTGGCCTGCGGAAACGCGTTCATCCTCAAGCCGTCCGAACGGGACCCCTCGGTGCCCGTGCGTCTCGCCGAGCTGTTCCTGCAGGCGGGCCTGCCTGCCGGCGTGTTCCAGGTCGTCCAGGGTGACAAGGAAGCGGTCGACGCCATCCTGACCCATCCCGACATCCAGGCCGTCGGCTTCGTCGGCAGCTCCGACATCGCGCAGTACATCTACTCCACCGCCGCCGCGCACGGCAAGCGTTCGCAGTGCTTCGGCGGCGCCAAGAACCACATGATCGTCATGCCCGACGCCGATCTGGACCAGGCCGTCGACGCGCTGATCGGCGCCGGTTACGGCAGCGCCGGCGAGCGTTGCATGGCCATCAGCGTCGCGGTGCCGGTCGGCGAAGAAACGGCCAACCGGCTGCGGAACCGGCTGGTGGAGCGGGTCAACCAGCTGCGCGTCGGCCACAGCCTCGACCCGAAGGCCGACTACGGCCCGCTGGTCACCGGCGCCGCGCTGGAACGGGTGCGCGACTACATCGCCCAGGGCGTCGACGCCGGCGCCGATCTGGTGGTCGACGGCCGCGAACGCACCACCGACGAGCTGAGTTTCGACGATCAGGACCTGTCGAAGGGCTTCTTCATCGGCCCCACCCTGTTCGACCACGTCACCCCCGAGATGTCGATCTACACCGACGAGATCTTCGGCCCGGTGCTGTGCATCGTCCGGGCGAAGGATTATGACGAGGCACTGAGCCTGCCCACCAAGCATGAGTACGGCAACGGCGTGGCGATCTTCACCCGCGACGGTGACGCGGCCCGCGACTTCGTGTCCAAGGTCCAGGTCGGCATGGTCGGCGTGAACGTGCCGATCCCGGTTCCGGTGGCATACCACACCTTCGGCGGTTGGAAGCGCTCCGGCTTCGGCGACCTCAATCAGCACGGACCGGCTTCGATCCAGTTCTACACCAAGGTCAAGACCGTCACCGAGCGGTGGCCCTCGGGCATCAAGGATGGCGCGGAGTTCGTCATCCCCACGATGAAATAGCCTCGCAGATGGACTATTTCGGCCTGGACGAGGACGAGCGCGTCATCGTCGAGACGGCGGCCGCGTTCGCCGAGAAGCGGTTGGCCCCGCACGCACTGGAGTGGGACGAGACGCACCACTTCCCCACCGACGTGCTGCGGGAAGCGGCCGAACTCGGCATGGCGGCGATCTACTGCCGCGACGATGTGGGCGGCAGCGCCCTGCGGCGGATCGACGCGGTGCGCATCTTCGAGAAGCTCGCGACCGCCGATCCGACCGTGGCGGCGTTCCTGTCGATCCACAACATGTGCGCGTGGATGGTCGACAGCTTCGGCACCGAGGAGCAGCGCAAGGAGTGGGTGCCGCGGCTGTCGTCGATGGACGCGATCGCCAGCTACTGCCTGACCGAGCCGGGGGCGGGATCGGACGCAAGCGCGTTGCGCACCAAGGCCGTTCGTTCCGGTGACGACTACATCCTGGACGGGGTCAAGCAGTTCATCTCCGGCGCCGGCACGTCGGACGTCTACGTGGTGATGGCCCGCACCGGCACCGAGGGGCCCAAGGGCATCTCGGCGTTCGTCGTCCCGAAGGACACCCCCGGGCTGAGTTTCGGCACCGACGAGGTGAAGATGGGCTGGAACGCCCAGCCCACCAGGCAGGTCATCTTCGAGGGCGCCCGGGTGCCGGCCGACGCGCTGCTCGGCGGCCCCGACGGCGAGGGCACGGGGTTCGGCATCGCGATGAAGGGCCTCAACGGCGGGCGCATCAACATCGCGGCGTGCTCACTCGGCGGTGCGCAGGCCGCCTACGACAAGACGCTGGCCTACCTGGCGGACCGGCAGGCGTTCGGCGGGTCGCTACTCGACGAGCCGACCATCCGGTTCGCGCTGGCCGACATGGCCACCGCGCTGGAGACGTCGCGGTCGCTGTTGTGGCGGGCGGCAACGGCTTTGGACGGCGACCACCCGGGCCGCGTCGAACTGTGCGCGATGGCCAAACGCTATGTCACCGACGCGTGCTTCGAGGTCGCCGACCAGGCCCTGCAGCTGCACGGGGGCTACGGCTACCTGCGTGAGTACGGACTGGAGAAGATCGTCCGCGATCTGCGGGTGCATCGGATCCTGGAAGGCACCAACGAAATCATGCGCGTGGTGATCGGCCGCTCGGCCGCCGCTCGCGCTCGCGCTTCCTGACGAGAGAGGTTGGTCGATGACGACGATCGCGTTCCTGGGCCTGGGCAACATGGGCGGCCCGATGGCGGCGAACCTGGTGGCGGCCGGGCACACCGTGCACGGCTTCGATCTGGTGGCCGAACTCAAGGAGGCGGCGAAAGCCAAGGGCGCGAACGTTTTCGACAGCGGTGCAGCCGCCGTCGAAGAGGCCGACGTGGTGATCACGTCGCTGCCCAACGGCTCCATCGTCAAATCCGTCTACGACGAGGTGGTGCCGGCGGCCAAGGCCGGTGCGCTGCTGATCGACACGTCCACCATCTCCGTCGACGATGCCCGCGCCATCCACGCGCAGGCCACCGGGAAGGGCCTGGCACAGATCGACGCGCCGGTCTCCGGCGGCATCAAGGGCGCGACGGCGGGCACGCTGGCGTTCATGGTCGGCGGTGAGGACGACGCGTTCGAGCGCGCCAAGCCGGTGCTCGATCCCATGGCCGGCAAGATCATCCACTGCGGCGCCTCCGGCGCGGGTCAGGCCGCCAAGCTGTGCAACAACATGGTGCTGGCGGTGCAACAGATCGCGATCGGTGAGGCGTTCGTGCTCGCCGAGAAGCTGGGGCTGCCCGCGCAGTCGCTGTTCGACGTGATCACCGGCGCGACCGGCAACTGCTGGGCTGTCCACACCAACTGCCCGGTGCCCGGCCCCGTTCCGACGTCACCGGCCAACAACGACTTCAAGCCGGGCTTCGCGACCGCGTTGATGAACAAGGACCTCGGGCTGGCGATGGCGGCGGTGAGCTCGACCGGGGCGTCGGCGCCGCTGGGCACCCACGCCGCGGAGATCTACGAACAGTTCACCAAGGACCACGCCGACAAGGACTTCAGCGCCGTCATCGAGATGCTGCGCGGCTGAACCCCGCACCGGAGCGGTCAGGCCGCCGTCGGCCTCGGTTGCATGTCGTGCCACGAGTCGTGCACCCGTCGGCAGTCGGCCATGCACAGCGGCGCGCCGGTGACGTCGTCACCGTCGATCAGGATCGTCGCCATCCCGGCGGCGACCGCCGTCCGCCGGCTCTCCTGCGACCCCGCGAACGCAAGACAGTCGTGCGCCGGTGCGCCGAGTTCGGCGCACGCGGTGCGGTACAGCTCGCCGCGCGGCGCGTCGTCGGTGGTGACGGTCGCGTTCACCACCCCGTCGCCGACGAGCTGACGGACCAGCGGTTCGACCCAGGTGTGGCTGCCGGTGCTGACCAGTCCGACCCCGACGCCGGCGCCGTAGGCCTCGGCGATGAGCTCCGCCATCCCGGGCCGCGCGGTGATGTCGGCGTCCAGCACCGTCTCTTCGAGGATCATCGTCTTCGTTGCGCAGATCTCGTCGACCAGCAGTTCGGCGAGCACGTCGCATTCGGTGCTGACGCCGCGTTTGCGCAGTTCGGCGGCGACCCGGCGACGTTCGTCGGGAAGCGCGAGGAGCTGACGGTAGCGCGCCGGTGACCACTGGATGTTCAACCCGAGTTCGGCGAACGCCTTGTTGAACGCCGGCCGGTGGCCCTCGTTCTCCAGGTCGGCGACGGCGCCCAGATCGAAGATCACCGCGCGCAGCTCCTTGATCGTCGGGGTCTGCGCACCGTTGGGCGGGGCCCAGTCCCACCAGAACCGGCCGGCCCGCCATGCTCTCTGCTCTGTCGTCTGCACGCTCAAATCGTGGCGTACGTCACACTGCGGCCGCCTCCCCCGCGCGGGGGATTCTCCGTGCCAAGTTGGGGGGAGACCCGCGCGGCCGCCTCTAAGGTAGGGCCATGGCTGCCGATCCGGTGCGAATCGTGCTGGTCGACGACCACGAGATGGTCATCGAGGGCCTCAAGGCGATGCTCGCCGCGTTCACCACCAGGGTCACCGTCGTCGGCCAGGCGGTCGGCGCCGACCACGTGCTGAAGGTGGTCTCCGAGCTCGATCCCGACATCGTGCTCTGCGATGTGCGCATGGAGGGCACCAGTGGGCTCGACGTGTGCAGGCAGCTGCGCGAACGCGACCCCGACCGCAGGGTCGTGATGCTGTCGGTGTACGACGACGAGCAGTACCTGTTCCAGGCGTTGCGGGTCGGCGCAGCGGGCTACCTGCTCAAGAGCATCAGCAGCGAGGAGCTGGTCAAGCAGCTGGAGTTCGTGCACGGCGGTGAGACGGCCATCGACCCGAGCATGGCGGCCAGGGCGGCCGACACCGCGGCCCGGATGCAGCGCGACGAGTTCTGGCCCGGCGCCCGCCGCGGCCTCACCCAGCGCGAGAGCGAGATCCTCGCGCTGGTGGTCAACGGCCTGTCCAACCGCGCCATCGCCGCCAAGCTGATCATCGGCGACGAGACCGTCAAGACCCACCTCAGCTCGATCTACCGCAAGCTCGGCGTCTCCGACCGCACCGCCGCGGTGGCCACCGCACTGCGGGAAGGCATCTACCAGTGAGCCGGCCACTGCTGACCGCCGACCGCGAGCTGGCGCTGCTGCGCGAACTCATCCAGGCCGCGTCGAGCGGCCCCGGCGTCGAACCGCTGGCCGCCGCGGCGGCCAGGATGATCACCGCGGCCACCGACACCGACGTCTGCTTCGTGCACGTGCTCGACGACACCGAGACCTCGCTGACACTGGCCGGCGCCACCCCACCGTTCGACTCCGAGGTCGGCAAGATCAGACTTCCACTGGGACAAGGTATTTCGGGCTGGGTAGCCGGCAACCGGGAACCGGTGGTGATCAGGAGGGACAAGGAGTCCGATCCGCGCTACCTGCCGTTCCGTTCGCTGCGCGGGCGGGATTTCACGTCGATGGTGTCGGTGCCGATGGAGACCGACCCGGGCGGCCTGGTGGGGGTCCTCAACGTGCACACCGTCGCCGAGCGGGATTTCGGTGACCGCGACGTCGAGCTGCTCTTGGTCATCGGGCGCCTGATCGCGGGCGCGATGCACCAGGCCCGCCTGCACCGGCAGCTGGTCGCCCGCGAACGCGCGCACGAGAACTTCGTCGAGCAGGTGATCGAGGCCCAGGAGCTCGAGCGCCGCAGGCTGGCGGGCGACATCCACGACGGCATCTCCCAGCGCCTGGTGACGCTGTCCTACCGGCTCGACGCCGCCGCTCAGGCGGCGGCGTCCCCGGGTGACCGCGCGGCCCTCAACGAACAGCTCGACCGCGCCCGCGAGCTCGCGGAGCTGACCCTGCAGGAGGCCCGCGCCGCGATCAGCGGACTGCGTCCGCCGGTGCTCGACGATCTCGGGCTCTCGGGCGGACTGGCCAGCCTGGCCCGCTCGATCCCGCAGATCACGATCGATGTCGACCTCGCCGAGCACCGCGTGCCCGACCACATCGAGCTCGCGCTGTACCGCATCGCCCAGGAATGCCTGCAGAACGTCGTCAAGCACGCCCAGGCCACCCGCGCCCGGCTGACGTTCGCGCTGGACCGGAGCGACCACGGGGACCTGGCCCGGCTCGAAATCGTCGACGACGGAGTCGGTTTCGACACCCTGGAACACCCGTTGGGCGGTGACGAGATGGGCGGCTACGGCCTGCTGTCGATGGCCGAACGCGCCGAGATCGTCGGCGGCAGACTGAACATCCGCTCCCGGCCGGGCGCGGGCACCACCGTCACCGCGACGATCCCGGTGCCGGCCCGCTGACGGTCAGAAGTCGCCGGCGTTGCGGCGCAGAGTCTGGATCGACTCGGCCAGGGCGCGTTGCTGTTCGGCCGAGATGCCGATGTCGGCGAAGACGTCGTTGTTCAGGGTGACGGTCGCGTCCTCGACCGTCGACCGACCCAGCTCGGTGATCCGCACCAGTGTGGTGCGGCCGTCGGTCGGGTGCGGCAGGCGTTCGACCAGGCCGTCGGCCTCCAGCCGCCGGATCGCGTGCGTGACGCTGGTGACGTGCACCTGCAGCCGGTCGGAGGCCTTTGTGATCGGCAGCGCGCCGGTACGGCTGAAGGCCAGCAGGCGCAGCAGTTCGTACCGCGAGAAGCTCAGGTCGTAGGGCCGCAGCGCGGTCTCCACCCGGGCCAGCAGGATCTGGTGGGCTCGCATCACCGAGGTCACCGCGACCATGCCGTCGGCGACGTCACCCCACCCGGAGCGTTCCCAGTTCGCGCGCGCGGTGGCGATCGGGTCGCGCCGTTCGGATGCCACGCCTCTTCTTACCGCATGGCCCCGAACGGTTCACAGCCGCCGCTCCAGCAGCACCTTCCCGTCGGGCGACGAAACAAGTTGGACGGCAGCTATTTCAGCCATGTCCATCGGGGTGGTGCCGCTGGGCAGCGCGGTGGCGCCGGACAGGCCCAGCCACGTGGCGATCTCGGTGCGACTGCCGTCATGACCGACCACCACCATGCCGAGGTTCTGCGGTGGCGCGTCCCGGCGCCCCCAGTCCCCGTACGAGCAGGCCATGTCGATGCGCGTGCCCCAGCCGTAACCGGCGAGCGCGATGCTGGCGTTGATCGGCGTCTCGGCCACCTTGGTCATCTCCTGCATCCGTGCGACGGGCTGGTCGGGTGCGGGCCGGATCGCGAGCACCACCGTGACGGCCACCGCCGCGGCGGCCACCGCGACGGCGGCTGTGGTCAGCCACCGGGTGCGGCGCCTGCGGGGGCCGGCCCGGTCCAGCGCGTCGACCTCGGCGGCGTCGAGCACACCCAGTACGGCGGGCATGTCGCTCAGTTCGGCCACCGCCGTGCGGCACCCGTGGCAGCCGACCAGGTGGTGCTCGTACTCGCTGCGTTCGTCGGCGGCCAGCGCACCCAGCACGTAGGCGGCGTCCCAGGTCTGGTAGCGGTCCTTCGTCATCGCGTCACCCCCATCTCCTGCAGTCCGAGCCGCAGCGCACGGACCGCGTAATGCAGCCGGGATTTCACGGTGCCCTCCGGGATCTGCAGGTCGGCGGCGATCTGTCCGGTGGTCCAGCCTTGGTAGTAGGCCCGCCGTACGACCGCCCGGTGTTCGTCGGACAACCGGCTCAGCGCGGTGCTCAACAGCATCCGGTTCAGCGCGGTGTCGGTTTCGTCGGGCGAGGCCCGGTCGGCGACGTGCTCGGTGTCGGGCACGTCGGTCTCATGGCGGGACCGGGCACTGCGGTGTTCGTCGATGATCATGTTGCGCGCGACGGTGAACAGCCAGGCCCGGGCGGAGCGGTCCGCGTCGGCGGTGACCTCCGGGTGGCACCAGGCCCGCAGCAACGTCTCCTGGACGACGTCCTCGGCCCGGGCCCGGTCACCGGTGAGGCGCAGCGCGTATCGCCAGAGCGCGTCGGCGTGCTCGTCGTAGAGCGCCCGCATCATCGCCGGATCGTCCATCACGTCCTCCGTCTACGACACGACGGCGGAGGACGATCGGTTCAGACCGGATCAGGCGGTCAGGATCCTCGGTCCGTCGTCGGTGACCGCGACCGTGTGCTCCCAGTGTGCCGCGCGGGAGCCGTCGGCGGTGACGACCGTCCAGCCGTCCTCGAGCACGATCGTCTTTCGCGTGCCGAGGGTGAGCATCGGCTCGATCGCGAGCACCGAGCCCGGCGCGAGGTGGGGACCGCGTCCCGGCGATCCCTCGTTCGGCAGGAACGGGTCCATGTGCATCTCGCGGCCGATGCCGTGGCCGCCGTAACCCGCGACGATGCCGAACTTGCGGCCGTGCCGCCGCTCGGCGGCCCGAGTGCCCTGCTCGATGGCGTGGGAGACGTCGGTGAGCCGGTTGCCCGGCACCATCGCGGCGATGCCGGCCTCCATGGATTCCCGGGTGGCGGCCGACAGCGCGTCGTCGACCGGGATGACCTCGCCGACGCCGAACGTGAACGCCGAGTCACCGTGCCAGCCCTCGAGAATGGCGCCGCAGTCGATGGACACCAGGTCACCGGCCGCCAGTTTCTCGTCCGCGGTCGGGATGCCGTGCACCACGCGGTCGTTCACCGACGCGCAGATGGAGGCGGGAAAGCCGTGGTAGCCCAGGAACGACGGGACACCGCCGCCGTCGCGGATCACCGACTCGGCGACGGCGTCGAGTTCCAGGGTGGACACGCCCGGAGCCGCGGCGGGGCGCGAGATCGGGAGAGCGGCGTGGAGGGAAAGCGGGGGG
>NZ_LMVQ01000574.1 GCF_001545925.1 Mycobacterium sp. NAZ190054 | reverse complement strand
GCGAAACGTCGGGAGATGTACTCACCCGCGCCACCGTCAGCGCCGCCGTCAGCGTCGCCGCCCGCACGGCGTCCGTCAGCGCGTCCGTTCCGATCGCGGCGAGGCGGCCGCGGCGGTCCGCGCCGAGGAGGTCCATCGACCACAGCGCGTCGATCAGACCGGTCATGAACGCATCGCCCGCGCCCACGGTGTCCACCACGTTGACATGCCCGGCAGGTACCCGCACCGTTCCGTCGGCACACATCGCCACCGCGCCTTTCTCGCCGAACGTCACCACGACGACGGACGGCCCCAGGCTCAGCCACGCCGCCGCGATCTGTTCGGGCGTGCGCGCCGGATCGATCCAGTGCAGGTCCTCGTTGCTGGCCTTCACCACGTCGGCGCGCTCGAGCAGGCGGTCGATGCGCGCGCGGGCCGCGTCGGCGTCGGTGATCAGCGCCGGACGGATGTTCGGGTCGAACGTGACGGTGGCCGACAGGTGATAGGTGTCGATCAGGGCCTTGGTGGCCAGACACCCCGGTTCCAGCACCGCGGCGATCGAACCGGTGTGCAGCACCAGCGGCGGCGCCACCTCGGGGATCCCGCTGAGCTGCCAGTCGATGTCGAAGGAGTACGTCGCCGACCCCGACGGGTCGAGCACGGCGCGGGCGGTGGCCGTCCGGGATGCTGTCGTGCTGCCCGAGACCATTTGCGCCCCAGACGATTTGACGTAGTCCGCGATGCGCTGTCCGCGGGCGTCGGTGCCGATGTAGGTCAGGAAGTCGACGTCGCGTCCCAGCCGGGCCAGCCCGACGGCGACGTTCAGCGGACTGCCGCCGACGTGCTCACGTGTCGGCTGTCCGTCGCGCTCGACGATGTCGATGAGCGCCTCACCGATGACCAGAGCCCTCACCGTTTCGACGCTACCGCGTCCGCAGCGGGTAATACCGTGATGTGGTGGACCGCTACGACCGGGTGAAGCTGACCAACCCGGACAAGGTGCTGTATCCGGCGACGGGGACGACGAAGGCCGAGGTTTTCGACTACTACGTCAACGTCGCCGTGGCGATGCTGCCCCATATCGCCGGCCGCGCGGTCACGCGGAAGCGCTGGCCCAACGGTGTGGAAGAAGGGTCGTTCTTCGAGAAGCAACTGGCCTCGTCCGCCCCGGACTGGCTCGATCGTGCCACCATCGTCCACAAGTCCGGCACCACCACCTACCCGGTGATCGACTCCGCCGAGGGGCTGGCCTGGATCGCGCAGCAGGCCGCGCTGGAAGTCCACGTCCCGCAGTGGCGGTTCGTCGACGGGGCCGTCGGTCCGGCGACGCGCATCGTCTTCGACCTCGACCCGGGGGAGGGGGTGTCGTTCCGTCAGCTCTGCGAGGTCGCCCACGAGGTCCGGGACCTGATCACCGACATCGGGCTGCGGACGTTTCCGCTGACCAGCGGCAGCAAAGGGGTGCACCTGTACGTCCCGCTGACAGAACCGATCAGCTCGCGGGGCGCCTCGGTGCTGGCCAAGCGGGTGGCCCAGCAACTCGAACAGACCATGCCCAAACAGGTCACCGCGACGATGACCAGGAGCGTGCGAGCGGGCAAGGTGTTCGTGGACTGGAGCCAGAACAACGGCAACAAGACCACGATCGCGCCGTATTCGCTTCGGGGCCGCGAACATCCGACCGTCGCGGCGCCGCGTACCTGGGACGAGATCGAAGATCCGGACCTCAGGCACCTGACGTTCGGCGAGGTGCTCGACCGGCTCGACCGGGACGGCGACCTGATCGCCGACCTCGACGAGCCGCTGGCGGTGCCCGACCGGCTGACCCGGTACCGCAGCATGCGGGACACCGCCAAGACGCCGGAGCCGATACCCGGTGACGCGCCGAAGACCGGTGACAACGACAAGTTCGTGATCCAGGAACACCACGCCCGCCGGCTGCACTACGACTTCCGCCTGGAACGCGACGGCGTACTGGTGAGCTGGGCGGTGCCGAAGAACCTTCCCGACACGCCTGCGGTGAATCACCTTGCCGTGCACACCGAGGACCATCCGATGGAGTACCTGACGTTCGCCGGCGAGATCCCCAAAGGGGAGTACGGCGGTGGTGAGGTCTACCTCTGGGACAACGGCACCTACGAGACCGAGAAGTTCAACGACCATCCGCCCGACGGCCCGGACAAGGGCGGCGAGGTGATCGTCACCCTGCACGGCGAGAAAGTCGAAGGCCGGTACGCGCTGATCCAGACCGACGGCAAGAACTGGCTCGCGCACCGGATGAAGGACCAGGACAAGCCCACCGCGGCGGATCCCGCCCCGTGCGGCCCACCAGCAGCCGGACCGGGCGACCGTCGGGTAAGCGCACCCCGCGGAACCGGTAGCCGCCGATGGCCGGACGTTGGCGTCTGCGGGTTCCGGGCACATCGCGCGCCCGTCGTGCTGTCGCGCTGACCGCGGTGCTGGCCCTGATCGGTGGACCCGCGCTGGCCTCCTGCGCGGACGAGACCGCCGACACCGTGGACTACGCGGTGGACGGGACGCTGGTCACCTACAACACCAACACCGTCGCCGGCGCGGCGTCGGGCGGCCCGCAGGCGTTCGCCCGCGTGCTGACCGGGTTCAACTATCACGGGCCGGACGGCCAGATCGTCGGCGACCACGACTTCGGCACCGTCTCGGTGGTCGGTCGCTCTCCGCTGATCCTGGACTACGAGATCAAGGCCGAGGCGGTGTACTCCGACGGCAAGCCGATCACCTGTGACGACATGGTGCTCGCGTGGGCGTCGCAGTCGGGCCGGTTCCCCGGGTTCGACGCGGCCAGCCGCGCCGGCTACGCCGACATCGCGACCGTCGACTGCGCCCCCGGGCAGAAGAAGGCCAGGGTGTCGTTTGCGCCGGAACGCGGGTTCACCGACTACGGCCAGCTGTTCGCCGCGACGTCGATGATGCCGGCGCACGTCATCGCCGACGTGCTCGGTCTGGGCGAGGGCGGCGTGACCACGGCGCTGCTGAACAACGACGGGCCCGTCGTCGAACGCATCGCCCAGGTCTGGAACAGCACCTGGGACCTCAGTCCCGACCTCGACCTGAAGAAGTTCCCGTCGTCGGGTCCGTACAAGCTGGAATCCGTCACCGACGACGGCGCCGTCGTGCTGGTGGCCAACGACAAGTGGTGGGGCACCCCGCCGGTCACCGCCGAGATCACCGTGTGGCCCCGCAGCGCCGACATGCAGGACAAGGTCAACGAGGGCGCCTACGACGTCGTCGACATCGCCACCGGATCCTCGGGCACGCTGAACCTGCCCGACGACTACGTGCGCACCGACTCCGCGTCGGCCGGCATCGAGCAGTTGATCTTTGCGCCGCAGGGTCCGCTGGCTGCGGTGCCGGCGCGCCGGGCGCTGGCGCTGTGCACCCCGCGTGACGTGATCGCCCGCAACGCCGAGGCGCCGGTGGCCAACGCGCGCCTGAACACCGCCACCGAAGACGCCTACAGCGCCGCCGAGGCCACACCCCAGGTCAACGAGTTCGCGGTGGCCAACCCCGACGCGGCCCGCGCCGCGCTGGACGGTGAACCGCTGACCGTACGGATCGGCTATCAGACCCCCAACGCGAGGCTCGCCGCGATCGTCGGCACGATCGCGCAGGCGTGCGCCCCCGCCGGTATCACCGTCGAGGACGTCGCGGGGGCCGACGTCGGCCCGCTGGCGTTGCGCGACAACCAGATCGATGTGCTGATCGCCGGCACCGGGGGAGCGGCGGGCAGCGGGTCGTCCGGGTCCTCGACGATGGACGCCTACACGCTGCACAGCGCCAACGGCAACAACCTGCCGCGGTATCGCAACGAGCGCATCGACGCGGTCATCGCGACGCTGGCCGTCATCTCCGATCCGAAGGAGATGGCGCGCCTGCTCGGCGAGGCGGGACCGATCCTGTGGGGTGACATGCCGACGCTGCCGTTGTACCGGCAGCAGCGGACGCTGCTCACGTCCACCAAGATGTTTGCGGTGAGCGGAAATCCGACGCGATGGGGGGCAGGGTGGAACATGGACCGTTGGAGGCTGAGCCGGTGACCGACATCGCCGAGGTCATCCTCTCGCTGGTGCGGGAGGTGCCCGACTTCCCCGAACCCGGCATCCAGTTCAAGGACCTGACCCCGGTGCTGGCCGATGCGCGTGGGCTGGCCGAGGTGACCAAGGCGATCGCCGATGCGGCGCGCGGCGCCGAACTGGTCGCCGGTGTCGACGCCCGCGGCTTTCTGCTCGGCGGCGCGGTCGCGGTCACCCTCGGCATCGGCGTGCTCGCGGTGCGCAAGGGGGGCAAGCTGCCGCCCCCGGTCTTCGGCGAGACCTACACCCTCGAGTACGGTTCGGCCACCCTGGAGGTGCCCGCCGAGGGCATCGACCTGGCCGGCCGCTCGGTGGTGGTGATCGACGACGTGCTGGCCACCGGCGGCACGCTGGCGGCCACCCATCAGTTGCTCACCCGGGCCGGCGCGAACGTGACCGGTGCGGTGGTGATGATGGAGCTCACGGCGCTGGGCGGCCGCGCCGCGCTGGAACCGCTCGAGGTCACCAGCCTCTACACCGTCTGAGCGGATATCCTGCGAAGAGCACCGATACCGGAGGTGAACATGGCCGACAAGGTTCGCACGGAACCCGCCGCGAACCAGGCTGTGCAGGCGCCGCCCCGGCCGCCGGCCGCCGGCCCGGAGACCCAGCCGATGGAGCCGGCCCGGGCCGACAGCGCCAAGCCTCCCACCAGCGCGTCGCGCCGGGTACGGGCCCGGCTGGCCCGCCGGATGACATCGCAGCGCAGCACCATCAACCCGGTGCTCGAGCCGCTGGTCGCGGTGCACCGCGAGATCTACCCGAAGGCCGACCTGACCCTGCTGCAGAAGGCCTACGAGGTCGCCGAGCAGCGGCACGCCGACCAGTTGCGCCGCTCCGGTGACCCGTACATCACCCATCCGCTGGCGGTGGCCAACATCCTCGCCGAACTCGGGATGGACACCACGACGCTGATCGCGGCGCTGCTGCACGACACCGTCGAGGACACCGGCTACACGCTGGAGGCGTTGACCCAGGAGTTCGGCGTCGAGGTCGGTCATCTCGTCGACGGCGTCACCAAACTGGACAAGGTCGCGCTCGGCACCGCGGCCGAGGGCGAGACCATCCGCAAGATGATCATCGCGATGGCACGCGACCCGCGGGTGCTGGTGATCAAGGTGGCCGACCGGCTGCACAACATGCGCACGATGCGGTTCCTGCCGCCGGAGAAGCAGGCCCGCAAGGCCCGTGAGACGCTGGAAGTCATTGCGCCCCTTGCTCATCGGCTGGGCATGGCGACGGTCAAGTGGGAGCTGGAAGATCTGTCGTTCGCGATCCTGCACCCGAAGAAGTACGACGAGATCGTGCGCCTGGTCGCCGACCGGGCGCCGTCGCGCGACACCTATCTGGCCAAGGTGCGCGCCGAGATCGTCAACACGCTGACCAAGTCGAAGATCAACGCGACCGTCGAGGGCAGGCCGAAGCACTACTGGTCGATCTACCAGAAGATGATCGTCAAGGGCCGCGACTTCGACGACATCCACGACCTGGTGGGCGTGCGCATCCTGTGCGACGAGATCCGCGACTGCTACGCCGCGGTCGGTGTCGTGCACTCGCTGTGGCAGCCGATCGCCGGGCGGTTCAAGGACTACATCGCCCAGCCGCGGTTCGGGGTGTACCAGTCGCTGCACACGACCGTCGTCGGCCCGGAGGGCAAGCCGCTGGAAGTGCAGATCCGCACCATCGACATGCACAAGACCGCCGAATACGGCATCGCTGCGCACTGGCGCTACAAGGAGGCCAAGGGCCGCAACGGAATTCCGCCCAGCCAGACGGCCACCGAGATCGACGACATGGCGTGGATGCGGCAGCTGCTCGACTGGCAGCGGGAAGCCGCGGACCCGGGCGAGTTCCTCGAATCGCTGCGTTACGACCTCGCGGTGCAGGAGATCTTCGTGTTCACCCCGAAGGGCGACGTGATCACGCTGCCCACCGGGTCCACCCCGGTGGACTTCGCGTACGCGGTGCACACCGAGGTCGGCCACCGCTGTATCGGGGCCCGCGTCAACGGCCGCCTCGTCGCGCTGGAACGCAAACTCGAAAACGGCGAAGTGGTCGAGGTGTTCACCTCCAAGGCGCCCAACGCCGGTCCGTCCCGGGACTGGCAGGGCTTCGTCGTCTCACCACGCGCCAAGGCCAAGATCCGGCAGTGGTTCGCCAAAGAGCGCCGCGAGGAGGCGCTGGAATCCGGTAAAGAGGCCATCGCCCGCGAGGTCCGCCGCGGCGGACTTCCGTTGCAGCGTCTGGTGAATGCCGAGACGATGACCGCGCTGGCCCGTGAACTGCGCTACACCGACGTCTCGGCGCTGTACACCGCCGTCGGTGAGGGCCACGTGTCGGCGCGCCACGTGGTGCAGCGGCTGGTGGCCCAGCTCGGTGGTGACGACGAGGCCGCCGACGAGATCGCCGAGCGGTCCACCCCGGCGACCATGCCGGTGCGGCAGCGCACCAGTGACGACGTCGGGGTGGCGGTGCCGGGCGCGCCGGGCGTGTTGACCAAGCTCGCCAAGTGCTGCACCCCGGTGCCCGGCGACAACATCATGGGCTTCGTCACGCGCGGCGGCGGGGTCAGCGTGCACCGCACCGACTGCACGAACGCCGCGTCGCTGCAGGAACAAGCCGAACGCATCATCGACGTGCAGTGGGCGCCGTCACCGTCGTCGGTGTTCCTGGTCGCGATCCAGGTGGAGGCGCTCGACCGGCACCGGCTGCTGTCCGACGTGACCCGTGTGCTGGCCGACGAGAAGGTCAACATCCTGTCGGCATCGGTGACGACGTCCAACGACCGGGTCGCGATCAGCCGGTTCACCTTCGAGATGGGTGACCCCAAGCACCTCGGGCACGTGCTCAACGTGGTGCGCAACGTCGAAGGCGTCTACGACGTCTACCGCGTCACGTCGGCGGCCTGAGAACCCCGGTCAGTCCAGCTGGATGGACTTCACCGTGGTGGCCAGCTGCGGTGCACCATCGGGCCCACCGCCGGCGACCCCCTCGGCGGCGATCTTGTCCAGGGTTTCCAGGCCGGTCTCGTCGATCGTGCCGAACACCGTGTACAGCGGCGGCAGCTGCGAATCCTGGTAGACCAGGAAGAACTGGCTGCCGTTGGTGCCCGGCCCGGCGTTGGCCATCGCCAGGGTGCCGCGCGGGTAGACGACCGGCTGGTTGAGCGCCGGGTCGTCGGGCTGGAACTGGTCGGTCGGGTACTCGTTGGCGAACTGGTAGCCCGGCCCGCCGGTGCCCTCGCCGGTCGGATCCCCGCACTGCAGCACCCCGAGCGACTCGCTGGTGGTGAGCCGGTGGCACGGCGTGTCGTTGAAGTAGCCCTGCTGCGCCAGGCTGGCGAAGCTGTTGACGGTGCACGGCGACTTGCCGTTGTCCAGCTGCAGCCCGATGTTGCCCTGGTCGGTGGCCATGCTGGCGCTGACCTGGGCCGGCTCGGTGGGCACCGTGCCGGTGCGCGGCGGGTCGTTCTCCTTGCTGGCCGGCTCGGCCGACTCCGGGTACTGGCAGTTGCTGCCCAGCCCTTCGGGTGCGACGAACTCGGGCAGTGCGGCGGCCTCGGCCGGCGCGGCCATGTCGAACGGCGACGAGGTCTCCGTCGGGGACGAGGGGGAGGAGGTGGACGCGGTCTGGGTGCCCGAGTCGCGGTTGGTGATCACGATGGTGGCGACCACCGCGCCGATGACGACGACGGCGGCCACCGCGGATCCGATGATCGTGTACAGGCGGCGCCTGCGCTCGCGTTCGGCCCGGTTCTCCAGCTGACGCTCGAGTTTGCGCTTGGCTGTCGCACGCCGTTGTTCGTTCGTCGGCACGGCAGGTGTCCTCCTCGCGATTGATCCGGTCGGCACCGAGTGTGCCAGTTCATCCCGAGTGCGGGCGCTGCGACCCTCCTGAACAGGGCCCCGACCTGGGCATGGGAAGCTGGAAGGCGTGTTGATCACCGGATTCCCGGCCGGCCTGCTGGCGTGCAACTGCTACGTGCTGGCCCCGCGGCAGGGCGCCGACGCCATCGTGGTCGACCCCGGACAGCGGGCGATGGGCCCGCTGCGCAGGATCCTCGACGAGAACCGGCTCACCCCGGCGGCGGTACTGCTCACCCACGGTCACATCGACCACATGTGGTCGGCGCAGAAGGTCGCCGACACCTACGGCTGCCCGACCTTCATCCACCCGGCCGACCGCTACATGCTCGCCGACCCGATCAAGGGGATCGGCCAGGGGTTCCTCGCCGGTGTGGGGCGGCTCGCGCTCGGAGCCGTGTTCCGCGAGCCCAAGCAGGTTCTCGAGCTGGACCGCGACGGCGACAAGATCGAGCTCGGCGGTATCACGGTCGCCGTCGACCACACCCCGGGCCACACCAGGGGTTCGGTGGTGTTCCGCGTCGAGCAGGGACCGCAGCAGGCGGCCTTCACCGGCGACACGTTGTTCCGCGCGTCGGTCGGGCGCACCGACCTGCCCGGCGGCAGCGGCCGGGACCTGTTGGAATCGATCGTCACAAAACTGTTGGTGCTCGACGACGACACCCTGGTATTACCGGGGCACGGCGAGCGCAGCACCATCGGACTCGAACGCCACACCAACCCATTCCTCGAAGGTTTGACTCCGTGACTGAGACCCCCGCAAAAGCGGCCACCTCGTTCAAGGCGCCCAAGGGCGTCCCCGACTACCTGCCGCCCGATTCGGCCGAGTTCGTCGCCGTGCGCGGTGGGCTGCTCGCCGCGGCGCGCCGGGCCGGTTACGGCGACATCGAGCTGCCGATCTTCGAGGACACCGCGCTGTTCGCCCGCGGGGTGGGGGAGTCCACCGACGTGGTGTCCAAAGAGATGTACACCTTCGCCGACCGCGGTGACCGGTCGGTGACCCTGCGCCCCGAGGGCACGGCGGGGGTGATGCGGGCGGTCATCGAACACGGCCTCGATCGCGGCCAGCTGCCGGTCAAGCTGTGCTACTCGGGGCCGTTCTTCCGCTACGAGCGTCCGCAGGCCGGCCGCTACCGGCAGCTGCAGCAGGTCGGGGTGGAGGCCATCGGCGTCGACGACCCCGCGCTGGACGCCGAGGTGATCGCCGTCGCCGACGCCGGTTTCCGCTCACTCGGGCTGGACGGTTTCCGGCTGGAGATCACCTCGCTCGGTGATGACACCTGCCGGCCGCAGTACCGGGAGCTGTTGCAGGACTTCCTGTTCAAGCTGGACCTCGACGAGGAGACCCGCCGCCGCGCCGAGATCAACCCGCTGCGGGTGCTCGACGACAAACGTCCGCACATGAAACAGATGACCGTCGGCGCGCCGGTGATGCTCGATCACCTCTCCGATGCGGCCAAGGAGCATTTCGACACGGTGCTGGCGCATCTGGACGCGTTGTCGGTGCCGTACGTGATCAACCCGAGGATGGTGCGCGGGCTGGACTACTACACCAAGACGACGTTCGAGTTCGTGCACGACGGGCTCGGCGCGCAGTCCGGGATCGGCGGCGGCGGACGCTACGACGGGCTGATGTCGCAACTGGGCGGCCGGGACCTGTCCGGCATCGGGTTCGGGCTCGGCGTCGACCGCACGCTCCTGGCGCTGCGCGCGGAGGGCAAGACGGCCGGGGAGACCGCCCGGGTCGACGTGTACGCGGTGCCGCTCGGCGCCGAGGCGAAGGTGCGGCTGGCGGTGCTGGCGGCGCAGCTGCGGGCCGCGGGCGTGCGCGTCGACGTCGCGTACGGCGACCGCAGTCTCAAAGGCGCGATGAAGGGCGCCGACCGTTCGGGTGCGTCGATCGCGCTGGTGGCCGGTGACCGTGACCTGGAGGCCGGGACGGTCGGGGTGAAGAGCATGGCGACCGGCGAACAGGTCGACGTCGCGACGGATCAGGTTGTCGCCGAAGTCCTCTCCCGCCTGTCCTGATCCCTCTTTGTCTCGGCGAGGCGGCCGCAGACGCGCACGCTCGTGCTGACGGGCGCTACCTGCGTCAGATGGCCATCGCGGCGCGGACGTCGGCTTCGGACGCCGAGCCGCCGGTACCGCTGGTGGTGATGCGGCCGGCCTCCAGGATGTAGTAGCGCTGCGACGACTCCAGTGCGAACCCGATGTGCTGCTCGACGAGCAGCACGCCCAGACCGCCGCGCTGGGTCAGCGCCGTGATCGCCTCTTCGATCTCGGCCACCACCGACGGCTGGATGCCCTCGGTCGGTTCGTCGAGGATCAGGCACTTCGGCGTGGTGATCAGCGCGCGGGCGATCGCGAGCTGCTGGCGCTGCCCGCCCGAGAGCAGGCCCGCGCGACGGCCCAGCAGCTCCTTGAGCGCCGGGAACAGGTCGAGCTGCTCGTCGATCAGCGCCTTGCCGTTCTTGCGGCCGTCGGCGACCACCTGCAGATTCTCGGCGGTGGTCAACTGGCCGAACGACTGCTGGCCCTGGGGCACATACGCCAGCCCGCGGGCCACCCGGGCGCTCGGCCGCAGCTTGGTGATGTCCTCGCCGTCGAACAGCACCTTGCCCGCCGTACATTTCAGCAGCCCGACCGCCGCGCGCAGCAGGGTGGTCTTGCCGGCACCGTTGTGCCCCATCACCGCCGCCACGCCGTCGGTGGGCACCTCGAGGCTGACCCCGTAGATGACCTCGCTGCGGCCGTAGCCGGTGCGGACGTCGACCAGTTCCAACATCAGGAGTTCTCCTCGACGAGTTCGATTCCGTCCGCGCCTGCCGCGGCGGTGCCCAGATAGACCTCCTGCACCTTCGGATTCGCCTGCACCTCGGCGACCGAGCCTTCGGCGATCACCTGTCCACGCGCCAGCACCGTCACCGACGTCGCGAACGCCCGCATGAAGTCCATGTCGTGCTCGACGACCACCACGGTGCGTTCGGCGCCGATGCGGCGCAACAGCTTCCCCGTCTCCTCCCGCTCCTCGGCGCTCATGCCCGCGACGGGTTCGTCGAGCAGCAGCACGTCGGCGTTCTGTACCAGCAGCATGCCGATCTCCAGCCACTGTTTCTGCCCGTGGGCGAGCACCCCGGCCGGCTTGTCGGCCAGATCCGCCAGGCCGATGGTGTGCAGTGCCTGTTCGATCGCCGGCAGCACACCGCGCCGCCGGCGCAGCAGGGTCCACGCCGACCGGCCCGCGCCGGCGGCGATGTCGAGGTTCTGCAGCACCGTCAGCTGTTCGAACACGCTCGCGGTCTGGAACGTGCGGCCCACGCCCTGGCGGGCGATCCGGTGCACCTTCTTGCCGAGCAGCTCCACGCCGGACTTGTTCACCGAGCCGGTCGCCGGCACCAGGCCGGTGATCGCGTCGATCACGGTGGTCTTGCCGGCGCCGTTGGGGCCGATCAGGAAGCGCAGATCGCCCTGAAACAGGGTCAGGTCGACGTTGCTGACCGCCTTGAACCCATCGAAATCGACTGTCAGACCCCGAACTTCGAGGTACTGGGTGCCCATGCCGACGTTGCCGCCCTCGGCGGGCTCCTTGCCGGCGGTGCTCGCTGTCACGTCGGTCATGAACCGGCACCCACTTTCTCTGCGTCGGGATCGGAGTCGGTGGCCTTGTCCTCGGGTGGTTCGTTCTTGGCCTTTCGGCGGCGCTTGAGAAGCACTCCGAGGCCGGCCAGTCCCGCGGGGAAGAACCCGACGACGATGATGAACAACAAGCCCTGCGCGTACGTCCACTCCGACGGAAAGCGTTCGGAGAACAGGGTTTGCGCCCACGCCACGCCGATCGCGCCGAGCACGGGACCCAGCAGTGTGGTGCGCCCGCCGATCGCGACGCCGATCAGGAACGCGATGGACGGAAGGATGCCGACCTGGGACGGCGCGATGAACCCGACGATCGGCGCGAACAACGCACCGGCGATGCTCGCGAACAGAGCCGCCACGGTGTAGGCGACCACCTTGATGTTCGCGGGGTCATATCCCAGGAAGCGCACGCGCTCCTCACCGTCGCGGACCGCCACCAGCAGCTCGCCGTACCGGCTCAGCATCAGCTGGCGCACCACCGCGACCACGATCAGCAGCACCGCCGCGGCGATGAAGTACAGCATCCGCCGGTTCACCGGGTCGCTCAGCGTGAAGCCGAAGAACGTACGGAACCGGTTGAGCCCGTTGGACCCGCCGAGGCTGGTCTGGCCGACCAGCAGGATGGCCAGTGCGGCCGCCAACGCCTGCGACAGGATCGCGAAGTAGGCGCCCTTGACCTTGCGTTTGAACACGCCCAGCCCGAGCGCGGCGGCGATACCCGCCGGGATCACCAGGATCGCGATCAGCGTGACCAGGGGAGAGGCGAACGGTGCCCAGTAGCCGGGCAGTTCGCGCATGCCCTGGATCTGCATGAAGTCAGGTACGTCGTCGCCGAGCAGTTGGGCGTCGGCGATCTTCAGATGCATCGCCATCATGTAGCCGCCGAGGCCGAAGAACACCCCCTGACCCAGCACCAGCATTCCGCCACGGCCCCACGCCAGCCCGATGCCGACGGCCACGATGGCGAAGCACAGGAACTTGCCCAGCAGTGACAGCCGGAAGTCCGACAACACCGCCGGCGCCACGACGAACAGCACCAGGGCGGCGACACCGAAGCCGGCCCAGGTCTGCCAGCGTCCCAGAACGGTCTTCATACGAGACTCCTCGTCCGAACCGTGAACAGGCCCTGCGGACGCGCCTGCAGGAAGATCACGATGATCACGAACACGATCACCTTGGCCAGCGACGCGGTGGTGTTGTACTCGATGAACGAGTTCAGGAAACCGAGGGCGAACGCCGCGATCACCGTGCCCTTGATCTGGCCCAGGCCCCCGACCACGACCACCAGGAACGCATCGATCAGATAGCTCTGCCCGATGGTCGGACTGGTGGAACCGATCAGCGTCAACGCCACACCGGCCACCGCGGCGAGCCCGGAACCGATGAAGAACGTGGTGATGTCGGTCTTGCGTGACGAGATGCCGCTGGTCTCAGCGAGATCGCGGTTCTGCACCACCGCCCTGATGCGCCGGCCCATCGGGCTGACCTTGAGCACGGTGGCCAGCACCGCGACACACACGACGGCCAGCACCAGGATGAAGATGCGGGTCTTCGGCACGACCGCGCCGAAGATCTCCATGCCCCCGGACAACCATTCCGGTGCGATGACGTTGACCGCCGGTGCCCCGAAGATGTCCCGGGCCACCTGCTGCAGGATCAACCCGACACCGAACGTGACCAGCAGCGTGTCCAGCGGGCGGTGGTACATGCGCTGGATCAGCGTCACCTCCAGCAGCGCGCCCATCGCACCGCCGATGAGGAAACCGATCACCAGCGAGATGAGCAACGACGCGCCGGCGTCGGAGACGATCTGCTGCACCACGTAGGCGGTGTAGCAACCGGCCATGATGAACTCGCCGTGCGCCATGTTGATGACGCCCATCTGGCCGAACGTCAGTGACAGTCCCAGCGCGGCCAGCAACAGGATCGAGCCGAGGCTCAACCCTGTTGCCAGCTGTCCGATTACGGCATCCATCTGGTCAGCCGGACAGGCCGGCGGCCCACGGGTAGGACTTCAGGTACGGGTCCGGCTCGATGGGGCCGGGCGATTCCCACACCGTGTAGATCAGACCGTCGGGCCGGATCTCACCGATCCGGGCGGTCTTGGTGATGTGGTGGTTCTCCCCGTCGATCGTGACCAGACCTTCGGGTGCCTCGAAGGTCACGCCGTCGGCGTTTTCCTGGATCGCCGTGACGTCGAAGGACTGCGCCTTCTCGACGGTGTTCTTCCACAGGTAGACCGACACGTACGCCGCTTCCATCGGATCCGACGTGGGCTTGTCCGCCCCGTACTTGGCCTTGTAGGCCTCGACGAACGCCTTGTTCTCCGGGGTGTCGATGGTCTGGTAGTAGTCCCAGGCCACCAGCTGGTCGGTGATGTTCTGCACACCGATGCCGCCGACCTCTTCCTCGGCGATCGACACCGAGACCACGGGCATGTCCTGCGGGGTGAGGCCCACGTTCTTGTACTCGCGGAAGAAGGCCACGTTGGAATCGCCGTTGAGCGTGTTGAACACCGCGTCGGCGTCGGCGGTGCGCACCTTGTTGATGATCGTGGAGAAGTCGGTCGATCCCAGCGGCGTGTAGTCCTCGCCCTTGATCTCGATGCCGTTGGCTTCGGCGTAGGCCTTGATGATCCGGTTGGCGGTCTGCGGGAAGACGTAGTCGCTGCCGACCAGATAGAGCGACGTGACGCCCTGCTCCTTGAGGTAGTCCAGCGCCGGCACGATCTGCTGGTTGGTGGTCGCGCCGGTGTAGAAGATGTTGGGGGAGGACTCCAGGCCCTCGTACTGGACGGGGTAGTACAGCAGCGAGTTCCCGCTCTCGAACACCGGCAGCATGGCCTTGCGGCTCGACGACGTCCACCCGCCGAACACCGCCGCGACGCAGTCGCTGCTGATCAGCTTCTCGGCCTTCTCGGCGAACACCGTCGGTTCCGACGCACCGTCTTCGCCGACCAGTTGGATCTGCTTGCCCAGCACACCGCCGGAGGCGTTGATCTGCTCGACGGCCAGATCGATCGCGTTGCGGACGGTCACCTCCGAGATCGCCATGGTGCCCGACAGTGAGTTCAGCGCGCCCACCTTGATCGTGGAACCGGAGGTGTCCACGCACGACTCGGCATTTGCTGAATCGGTCTCACTCGCCCTGCTTCCGCAGCCGGCCAGCAGCATGCTCGCCACGACGACGACGCTTCCTGTTGTCAGCGCGGATCGTTTCACACGGTGGCGTCGGAGTTGGTCCATGAACGGCCTTTCTGCTGTCGGCAGTGCTCATCCGCAGATGAGCGCCGGGTCGGGATACTTCAGAACGCTTCAGAACGCGGGCGTTGCGACACCGCCCCGGGTGTCGAATCCGGACGTTAGAGCGCCCGTGTTTCTGCCAAATGTCTGTGTGTGACGGGCACGTTAACCTGTTGGCACCGGCCGTCGTTGGTTTGCCGTCGACCCGCGTGGCGGGGACGCGGCGGGGGCGTGGGTAACGATCCGGTACCGTCCGGCGATGTGACCGATATGCGAACAGCTACAGCCAAGGTAGGGGCGGCAGTCGGGGCAGCAGCGCTGGCGGCCGCGGGGATGATCAGCCCGGCGACGGCCGGCGCTCAGGAAGCGCATCAGGTCCGTTACACGCTCGTCTCGGCCGGCGCCTACGAGTTCGACCTCTTCTATCTGACGAGCCAGCCGCCGAGCATGGAGGCGTTCAACGCGGACGCCTATGCCTTCGCCAAGCGTGAGAAGGTCCACCTGGCCGCGGGTGTGCCGTGGGTCTTCGAGACCACCATGGCCGATCCGAACTGGGCGATCCTCCAGGTCAGCAGCACCACCCGGGGTGGGCAGGCCGCGCCGAACGCGCACTGCGACATCGCGGTCGACGGCCAGGTGCTGACCCAGCACGACGACCCCTACAACGTGCGGTGCCAGCTCGGCCAGTGGTGAGTCAGCTCGCCACCAGCCCGGACAGGGCCGGTGGCAGCGGTTCGCGGTGCAGCACGCCGAGGCGCTGTGTCGCGCGGGTGAGGGCGACATAGAGGTCGGCCGCCCCGCGCGGCCCCTCGGCCAGGATCCGCTCGGGATACACGACGAGCACGGCGTCGAACTCCAGGCCCTTGGTTTGTGTCGGCGCCACCGTGCCGGGGACGCCGGGTGGCCCGATCACCACACTCGTGCCTTCCCGGCCGGCCTCGTCGCGGACGAAATCCGCGATGGCATCGGACAGTTCGTCGTCGGCGACCCGCCGGGACCACGGCGCGACGCCGGTGGAGCGCACCGATTCCGGCGGCGTGGCGGCCGGTGAGAACTCGGCGAGCACCGACGCGGCGACGGCCATGATCTCGGCCGGGGTGCGGTAGTTCACCGTCAGCGTGCGGTACACCCACCGGTCGGGCACATACTGCTTGAGCACCGCGTCCCAGGATGTCGCGCCGGCGGCCGAACGGCGCTGTGCGAGGTCGCCGACCATCGTGAACGACCGGCTCGGGCAGCGCCGCATCAACACCCGCCAGTCCATCTCCGAGAGTTCCTGGGCCTCGTCGACGACGACGTGCCCGTACGTCCAGTCCCGGTCTGCGGCAGCACGTTCGGCGAGTTCACGGGTGTCGCGTTCGAGGAAGCGTTCGGCGAGGTCCTCGGCGCCGATGACGTCGCGGGCCAACAGCAGGTCCTCGTCCTCCATCAGGTCCTCGCGGTCGACCATCAGATCCAGCACACCGGCGGCGTAGGCCGCCTCCTCGCGGCGTTCCCGCTCGGCGGCCTCCTCGCCCGACCTGTCCCGGCCGAGCAGGTCGACCAGCTCGTCGAGCAGCGGCACATCCGACACCGTCCACGCGTCACCGTCGGCGCGGTACAGCGCGGGGTCCGCGCCCGCGGCCTGCAGTCGCTCGTGCGACGAATAAAGTTCTGCCAGAAGCTTTTCCGGTGTCAGCACCGGCCAGAGCCGGTCGAGCGCGGCGGTGAAGGCGGCGTTGTCCTCGAGCTCGTCGAGAAGGTCGGCGCGCAGATGTTCCCAGGCCGCGCGGTCCTCGCGGGTCAGCCAGCCCCGGCCGATCTTGGCGATCGCCCGTTCGGTCAGCGCCCAGGTGACGACGTCCACGAAGACCGCGCGAGCGTCGTTGTGCGGCTGTTCGGTGGCCCGTGCCTCCTGGATCGCCCACTGGGCGATGTCGGCGCCGATGCTCACCGAGACGTCGGACAGGTCGATGGGCACCGGATCCTCCGGGGCCCGCTGCCGATCGGCGACGGCCGCCTTGAGCACATCCAGCATCGCCAGGGAGCCCTTCACCTTGGCCGCCTCCGGGGTGTCCTCGGCGCTGACGTGCAGGCCCGGCACGAGATCGCCGGTGGTCAGGAACACCACGTTGGTCTCGCCCAGTGACGGCAGCACACGCCCGATGTGGCGCAGGAACGCCGCGTTCGGGCCGACCACCAGCACACCGTGGCTCTCCATGCGCTTGCGCTGGGTGTACAGCAGGTAGGCGACGCGGTGCAAGGCCACCACGGTCTTCCCGGTGCCGGGGCCGCCTTCGATGACCAGCACCCCGGGATGGTCCAGCCGGATGATCGCGTCCTGCTCGGCCTGGATGGTCGCGACGATGTCGCGCATGCCGTCGCCCCGCGGCGCGTTGACCGCGGCGAGCAGTGCCACGTCACTGGAGTCGCCGGGTTGTTCGCCGGCGTCCTCGGCAACCGGCCGGCCGAACACCTCGTCGGTGAAGTCCAGGAGCCGCCGTCCGAGGCTGTGGAACTGCCTGCGGCGGCGCATGTTCTCCGGGTGGGCGCCGGTGGCGACATAGAACGGCCGCGCCGCGGGCGCGCGCCAGTCCAGCAGCAACGGTTCGTGCTTGTCGTCGAGGACGCCGATGCGCCCGATGTAGAGGCGTTCCCCCGAGACGCTGTCGAGCCTGCCGAAGCACAGACCGTGGTCGGCGACGTTGAGGCGGTCCATCTGCGCCGCCGTCGCGCGCACCTCGGCGTCACGGGCGACCAGCGTCGCGCCGCTCTGCTTGTCGACCGGACTGCGCAGCGCGGCGGCGTACCTGTCCTTCACCCTGGCCCGTTCGGCGTCCAGCCGGGCGTACAGCCCGTCCACGTACCGGCGTTCGGACTGCAGCTCGGTTTCGTAGTGAGTCGACATGTGCCCCTTAGGTTCTGCAAGTGAAGCTGCGATTCTGCGTGATCACCCCGGCCTTGTCGAGCGGCGGTGCTTGACACTCTATCGAACGTGTGTTCGCATGGGGTATGCGCTGGGCCGGGCAAAGTATCGCCGTCGACGACGGTGCGTTGCCCGGTCTGCAACGGATGGGTCTGATCCGCAGCGTACGTACCCCGCAATTCGACGGAATCACCTTTCACGAGGTGCTGTGCAAGTCGGCACTGAACAAGATTCCCGAAGGCACTACCCACCTGCCCTTCCGGTACACGGTCAACGGCTACCGCGGCTGCTCGCATGCGTGCCGCTACTGTTTCGCCCGGCCCACCCACGAGTACCTGGACTTCGACAGCGGCCGGGATTTCGACACCCAGGTGGTGGTGAAGACCAACGTCGCCGAGGTGCTGCGCCGCGAACTGCGCCGGCCGTCGTGGACGCGGGAGACCGTTGCGCTCGGCACCAATACCGATCCGTACCAACGCGCCGAGGGACGCTACGCGCTGATGCCGGGGATCATCGGCGCGCTCACCGATTCGGGGACACCGTTCTCGATCCTGACCAAGGGCACGCTGTTGCGCAGGGACCTGCCGCTGCTCACCGACGCGGCCCGCACGGTGGACGTGAGCGTCGCGGTGTCGCTCGCGGTGGGCGACCCCGGCCTGCACCACCAGGTCGAACCCGGCACGCCGACGCCCGAGGCGCGGCTCGGTCTGATCTCGGCGATCAGGTCCGCGGGGCTGCGCTGCCACGTGATGGTGGCGCCGGTGCTTCCCGGGCTGACCGACTCCGAGGCCCACCTCGACGACCTGCTGGGCCGGATCGCCGCGGCCGGGGCCACCAGCGCGACGGTGTTCGGGCTGCACCTGCGCGGCAGCACCCGCGGCTGGTTCATGGACTGGCTGGCGCGCACCCATCCCGGGCTGGTCGGCGAGTACCGCCGGCTGTACTGGCGCGGCGCGTATCTGCCCGCCGGGTACCGGGCCGAGCTGGCGCGCCGGGCCGCGCCGCTGATGGCCAGGCACGGCCTGACGAGCGGTGCGCGGATGAGCACCCCCGCGCCGGCCGTCGTGCCGGCCGCCGCGCCGCCGATGCAGCCGACGCTGTTCTGACGCGATGACGGCAACAGCCGGGGCAGCTCAGTTCTTGTTGCGCTTGACCTGGTTGAACGGCACACCCTTGTCGGCGGCGAACTCGCGCGGGAAACCGAGGATGCGCTCACCGATGACGTTGCGCGCCATCTCGGAGGAACCGCCGCCCAGCGACCCGGTCTGGCGCGACAGGTAGCGCACCCCGATGTCGAGCAGGCCGGCCAGCTCCGCGGCGCCCGGGGCGCCTTCGTCGACCACGCCGGCCGTGCCGGCGATCGCCAGGGCGGTGTCGACTTCGAGTTCGGTGGTCTCGGCGTGGAACAGCCGGATCAGGGTGCCCGCGTTCGGCGGTAGCGAGCCGTCGCCGATGCTGCGGAACACGTGGTCGATGAGCTGTTCCTTGACGATGCGGCGCGCCAGGGCACGGCCCGCCAGGTCCTGGATGCGCGGGTCGTCGCCCTGCCCGGTGGCCTCGGCCAGACCGACGTGGTCGGGCGGCATCTCGTTGGCGTTCTCGGCGGCGGTGCCGCTGGCGAACTCCGAACCGCCGCCGACGGCCCGGCGTTCGTGGTGCAGCTGGCGGGTGGCGACCTCCCAGCCCTTGTTCACCTCGCCCACCACGGCGTCGTCTCCGAGTTCCAGGCCGTCGAAGAACTCCTCGCAGAACTCCTCGTTGCCGTTGACCTCCTTGATGCGGCGCATCGTGATGCCGGGGGAGTTCAGCGGCACCAGGAACATGGTCAGGCCCTCGTGCTTGGGCACGGTCCAGTCGGTGCGGGCCAGCAACAGCCCGTAGTCGGCGGCGAAGGCGCTGGTGCTCCAGGTCTTGGCGCCGTTGACGACCCACTTGCCGCCGACGCGTTCGGCGCGGGTGATCACCCCGGCCAGGTCGGATCCGCCGCTGGGCTCGGACAGCAACTGGCACAGGATCTCGTCGCCGCGGACGGCCGCCGAGATGCGGTCGCGCTTCTGGTCTTCGCTGCCCATGTCCAGGATCGTCGCCGCGCAGATCGTGAACGTGGGGGTGTTGAGGATCAGCGGCATCTCATAACAGCGGCATTCGGCGTTGAACGCCTTCTGGTAGGCGTAGTCCAGGCCGAGCCCGCCGTACTCGCGCGGGAAGCAGATGCCGGCGAATCCGCCCTCGTACAAGCGCTTCTGGAGTTCCTTGGCCCGGTCCCAGGAGGACTGTTCGGCCCGAACCGAGAACGGCGGGTCGTCGGGGGCGACGGACGGCATGTTCTGCGCCAGCCAGGGGCGCGCGCGTGCGGCGAACTCGTCGACCCACTCGCCGGTGCCGGGGGGGTTCGTCGAGGCCATGGTGTCG
>NZ_LMVQ01000573.1 GCF_001545925.1 Mycobacterium sp. NAZ190054 | reverse complement strand
CGGGGAGCCCACCGAGGACCAGTACCACATCGCCCGGGTGATCTCCGACGTGTGGCTGTCCAACCTGCTGGCCTGGCTCACCCGGCGCGCATCGGCGACCGACGTCGCCAAGCGGCTCGATCTGGCGGTGCGGCTGCTCATCGGGGACGGCGACGAGCCTAAGATCTAGCGGGTGAGCGACCTCCCGCCCGATCTGCTTCGCGCACTCTCCACCGTGGCGGACACCCCGCGTCTTCTCGTGACTTCCGATTTCGACGGCACGCTGGCGCCGATCGTGAACAACCCCGCCGATGCCCGCCCGTTACCCGCGGCGGCCGAGGCGCTGGTTGCACTGGCCGAATTGCCTTCTACTGCAACTGCTCTGATCTCCGGGCGGGCACTGGAGACGCTACGCACGCTGTCGTCGATGCCCGCGACGGTACATCTGGTGGGCAGCCACGGCGCGGAATTCGCGTCCGGTTTCGACCACGACATCGACCACGAGCTGCTGCAGACCATCACCGACGGTCTGCGCGAGATCGCCTCGGGCAGAGCAGGCGTGACGGTGGAGACCAAACCCGCCAGTGTTGCGCTGCACGTGCGCAACGCGGATCCGGCCGACGGCGAGGCCGCCCTGGCCGCCGCATGGGCGGCGGCCCCGCAGTGGAACGCGCATGTGACCACGGGCAAGGCGGTACTCGAGTTCGCCGTGGTCTCGACGGACAAAGGCCGGGCCGTCGACGTCCTGCGCGCCGAACACGAGGCGACGGCCGTGGTGTTCCTCGGCGACGACGTGACCGACGAGAAGGCGTTCAACCGGTTGCGGGATTCCGACGTCGGGGTCAAGGTCGGACCGGGTGAGACGGCCGCGGCCTACCGGGTCGACTCGCCCGGCGACGTCGCCATCGCGCTGGAGTATCTGCTCACCCAGCGGCGGTCACGCCGGCGGACCTGACGTGCGTCCCCGCACCACCTCGGTCTCCAGCACCTCGATGACCGGCAGTCCCGACCCCGGTGGGTTGTGCAGAATTTCTCCTGCGCGCCTTCCCTTTTCGATGCTGGGCTGCACGACGGTGGTCAATCCGCGGCGCCGCGCCTCCGGGACACCGTCGAACCCCGTCACCGTCATCTGCCCCGGCACATAGACACCCCGCGCCCGCAGGTGGTCCATCGCGGACAACGCCAGCACATCCGCGGTGCACATCAGCGCGGTGATCCGCGGGTTGGCCTCCAGCGCGACGTCGGCTCCCGCCCCGCCCGACGTGGGCAGGTGCTCGTAGCTCTCCACGACGGTCAGCGACTCCGGATCCAGACCCGCGGCGGTCATCGCGTCGCACACCCCGCGGATGCGTTCAGCCTGTACGTGAAAGTGCGGTGTCCGCAGCCGTCCGGGGTCAGCCGGCACCTGGCCGGCGCCGTGCGGCCAGTCGCGGCCGAGCCGCATCGTCAGCAGTCCGATCTCGCGGTGGCCGAGCTCGATGACGTGCTCGGCGAGCCGGCGCATCGCGGCACGATCGTCGATGCCGACCCGCGACGCGCCCGGCACATCCCGCGGCTGGTCGACCACCACGACGGGAAGGTGGCGCTGCAGCACCGCGGGCAGATACGGGTCGTCGTCGGACGCCGAGTACACCACGAAACCGTCCACCCCGGCTGCCAGCACGGCGGCCGACCCTTCGGCCACGCTGCGGTTGGGCCCGACCGCGACCAGCAGTAGGCCCTGGCCCACCGCCTCACACGATTCGGCAAGTCCGGCAACGAAATCGAGCGCTGTGGGATCGCTGAAGGAGTAGTTGAGCGGTTCGGTGATCACCAGGCCGACGGCCCCGGCCTTGCGGGTGCGCAGCGACCGCGCCACCGGGTCCGGGCCCGGATACCCGAGCCGCTTGGCCGTGGAGAGCACACGTTCGCGCAACTCGGCCGACAGTTGATCGGGCCTGTTGTACGCGTTCGAGACGGTGGTGCGCGACACCTTGAGTTCGGCGGCGAGAGAGGCCAGGGTCGCACGACGTCGGGGCGTCGGACTCCTGGGCATGCTTTCCGAGGTTAGTGGATGGCGCGGGCCGGCGACCTCCGACTCGGGCCGGGCACCCGGCATCCGGCCCACACCAGCAGCCACACCCCGCACGCGATCGAGACGACGACGAAGCTCGGCGGCAGGTCGAACATCGCCGAGAGCATCAGCCCCGCCCACACGGACCCCAGACCGATCACCGCGGACACCGCCATCGCCATGACGGGCCGGGCAGTGAGCATCAGCGCGGTCGCGGCGGGCGTGACCACGAGCGCGAACAGCAGCAGCGTTCCCACCGCCTGCACGGCCATCGTCACCGTCAGCCCGAGCAGCACCATGAACGCGATCGACAACCCGCGGACCGGAACACCTTTGGCCTCGGCCACTTTGCTGTTGACCGAGGTGAACAACAGCGGACGGAAGATGAACGCGATGCCGGCAGCGGTGAGCACCAACAACGCGAGGAAGGACAGCAACTGCTCGGTGGTTATCGCCAGCAGGTTGCCGAACAGCACGTTGGTCAGCGTGGACGAGTTGCGGGTGGCCAGCGAATTGAAGAACAGCCCCAGGCCGGTGGCGAATGCCAGCACGGTACCGGTGGCGACCTCACGGTCGGCGGCGCGTTTCCCCAACGCTCCGATCACCAGCGCCCCGCCGACGCAGAACACGCCCAGACCCAGCCCGGCGGGCAGGCCGACCAAAACCGCGCCCGTCGCACCCGGCAGCCCGATGTGGGCCAGCGCGTGGGCGGCGAACGCGATGTGGCGCACCACGATGAAGTACCCCATCAGCCCGGCTGCCAGCGCGACGATGGTGCCGCCCAGCCACGCGTTGCGCATGAACGACGACCCCAGGATGTGCAGCCAGTTGTCCTGATAGCCCAGCGCGACAACTGTCTGGGTCATCCGCCGCTCCGCATGTAGAGCTCACCCTGCAGGGTGTGAGCCACCTGGATCTTGGTTCCGTACATGTGCGTGAGCAACGCCGAGTCCACGACCCGGTCGAGTTCGGCGTGGTGGGCGTGCCCGTCGAGCAGATAGATCGCGCTGTCGAGCACCGTCAGCAGCGGGTTGAGGTCGTGCGCCACCACCAGCACCGTCACCCCCAGTTCCTGCTTGAGCCGGCCCAGGACAGCCATGATCTCGTGCTGGTTCCGCAGGTCCAGCGAGGCCAGCGGCTCGTCGAGGATCAGCATCCGTGGCCGTGACACCAGCGCGCTGGCCAGTGCGATCCGCTGCCGTTGGCCACCGGACAGATCGGAGAGTCGGCGGTCGGCGATCTCGAGCCCGTCCACCCAGCCCAGCGCCTCGTCGACCCGCTGCCGATCGGCGGCACTGGTCCGGCCGAAGCCCCACCGCCGGCCCGTGAGCCCCAGCAGCACCGCGTCGCGGGCGCGGATCGCCTCATTGGCATTGGCGTCGTAATTCTGCGGGACGTAACCGATCTCGTCATTGGCGGTGCCCGGCCGGCGCCCGTGCACCCGCACCTCGCCCGAGGACGGCGCCAGCAGGCCGAGGATCACCTGCAGCAGCGTGGTCTTGCCCGAACCGTTCGGTCCGATGACGGCCACGAAGCGGCCTGCGTCGATACGGAACGTCGACTCGCACCAGACGGTGCGGCCGCCGCGTTCGACGCTGACGTCCTCGAACGTCAGCGCGGGTACCGCGGCCGGCTCAGACGCTGACACCGACGGCCCCGGCCAGTGATTCCAGTTGTGCGATCTGCCAATTCTGGAACGAGCCGGCACCGTCCGGCAGCGTTTCGGTCACCTCGACCACCGCGACGCCGGCCTGCTCGGCCGCCGACCGGATCCGTTCGGGCACCGAGCCCTCGGTCTGGGTGTTGTAGATCAGCACGTCGGCGCCGCGGTCGGCGAGCAGTCGCAGGAACGCGTCGAGCTCCGCCGGCGACGGTTCGCTCTCGTTGGCCGCTGCGGCCTGGTACCCCTGCGGGGTCCGGTTGGCAAGACCGAGCGCCGCGGCCATGTCATCGAACACGCTCTCGGTGGTGACGTACGTCTTCCCGGTGGCGGTCGCCTTGATCGCGGCGATGGCGTCCTGATACGGCGTCATCGACGCGTCGAACTCCGCGCCCCGCTCGGCGAAGTAGCCCGCGGCGTCGGGCGAGAGCTCGGTCAGTTCCGCGGTCACCGCACCGGCGACCGCGGTCACCACCGCCGGGTTGTACCAGACGTGGGGGTTCGCGTCCCCGCCGTGATCGTGGTCGCCGTGGTCGCCGTGACTGTGGGTGTCCTCCCCGGGTCCGTGGCCGATCTCGACGGCATCGATCACCGGCGCATCGGCCGCTGACGTCGCGGCGAGTTTGGCCGCCCACTCGTCGTAGTGGCCGCCGTTGACGACCACCAGCTGCGCTCCTTCGAAGGCCACCGCGTCCGACGGGGCGGGCTCGTAGTCGTGGGGATCGACCGACGAGCCGGCCAGCACCGTCGTCACCTCGGCGCACGCGCCGCCGAGCTGCGAGACGATGTCACCCCACTGATCGACGCTGACGACCACGTTCACCGGCTCGGTCGGACAGTCCGGGGCCTGCGCCGCCGGGTCGACCGGCGTGTCCCCACCTGCACAGGCGGTCAGGGTGAGGGGCAGGCACGCGAGCGTCGCGGCGAGCGCGCGCATATTCCGGGATGAACCAAGCACATCGCAACGATAACCGTTTTCATTAACGAGCGCATCTCGTGGTGGCGACCGTCACTCCCCGGTCGCCACCGGCCGCGCCGGGTCCGCACACCACTGCGACCACGAACCCGGGAACAGCGTCGCCGGAACCCCCGCGGTGCGCAGCGCCGCGACCGTCACCGCCGCGGTCACACCCGAGCCGCAGTACACGCCGACCTCGCCGGCACCGACGCCGCGGTCCCGGAAGAACCCGGCGATATCCGCCTCGGCCAGGAAGGTGCCGTCCTCGGTCAGGAGCGCAGTGCTCGGCGCGTTGCGGGCGCCGGGGATGTGGCCCGCCACCGGGTCCACGGGCTCGCTCTCGCCGCGGAACCGCTCCGGGGGACGCGCATCGAGGAGCACCCCGTCGAACGCTGCGACCTGGTCGGCCGTCAACGTCGGTAACGCACCCCGGTAGAGGTCCTGATGGGCGACCGAGACGTCACCCGGCGGCGGCACGACAGCGCCGGTCTCCAGCCGGCCGCCGGCAGCGACCCACGCAGCCAGACCGCCATCGAGAATCCGCACGTCACCGATCCCGGCCGCGGTCAGAACCCACCAGGCGCGCGCCGAGCCGGCCCGGTTCCAATCGTCGTAGACCACCGTCGGCACCCCGTTGCTCAACCCCCATCTGCGGGCGGCCTTCCCGACCGCCGCGCCGGACGGCAGCGGGTGACGTCCCCGCCCGGCCACCGTGTGGTCGGAGAGTTCATCATCGAGCGAGACGTACACCGCGCCCGGCAGGTGTCCGCGGGCATACGCCGCGCTGCCGTCCGGCTCGGCCAGCGTCCAGCGGACGTCCAGAATGCGCACCGGGCGGCCCTCGTCGAGAAGCCGGGCCAGTTCCGCTGCGGTGATGAGGATGTCGGCACGGGTCACGACACCGATCGTCCCACTAGGCTCAAGACATGACCACGGTCACCGTCGACCTCAACGCCGACCTCGGCGAAGGTTTCGGCGTGTGGACGCTCGGGGACGACGACGCGATGCTCGACATCGTCACGTCGGCCAACGTCGCATGCGGCTTCCACGCCGGCGATCCGGCGAGGCTGGCCGCGGTGTGCCGGGCCGCCGCGGCCCGCGGGGTTCGCATCGGCGCCCAGGTGAGCTATCGCGACCTGGCCGGCTTCGGCAGGCGCTTCATCGACGCCTCCGCCGAGGACCTGACCGCGGACGTGATGTACCAGATCGGGGCGCTTTCGGCGCTGGCCAGGGCGGCGGGATCGTCGGTGTCCTACGTCAAACCGCATGGGGCGCTGTACAACTCGGTCGTCACCCACCGCGGGCAGGCGCAGGCGGTGGCACAGGCCGTACACGCCGTCGACCCGACACTGCCGGTGCTCGGCCTGGCCGGTTCGGTGTTCTTCGCCGCCGCCGGCGAGTTGGGGCTGCGCACCGTGCCCGAGGCGTTCGCCGACCGCGCCTACCGGCCCGACGGGCAACTGGTGTCGCGCCGGGAGCGCAACGCGGTGCTGCACGACGTCGACGAGATCGCCGAGCGGGTGATCTCGATGGTCACCACCGGACGGGTCACCGCGGTCGACGGTTCCACGATCCCGGTCACCGTCGAATCGGTGTGCGTGCACGGAGACTCCCCCGGCGCCGTGCAGATCGCTTCGGCGGTCCGCCAGCGGCTCGTCAGCGAAGGCGTGGACCTGGCCCCGTTCAGCTGACGGTCCGGAAGCCGCCGCTACCGCTCGGTGCGCCCAGCTCAATGCTCGCCTGCGCCGTCGCTTCTGCTTTCGTTCCAGGCAACCGAGGTGGCCTGGGCCGCTGCGACCACATCGGGCGCCATCCCGCGCAGATAGGTGGAATCGATCCGGTGTACCGGGGCCAGCACCGCGATGGCGCCGACGACCCCCGCGGCTCGGTCGGTGACCGGTGCCGCCACCGCCCCGATCTCCCCGCCCCCGCTGCTCTCGGAGATCGCGAACCCGTTGGCGCGGATCTCCGCCCAGCGCGCCGGTGCGGCCTCGGTCGCGGCGTTGCCGTGTCTGGCTTCCCACGAGTACACAAGTTGCCTGAACTCCGCGTCGGCGTGAGCAAGGATCACATGACCGGTGGCACCGGTGGTGAGTGGCCGACGATCCAGTCGCATCGCAACGCTCGTCTCACGCAGGCCTAGGAACTGCAGCAGGCCGACTCGCTTGTATCCCTGCACGCCCGACACCACCACGGTCTCGCGGACTCGCGTGCGCAATGCGTACAGCGGTGCGTCGGCCGCCGCGATAAGCCGTTGGCTCTGCCACGACTCGGCGGCGACCTCTTCGATGCTCGGACCGACGGCGTATCGACCGTCGGCGCGGCGCCGGACGAGTCCCCGCGACACCAGCGACTGCAGCATCCGATGGACCACGGCTTTGGGAAATCCGAGTTCAGTGGACAGCGCGGTAACCCCCCAGGCGCCGTCACCACCGGCCAGGCAGACGATCAGATCTCCCACCCGGGCCGCGGCCTCGGTACCGCCGAGCGGCGTCCCGCCCGCGGGAGGCGGCGAAGCACCTCGACGAACCATGGTCAATCGGCCCTCCCGCCATCAGCGCAACGGCTACAGCTCACTAGCCGCCAACGTACCTGCCCGGCCGCTTCTCGAAGAACGCCGCGATTGCCTCGCTGTGGTCGTCGGTGTGCTGCGAAATCGCCTGCAGTGCGGCCGAGAGCTCCAGCGTTGTCTCCAGTCGCCCCTGGTGTGCTTCACGCAGCAGCCGTTTGGACATCCGGACGGTCAACGGCGGATGCGCAGCGATTCGCCGCGCGACGCGCATCGCCTCATCGAGCAGAGAGTGCTCAGGCACCACTTGAGAGACCAAACCCCATGCTTCCGCTTTCGTCGCATCGATCCGGTCGCCGGTGAGGATCATCTCGGCGGCGCGCGGATAACCCACAACGCGGGGCAGGAACCAGGCTCCACCGTCACCGGGGATCAACCCGAGCGTGACGAAGCTTTCCGCGAAAAACGCTTTGGAAGAGGCGATCCGGATGTCGCACATCAGAGCCAGGTCGCATCCCGCCCCGACGGCCGGACCGTTCACAGCTGCCACAATTGGCACCTCGCAGCGTTGCATCGCCAGCGGAATCCGTTGAATGCCGGTCAGATAGCCGGTTCGCTGCGAGTGCGGCGGGCCACCGAAGAGTCCCGACTTGTCCCTCATGGCCTTGACGTCGCCACCGGCCGAGAACGCGCTGCCGGCACCCGTGAGAACCACCGCCCGAACGTCGAGATCGGCGTTCACGTGGTCCACCCGCCCGACGAATGCGTCGATGACGTCGTCGCCGGAGATCGGGTTCCGGGACTCCGGCAGGTTGATCGTCCAGATTTCCACATGCCCGTCCCGTTGGACGTTCAACACATCAGTCATGGTTCTCCTGTCGATGAGGCACGGCTACGGCGTCGAAGCCGGCGCCGGTTCCGGCCGGCGACGCCGAAGCAATACGGGGACAACGAATATGAGGATCGTCAGCGCGAAGATGACAAGAGCGATCGGCCGGTCGAGGAATATGCCGAACGAACCCGCACCCATGGAAACACTTCGCTCGAGGTATGACTCCAGCATCGGGCCGAGCACGATGCCGAGGATCGCGGGAGCCGGTGGGTAACCCTGGCGGATCAGAAGCACGGCGACGGCTGCGAAGAACAGCGCGATCCAGGCGTCGCGGTAGCTGTTGTGCACCGCGTAGGCACCGACGAGTGCCACCGGCAGCACCACCGGATAGATGTACTTGAACGGGATATAGAGGATCTTCGCGAAAAGCGGTGCCAGCGGCAGATTCAGGATGACCAGGATGACGTTGCCGATGTAGAAGGAGGCGATCAACGCCCACACCAGGTCACCCTGCTGCTCGAACAGCAGTGGGCCCGGGCGAATACCGAACGCCACGAACGCGCCGAGGAGGATCGCGGTGGTGCCCGAACCCGGGATGCCGAGGCTGAGGGTGGGCACGAACGAGCCGTTGACGGCGGCGTTGTTGGCGGCTTCAGGTGATGCGACGCCGCGCATATCGCCCTTTCCGAACATCGACTTGTCGCGCGCCACCCGCTTTTCCACGTCGTAGCAGATGAAAGTGGCGACCGTCGGGCCCGCACCGGGCAGGCATCCGAGCAGAAACCCGAGAACTCCGCCTCGGGCGATACTCCCGCGGATCCGGCCGAGTTCCCTGCGCGTCAAGAGCATGTCGCGGTAGCGGGTCCGGGCGATCCGGTTGGGGCGCAACTTGTTCTCGTACGACTGCCGGCACAGCTCGGCCATCGCGACCAGGCCGATGATGAACGGCACCAGTCCGATGCCGTTGGCCAGCAGATCGGAGCCGAAGGTGAACCTCAGCACCCCGGTCTGACCCTCCACCCCGACACACGCCACCAGCACCCCGAGCGCCGCCATGGTCCAGCCCTTGCGTCGGGCGTTGCCCGCGATCCCCCCGACGGTGGTGAGCCCCAAAACGATCAGCGCGAACATTTCGGGCGGACCGAAATTCAGCGCCACGTCCGCGAACAGCGGGGCAGCCACGCTGAGCAGCACGACGGTCAATGTCCCGGCGACGAACGAGGAGACCGCCGCGACGGCGAGCGCTTTGGCCGCCTCTCCCCTCTTCGCCATCGGGTGACCGTCGATACACGTCACCAGCGCCGCGCCGTCCCCTGGCGTGTTGAGCAGGACCGACGAGACGGTCCCGCCGTACTCACACCCGTAATAGAGGGCGGCCAGCAGGATCAGCGCCTGGAGCGGGTCCATCGTGAGCGTCAGCGGTATGAGCAGCGCCATCCCGGAGCTCGACCCGATCCCCGGCAGGATCCCCAGCAGGGTGCCGAGCAGCGCCCCCACCAGGCAGACGAGGACGTTCTCGAAGGTCAGCGCGGTCGAGAAACCGACAAGCAGTTCATTCACCACGATCTCCTAGCCGGCGGGGCCGATCGCCGGGATGCGCACTTCCAGCAGGGCGATGAACACCACCCAGATGAAGGTTCCCGAGATGAGTCCCAGCAGCAGACTGGCCAGGATCGACGCCTTTTCGACGAAGAAGCCGACGGCGACACCGAACAGCACCGTCATCGGGATGAGGCCGACGTAGGGCGTGAGGAGCACGACGAGGCCGAGCATGGCGATCAGTGCGATGCCCTGGACGAGACCCCCGACGGGGCGCGGCCCGGCGTATTCTCCCTGGGTCGCACCCGATCGATCATCGTCACGCCCACGAAAACCGATGCCACACTGGAACACACCCTCGACGACGAGAAGCAGTCCGGCCACGAACGGAATCGCGCCCGGGCCGATGCCGCCGCGTTCGCTGGTGAGGCCGTAGCCGAGCGACGCGACCATCGCCGCGACGCCGACCACGGCCATCACCGCACCGACGAGGGTCTTCTCGACATCACGCCCGTGGATGGCGCCGGCGAGGCGCTCACGGGCCGTTGTGCCCCGCGAGGTCACTCGCCGAGCGCCCGCCGAGCCGAGTCCTCCAGGAACTGAAGTCTCTCGTCGAGTTCAGCACCCACCACCAGTTCGGGAATCAGGTAGTTCTCTTCGACGTACTGTTGATAGGAGTCGGTCGTGGTCCACTCCTCCAGCAGCGACACCCAGTACTCGGTCGCGTCGGGAGACATGTCCGGTGCACCGAGGAACGAGCGGAACTGCGTGACGATGTCGCCCTGGATGCCCGCGTCGGTGGCCGTCGGGACGTCGCTCAAAGCTTCGGAGGGATGGGGTTCGGGGCTCATGATCATGATCGCGCGCACGTCACCGGCCTCGGCCTGCTGGACGAATTCCGACGGTTCCATCAGGGCGGCGTCGACGTCGCCGGCCAGTACGGCGGCGAGTTCCTCTCCGCCGCTTTCGAACACGACGTTGTTGAGCTTGATACCCAACGCGTCCGCGATCTGCGCGCTGTGCACCGTGTTCACACCCGCGGCCGTCACCACGCCCATCGTGATGTCGCGCTCCTTGGCGGCCGTGGCTACGTCGGCCATGGACTGGAACTCGGAGTCGTTGCGCACCACCACGAATGACGGATCGGTGGCGAACATCGCCAGCGGCGTGAAATCCGACCACAGATAGTTCAGCGATTCGGACAGCGGGCTGAGGATGACGTTGCCGTAGGTCGCCGTCACGAGAACGTCGTCGTTTCCGGCTTCGCCCTTGACATAGGTGTAGGCCTCGACGCTGTCGAAGTTGGAGACCGTCATCTGCAGGCCGTCCCGCATCTCCTCGGCTGCGGAGACGAAGGTGCGGGCCATCACGTCACTGCCCCCGCCGGGCTGCGCGCCCACCACCATCTCGACGGTGCCGCCGGGCTGCCAGCCCTCAGCGCCTCCACCGGCGTCGGTGGTTGCGTCACCGCCGCCCCCACCACCTCCTCCACACGCGGAGACCAGCACGGCGCACAACGCCGCGACCATGCCGCGAGAAAGCTTCGTTGCCATTACTCTTCCCTCCTTCAAGGGGTTTCGCGGGAGTGATCAGGAGACGACGACGGATCCCATGCGATTGGGATAGGTGCCCGCCTTCTCGCGAGCGACCTCGGTCATGGTGGTGGTGTCGATGAACGACACGGTGTCTTCGACCCGGTTGGTCGCGCACAGCGTCTTGCCGTCCGCGCTCAGGTGCAGCCACGCCGGTTCCGCGCCGACGGGGATCTGGGCCAGGATGTCGAGGCTGGGCAGTTCGTAGACGACGACCATGTCGGTGGCGCTGCCCGCCGCGTACAGCAGCGTTCCGTCGTGGCTCATCTCCATCCCGTGGTTGACCGTGCCGATGTCGGTGCGGTCGGGGCGTCCGGCGAACCCGCTTTCCGGCACCGGCATGTGCACCGTCTGGCGGATCTCTCCGGCCTTGAGGTCGACGACGAGAAAGCCGTGCAGTTTGGACTGCTGGACGTAGGCCTTGGCGCCGTCTTCGGTCACGCAGAACGGACGCACCGCCTCCGGCGTCTTGACGCGGCCGATCATCTTCAGCGACTCGGTGTCGATGATGCTGAGTTGGTCGGCCCACAAGGTCCCGACGTAGAGCCGTTTGCCGTCGGGTGAGACCCGCGTGCCGTGCGGACCCCATCCACAGGGCGCGCGGCCGACGATCTCACGGGAGTCGACGTCGACGACCTCGACGTAGTCGCGATCCCGGATGGGCACATACACGCGCTTGCCGTCGGGCGAGACGACGAGGTGATTCGGCTGACTGCTGACCTCCAGGCGCCACACCATCTCATGGGTCTTCGGGTCCAGCGCGATCACGTCGCCGCGTTCCTTGATCTTCCCGGGGTCGCCCTTGTCCGGAAACCGCGTGGCATATACCGCGTCGCCCCGCGGTGAGCCGCCGAGTGAGTCTGGTTGCACCTTCATACCGTCGGCCTCGCCCACCATCGGAATGGTCGTGACCAAGTCATGGGTCTCCATGTCGAACACCGACACATCGGCACCACGGAAGTTTCCGACGTACAGCAATTCCTGGGACATCAGCACTCCAGTCCGCCACACGGGCACTCAATTACAGAATTGATTACTTATATACGAACACGTGATGCACATTACAGTGCATGCGCACAGGTGCGGTCAAGGGAACGCACAAAGAACGCACAAAGTCGCCGCGTCGAATCGTGCAGAGGGTTTGGCCACAGCGCCGCAGCGCCGAAGGGGCCGGCCGTCAGCCCAGCGGCGAGCGCGCGAGCCATTGCGCGCTGTGCCGGCGCAGAGCCGAGATGATTCGCTCGCGGTGTTTGTCGATTTCAGCGGGTGTGCCGACTACCGCCACCGCCGCCACCGTTCGGCCGCGCTCCCGAACGGCTATCGACACCCCGTCGCCGTGTTCGGAGGCATGGGGTGCGGCACTGATACCGGTCTCCCGGATCGAGGACAGGCCGCGCAGGAAGCTGTCGACCCGCCCGGCGTCGTCGGCGCCCAGCGACTTCAGATACGTCCACAGGTCACGCTTGTCCCAATCGGCGAGAAGAACCCAGCCCGATGACGTGCGGATCAACGACCGGCGCACGTAATTCTCTGCCAGATAAGCGAATCGGGGATCGACCGAGCAGTGATCGACATAGAACACGTCGTGGCCCACCGCGATCGAGAGAACGGTGGTCATGCCCACCTCGGCGTGCAGCGCGTTCAGATCCTCGTGGGTCACGCTTGCCACGAGTTGACGCCCGGCGATGAGGTTCAGCAAGTACGGCGCAGCGCCCAGGACGTAACGGCGGCCGTTCACATCGAGGTAGCCGGTTGCGACCAGGCCGTTGACCAGACCCTGGGTGGAACTCACCGGTGCGTCGATCTGATGGGCGATGTCTGTGAGTGACACTCCGCGTGACTCGGAACGCGCCACGAACTCCATGATCGCCGCAATTCGGTCGATCATTCGATGCCGCTTTCTGGTCGAGACCACCCCGTCCTCAGCCGCCGTCAGGTCCGACATCGCCTTCTCTGTTCCTCGGTTTCATCACTTGATTGTGGAGGCATGAGCCTACTACCATCCGACTTACGCTTATACGTATAAGACATCGTGATTGCGTAAATGGAGGTGGCGTTTGTCCGACCAGGCACCCGTCGAGTCGACCACGCCGCTCGCAGGAGTCCGCGTCATCGATCTGACGTCTGTGATCATGGGTCCGTTCGCGACGGCGACGCTCGCGGACCTGGGTGCGGATGTCATCAAGGTCGAACCGCCCGAGGGCGATATGAGTCGCCACATCGGATCGCGCCGCCATGACGGAATGAGCGCGCTGACCCTCAACCTGCAACGGAACAAGCGCAGCATCGTCGTCGACCTCGCCCACCGTGACGGCCGCAAGGTTCTTGACGACCTCGTCCGAGAAGCCGATGTGCTGATCACGAACCTGCGGCCCCGGTCGCGGCAGCGCCTCGGCATCACGTGGGATCGGCTGTCGAACGTCAACCCCCGCCTGGTCTACTGTCACGCCCAGGCGTACGGATCGACCACGTCCCGCCAGGACTTCCCCGCCTACGACGACATCGTGCAGGCCGCCTCGGGAATGACCCGTCTGGCCGAACGCGTGGACGGGTCCCCCCGGTTCGCGCCCTACGTCGTGGCCGACAAGGTCGTCGGCCTGTACCTCACGACGGCCATTCTGGCGGCCCTGCTGCATCAGCGCATCACCGGTTCGGGCCAGGAGATCGACGTCCCCATGGTGGACGCGATGATCTCTTTCAGCCTCGTCGAGCACTTCGGCGGCCATACCTTCGAGCCTCCCGTCGGTGACTTCGGGTGGTCCCGTGTGCTGGTTCCCGAGCGCGTCCCGCATCGAACGGCCGATGGATGGATCTGCATCATGCCGTACTCCGACGCGAACTGGCGCGACTTCTTCGATATCGCTGAAAGGCCTCAGTTGGTTGACGATCCGCGGTACGCGACGGTCGACGACCGACACCGCCACATGGGCCAATTGCTGTCCACCGTCAGCGAGGCCACCCCGAGCAGGACGACCGCCGAATGGCTCACGCTGTGTGGGGCGAGGGGCATCCCGGCCTCTGATCTCCTCGATCTCGCCGATGCGGCCTCCGATGGCTATGTCCGGGACCAGGGTCTGGTGACGCCGCGCGACCATCCCAGCGAAGGGGGCTATTACACCACGACGACGCCGATCTACCTGTCGCAGACGCCGGTCACGTTCCGGCGGCACGCACCTCAACTCGGTGAGCACACCGACGAGGTACTCAAGGAAATCGGTTATGACGCCGACGAAGTCGCGCGGTTGGCCCGGGAATTGGTCGTAGGTCGAACCGCGGAGGCATGAGAGTCGATGGACACACACATCATCCGGGCGCTGCGGCCCCAACTGACGCCCGAAACCCCGGCCATGACCGAACTCCGCCACGAGGTCCGCGCCTTCCTGCGTGAGCGCATCGAGGCCGGGGCGTTCCTTCCCGGGGTCGACACCTGGCTGACGAAGTGGGATGCATCGTTCACGACGGAGCTCGCCAGGCGCGGGTTCGTGGGCATGACGATCCCGGAAAAGTATGGCGGCCACGGGCGTTCGCACCTCGAACGTTTCGTGGTCGTCGAGGAGCTGCTGGCACATGGCGCCCCCGTCGCGGCGCAGTGGGTGGCCGACCGTCAAATTGCACCGTCTCTGCTCCGATTTGGCTCGGAGGAGCAGAAGATGCGCTACCTCCCCGGAATCGCTGCGGGCGAGGTGTCGTTCGGGATCGGCATGAGCGAACCCGACTCCGGGTCCGACCTGGCCAGCGTCCGCACCACCGCGAAACGCGTGGCCGGCGGTTGGTCGTTGTCCGGGACGAAGGTGTGGACGTCGGGTGCGCACGAATCGGACGCGTTCTTTGCGCTCGCGCGAAGCGCTCCGCGGGATCCGGACAACCGGCACGCGGGTCTGAGCCAGTTCATCGTCGACCTGCGCTCGCCCGGGGTCGAGATCCGTCCGATCATCTCCATGGCTGGAGCGCATCATTTCAACGAGGTTCATCTTGACGGCGTCTTCGTACCGGACGACATGGTGCTCGGCACGATCGGCGACGGCTGGCGGCAGGTCACCTCGGAACTCGGTTTCGAGCGCAGCGGACCGGAGCGGTTCCTGTCGTCGTTCGTACTGTTCGCGACGATGCTCGAGTTGACCCGCACCGGCCGCCTCGACGTCGATACCGCCGAGCTCGGCCGAATCGCCGCGCGGCTCACGTCGCTGCACCACGCGTCGCTCGCGGTGGCGGGCGCCCTCCAGCGCGGTGACGACGCCGATACCGCGGCCGCGATCGTCAAGGTGCTCGGCACCGCACTCGAGAAGTGGATCGTGGAGCTCGCCGACCTGTGCGCCGGGCCGGCGGCCCGGCAAGACAACCGATTCGAGCCACTGCTGGTGGCGGGCCTGCGGCAGCGCGCCGGATTCACCTTGCGCGGCGGCACCAACGAGATCCTCAAGGTCAGCATCGCCAAGGGGATGGGAGCAGGCCGATGACCGCATCGATCGACCCTGAGCTGGAGGCGATGATCGAGTCGTTGTTCTCGCGCCACGCGAGCCGACGCGACGATCCATCCGCCGAATCGGACGTGCCACTGTGGGCAACGCTGGAAGAACTCGGTCTGACCAGGCTGACCGCGCCGGAGGACGACGACGGTAGCGGCGCCACCTGGCGGGAAGCGGCGGCGTTGCTGTCCGCGATGGCCTATCACGATGTGCAGTTGCCGATAGCCGAGCACGACCTGCTCGCCGGTTGGCTCCTTCAGCGCGCGGGTCTCGACATGCCGCCCGGTATCACCACTGCGGCGGTGGCGGCCGACAACCGATTGCTGGGCGTGCCTTTCGCTCGACTCGCCGAGTACGTGGTGGCCCTCCGACACATGAACGGGCAGTGGGCCATCGCTACGGTGCCGATCACCGACCTGACAGCGTATCCAGGGGCCGACGTCGCGGGCCGACCGCGCGACGATCTGAGTCTTCGACCCGACGAGTGTTGGTGGACATCGATCTCGACATCCGATGCTGCCGGATACGCGGTGCGCCACCATGTCTCACGCGTGGCTCTGATGTGCGGCGCCATGGAGCGCATCGTCGACCTCTGCCGTGAACACGCCCTGACGCGCAACCAGTTCGGGCGACCGTTGGCACGCTTCCAGGCCGTACAGACGATGCTCGCGGAGGTCGCCGCCGAGACCGTGCTGGCCAGCACCGCGCTGGCCGTGGCTGTCGACGCCATCGCCGACGGCGGCGCACCCGACGTGCTGGCTCATCGCGGCGTGGTCGCGGCATCCACGGTGTCCCAGGCGGCCACGGTCGTGATCGAGCACGCGCACCAAATCCACGGAGCGGTGGGCACCACGGCCGAGCACGCACTGCATCGTTTCTCGCTGTCAATCCTGGCCTGGCGCGCCGAAATCGGTCCGCCGCGTGGGGTCGACGCGCTGCTTGGTCGGGCGCTGTGTCAAGAGGAGCAGGATCCGTGGGCATATGTGCTCGACGGACGGCTGAACCCCGAACTGCTCCTGAGACCCCCGTTCCGGTGACAGGAACATGTCCGGATATCGCTACTTGAATAAGGCGAGAATTCCTAAGCTTGTTCCGTGCGAGGGAATATCGCTTCTCGAAATCGCATTGCGCGGAGCTTCTTCTGCCTATTGGCGTCGGTTGTCCTCTCCGTCGCCGGATGCGGCGCCCCCGACCAGTCCGTCACCAACGCGCCGGTGAACGTCCTGTACGCAGGATCGCTGGCCGCGGTGATGGAGGACGCTGTCGGTCCGGCGTTCACCGGCGCCACCGGCATCCCGGTCGACGGCGAGGCCCACGGCTCCCTGGGCGCCGCTCAGATGATCCGCGACCGGCTGCGTGAGCCGGACGTCTTCGTCAGCGCCGACCCTCAGGTCAACGAGGATGTGCTGATGGGCGACGCGAACGGCGACCTGGTCGAGTGGTACGTCACCTTCGCGGCGTCCGAACTCGTCATCGGCTACAGCGACGCCAGCCCACTGGCGGCCGCCCTCTCCGGCGGAACCGACGAACAGTGGTACCGGATTCTCGCCGGCGACGGCGTCCGGCTCGGCCGCGGCGATCCGTCGATCGATCCCAAGGGTTACCGGACGCTGATGCTGTTCTCCCTTGCCGCACGGCATTACGACGACCCGTCGATCGAGCAGATTCTCGGCGCCCCGGACAATCCCGAACAGGTCCTTCCGGAAACCTCGCTGCTGGCCCGGGTGCAGACCGGTCAGTTCGATGCCGGCATCTTCTACAAACACGAGGCCGTGGCGGCGGGCCTGTCGTACGTAAGCCTGCCGCCGGCAATCAATCTCGGCGACCCCGCCTTCGCCGCCGACTACGCGACGGCCAGCTATACCGTGCCCGGCGGAGACACGGTTGCCGGGGCGCCGATCCTGTTCACTGTCACGATCCCACGCGACCGGCAATCCCCCCGAGCCGTCGCGTGGGTGGATTTTCTTCTGCGCGAACAGAGGATGCTCGAGGAGCTCGGGTTTCGTCCCGTCCCCCTGCGGTTTTCCGGTGACGCCGCCACCGCCCCCGAGGAAATCCGTTCGGTCGTGACGGCATCGTGAGCAGCGGAGAACGCAGCGGTCTGCGGATCGGGGCCGGCGGGTGGGGGCTCGTTCTCCTCGCGGTGCTGGCACTTCCGTTCGCCACGCTGCTACTGAACGCCGATTGGTCCGACTGGGTGAGGGCGTGGCAGAACCAGCGCGCCATCGATGCGGCTCTGCTCTCGGCAGGCACGTCGCTGACCGCTGTCCTCCTGATGGCGGCATTCGGTATCCCTCTCGGTTACTTTCTCGCCCACACCCATTCGCGCTTGCGCCCCGTGCTGATCTGTGTGGTGCTGCTGCCGATGGTCACCCCTGGGCCGGCGGGAGGGATTTTGCTCCTGCTTGCCTACGGGCCGCACAGTGACATCGGCGGTGTGTTCGCGGCCGCGGGAGTTCCGTTGATCGGAAGCTTCGCCGCAATCGTTCTGGCGCAGGTGTACGTGGCCAGCCCGTTCGTGATCATGAGCGCGATGGTGGCCTTCCGGGGCGTCGACCCCCGCCTCGAACACGCGGCGGCCACTTTGGGAGACAAGCCCATCGTAACGTTTTTCCGGGTGACGCTTCCGGTCGCCGGGCCGACGATCGCCGCCGGACTGGCACTGGCGTGGGTACGGGCGCTCGGCGAATTCGGGGCGACGGTCATCGTGGCGTACAACCCGCAGACGCTACCGGTCCATCTGTGGGTCAGGTTCCAGGCCGAGGGACTGGCCGGGGCGCTGCCGCTGGCATTCCTGCTGATGATGCTCGCCGCGATTGCGACGGCGCTGTGGACGATCTCGGGCGGACTGCTCGCCCCCCGCCGGATGAAGGAAACCAGCGGTGCCCCCGGCTGATTCGACCACCCATGAACCGTCGCTGTTCGTCCGGGTGAAGATGCAGAGGCACGTCCGTGGCGACGTCGCCTTCACGCTCGCGGTGGAGTACGCGTTCCCCGTGGGTATCACGGTTCTGTTGGGGCCGTCCGGCGCGGGGAAGACCACGCTCCTGGATTGCATCGCGGGACTGTGCACACCGACCGACGGCGTGGTCCGGGTCGGCCGGGACGTGCTCTTCGACTCCGCGTCCGGGACGAATGTGCCCACGCACGAGCGCGGCGTCGCGTACGTGCTGCAGGAGGGTGTGCTCTTCCCCCACCTCTCTGTTGCCCGCAATGTGGGGTACGGCCTGCGCCGGCTTACGCGTCGGCGCCGTGAGGCGCTGGTCCGCGACATCCTCGAATCGTTTGGGATCGGTCACCTGGCGGCGCGTACGCCGCGGCAGATATCGGGTGGCGAACAGCAACGCGTCGCGCTGGCCCGCTCCCTGGTCACCTCACCGAGCGCCTTGCTTCTCGACGAACCCATGTCGTCCCTCGACTTCGAGACGAAGGCACAGATTCTCGAAGATCTGCGTCGATGGATCCAGGACCGGCCAATTCCGGTCGTGTATGTGACCCACGATCACGACGAGTGGATCATGCTCGGGGAGCGCACCTGCCGGATGGAGAACGGACACATCGAACGGTCGCCGTCCGCAGTTTCACTGCCTGCCGTCCGGCCGTTGACACAGAGCCACTCCGATCGCGCCGGTGAACCTACGACGAGGGTCTGTCGTGTCGACGGGACCGATGTGTTGCTGTCGGTCACGGGCATCGACGCCACCCCGGGCGCGAAAGTGAAACTGGAAGTCGTGGCGACCGTGATAGAGCCAAACCCCTGACATCCATTGCGATTTGCCGAGGAGACTAGAACTGTGCCCCGATTCCGCCATGCGACACCGTCCTTTCGAACATTCTGTGGTGACGACGCCCTCAGTTCGTTGCCCCGGGAACTCGACCGGCTTGGCGCCAGCCGTGCGGTCATCTTCTGCGGAAGCTCGATGGCGCGGCATGAAGAGGCGCTGAAGAGAGTCGAGTCAGCAGTGGGTGGTCGCCTGGCCGGACGGTTCAGCGGCGTCCGTGAGCACAGCCCGATCCAGACCGTTGAAGCCGCACACCAACTGCTGAAAGACCTCGACGCCGACGCGGTGATCGCGGTGGGCGGCGGCTCGGCCGTCGTCACCGCGCGGGCCGCGACCATCCTGCTCGCCGAAAACCGAGACATTCGTGAGCTCTGCACGCGACGTGGAGAGAATGGCAAGTTGGTCAGTCCTCGGCTGTCCGCGCCGAAGATTCCGCAGTGGGTCGTTCCCAGCACGCCGACCACCGCATACGCGAAAGCCGGTAGTGCGGTCCGCGATCCGTCGACCGGCGAACGGCTTGCCCTGTTCGATCCCAAGGCCCGCGCGAACGGTGTGTTCCTGGACCCGGTGGTTGCGACGACCTCTCCCGTGTCCCTTGTCCGCGCATCGGCACTGAACGCCTTGTCGATGGCGGTCGACGGGTTGCAAGCCGACGCTGACGACCCCCTCGCCGATGCGCTGCTGTCGCACGCGCTGCGCATGCTCGTGCAGTGGCTGCCACGTCTGAACGCCGACCCCGACGCTCCGGAGCCTCGGTTGCGGTTGATGCTTGCCGCGCTGCTGTCCGGCCAGGGCAGCGACTACGTCGGTGCCGGGTTGGCTCAGGCGCTGTCGCACGCCGTCGGCCCGCGGACGTCCACGTCGAACGGTGTCGTGGAGGCAATGCTGTTGCCTCACACCATGCGCTACAACGAACCAGTCACCGGAACTCGCATGGCGGCGATC
>NZ_LMVQ01000572.1 GCF_001545925.1 Mycobacterium sp. NAZ190054 | reverse complement strand
ATGAGCTGACCGCCGTCCCCTCCCATCGGGGTCAGCGCGAACGCCGCATCGACGCCGGGCGGTGCGGGGATCTGTTCGATGCCGTAAGCAGACGGCATCCGTTGCGCAGGTGACCAGCGCGCGGCGGGGCCCAGCACCACCCCGCCCTGGCTGCCCAGCGCCTTCGACAGCGTCGTGGTCATCACGACGTCGGGCGCACCGGCCAACCCGACCTCGTCGATCAGCCCGCGGCCGCCGGAACCCCGCACACCCAGACCGTGGGCCTCGTCGACGATCAGCAGCGCGCCGTGCCTGCGGCACGCGGCGTGCAGTGCGCGCAGCGGCGCGAGGTCGCCGTCGGCGGAGAACACCGAATCTGTGACCACGACGGCGCGTTCCTCCGAGCGGCTGGCCAGCGCCTGCTCGACCGCGCCGGCATCGTTGTGCGGGGTGACCACGACCCGCGCCCGCGACAACCGGCAGGCGTCCACCAGCGAGGCGTGCGTCAGGGCATCGGAGACCAACAGCGATCCCGGTCCCGAGAGCCCGACCACGGCGCCGAGGTTCGCGGTGTAGCCCGCCGAGAACACCAGCGCGGCCTCGGCGCCGACGAACGCCGCCAGCGCCTCCTCGAACGCCTCGTGCAGTTCGGTGTTGCCGGTGACCAGACGCGACCCGGTGGATCCGGCACCCCAGGTGCGCAGCGCCGACACACCGCCGTCGATGACGCGCGGATGCTGCGAGAGCCCGAGATAGTCGTTGGAGGCCAGGTCCAGTTCGGCGCCCACCGGAGGACGGGTACGCAGCGAGCGGCGCAGACCGGCGGCGCGCCGCTGCGCCTCGACCTCGTCGAGCCAGGCCAACGGGGAAACACCGACGCGTGTCACGCTGCTCCTTCGCTTGCAGCCGTTCTTGAACACCGTTCAGGTTAGTGCACGCGCGACCTCGACCATCGCGGAGGTGATCTGGCCGATCTCGGCGGCAGTGCAGATGTAGGGCGGCATCACATAGATCAGGTTCCGGAACGGACGCAGCCAGACGCCGTGCTCGATCGCGCCCGGCGTCGCGACGGCGAGGTCCACCGGGCGGTCGAGTTCGATCACGCCGATCGCACCGAGCACCCGCACGTCGGCCACGTGCGGCAGCGCCGCAGCCGGTTCCAGACCGGCGCGGAGTCCCTCCTCGATACCGCGCACCTGTGCCTGCCACCCGGTCGAGAGCAGCAGCTCCACCGAGGCCACACTGACCGCGCAGGCCAGCGCGTTCGCCATGAACGTCGGACCGTGCATCAATGCACCCGGCGGGTTGCCGCTGATCGTCTCGGCGACCCCGCGCGTGCACAGCGTCGCGGCCAACGTCAGATACCCGCCGGTGAGCGCCTTGCCCACGCACATGATGTCCGGGCTCACCCCGGCGTGGTCGGCGGCGAACATCGCGCCCGTCCTGCCGAAGCCGGTGGCGATCTCGTCGAAGATCAGCAGCACGTCGTGCTCGTCGCACAGGCGCCGCAGATCCGCCAGGTAGCTCGGATCGTGGAACCGCATGCCGCCGGCGCCTTGCACGACCGGTTCGACGATCACCGCGGCGAGCTCGTGGGCGTGGGCCGCCAACTGCCGCGCGAACGCGTCGACGTAACCGGGGTCGTAGCCGGCGGGCACCGGCGGGGCGAACACTTGATCGGCGAGCAGGGAGTTCTTCCCGGTCCACAGCTCGTGCATGCCGCCCTGCGGGTCACACACGCTCATCGGTGTGAACGTGTCGCCGTGATATCCGCCGCGCCAGGTCATCAACCGGCTCTTGCCGCCGTGGCCGGAGCTGCGCCAGTACTGCAGTGCCATCTTGACCGCGACCTCCACCGACACCGAACCGGAGTCGCTGAAGAACACTGTCTCCAGGCCGTCCGGGGTGACCTCGACCAGCAGCTGCGCCAGCCGTGCGGCGGGCTCGTGGGTCAGCCCACCGAACATCACATGGTTCATCGTCGACAGTTGCCGGCTGATCGCCGCGTCCAGCACCGGGTGACCGTGCCCGTGCACCGCGGTCCACCAGGACGCCATCGCGTCCAGCACCTCGACCTCACGGCCCTGATGCACGAGCGTCAACCACGCCCCGCGCGCCCCGGTCGCGACCACCGGCTCGAGCGCGTCGATACCGATCGGGCTGTACGGATGCCATATGTGAGCGGCGTCGATGGTGCTGATCTCGGTAGGCGTCAACGCAGGCACCTTCGGTAGATTAACCGTCGACCATGATGACCCTCGCCCCCGTCCGGCCGGCGCCTCCCACCGCCCCGGGCCCGACCCCGGCTGCGCGCACGGTGCGCGGCGCCGGTGTGCGGATCCGTCAACCGGTGTTCTACCGGCACGATCTGGACGGTCTGCGCGGAGTCGCCATCGCCCTGGTGGCGGTGTTCCACGTGTGGTTCGGACGGGTGTCCGGCGGGGTCGACGTCTTCCTCGTGCTGGCCGGCTTCTTCTTCGGCGGGCGGTTGCTGCGGGGCGCGTTGACCCCCGGCGTGGCGGTGCGACCCGTACCCGAGGTCACCCGGCTGATCCGGCGGTTGCTGCCCGCCCTGGTCGTGGTGCTGGCGGCGTCGGCCGTCCTGACGATCCTGATCCAGCCCGAGACGCGCTGGGAGACCTTCGCCGACCAGAGCCTGGCCAGCCTCGGCTACTACCAGAACTGGGAACTGGCCCACACGGCATCGGACTACCTGCGGGCCGGTGAAACGGTCAGCCCGCTGCAGCACATCTGGTCGATGTCCGTGCAGGGACAGTTCTACATCGCCTTTCTCGCGCTGATCCTCTTGTCCGGGTGGCTGTTTCGCCGCCTTTTCGGCCGCTACGCCCGCGGCGCGTTCGTGGTGCTGCTCAGTGCGCTGACCATCGCGTCGTTCGTGTACGCGATCAACGCACACGACGTCGCGCAGGCCACCGCCTACTACGACAGTTTCGCCCGAGCCTGGGAACTGCTGCTCGGCGCACTGGTCGGTGCGGTGGTGCCGTACGTGCGCTGCCCGATGTGGCTGCGCACGACGCTCGCCGTCGTCGCCCTCTGCGCGATCCTGTCCTGCGGTGCGCTGATCGACGGGGTGCGCGAGTTCCCCGGCCCGTGGGCGCTGGTGCCGGTGGGTGCGACACTGCTGTTCATCCTCACCGCGGCCAACCGGTACGCCGACCCCCACACCGGGGGACGTATCCCGGCGCCGAACCGGCTGCTGGCGTCGAAACCCTTCGTGGCGCTGGGCGCGATGGCCTACTCGCTGTACCTGTGGCACTGGCCGCTGCTGATCTTCTACCTCGCCCACACCGGCAACTCGCGGGTCAACTTCGTCGAAGGTGCGGCGGTGCTGCTGGTGTCGGGTGTGCTCGCGTGGCTGACCACCCGCTTCGTCGAGGAGCCGCTGCGGGCCCGCGGCTCGGCGGCCGCCGCGCGGGTGGTGAAGGTCCCGCGGTGGTCGCGGCTGCGCCGACCCACGATCGTGCTGGGCTCCACCGTGGTGCTCCTCGGGGTGGCACTGACGGCGACGTCGTTCACTTGGCGCGAGCACGTCACCGTGTTACGGGCCAACGGCAAGGAACTGTCCGTACTCTCCCTTCGCGACTATCCCGGAGCGCGGGCACTGACCGAGAACGCGAGGGTGCCCACGCTGCCGATGCGCCCGACCGTGCTCGAAGCCAAAGACGACATCCCGCAGTCCACCATCGACGGATGTATCAGCGACTTCGACAACGTCGGCATCATCAACTGCACCTACGGCGACAAGGCGGCCACCAGGACCATCGCGCTGGCCGGCGGTTCGCACGCCGAGCACTGGATCACCGCGCTGGACCTACTCGGCCACGTGCACCACTTCAGGGTGGTCACCTACCTCAAGATGGGCTGCCCGCTGACCACCGAGGAAATGCCGCTGGTGATGGGGAACAACGACCCCTATCCCAAGTGCCGCCAGTGGAACGACCGGGTGCTGCCGAGGATCATCGCCGACAAGCCTGACTACGTCTTCACCACGTCCACCCGGCCCTGGAACATCAAGCCGGGCGACGTGATGCCGTCGGGCTACCTCGGCATCTGGCAGGAGCTGTCGGACAACCGTATTCCGGTACTGGCCATGCGGGACACACCGTGGATGGTGCGGGACAGCGAACCCTTCTTCCCGGCGGATTGCCTGGCCGACGGCGGCGACGCCGTCTCCTGCGGCATCGAGCGATCCGAAGTACTGTCGGATCGCAACCCGACACTGGATTACGTCAAACGGTTCCCGTTGCTCAAGCCGCTCGACATGAGCGATGCGGTGTGTCGCGCCGACCACTGCCGGGCCGTGGAGGGGAACGTGTTGCTGTATCACGATGCGCATCACATCTCGTCGACGTACATGCGCACGATGACCGACGAACTCGGCCGCCAGATCGGCGCGGCCACCGGGTGGTGGTCGGGCTGATACCGTCGGCCGAGAACTCGTCCGTCTATGCCGTCTGGCCGGGGACTCCCTATCCGCTGGGCGCGACCTACGACGGTGCGGGGACCAACTTCGCGGTGTTCTCCGAGGTCGCCGAACGGGTCGAGTTGTGCCTGATCGGCAAGGACGGCGGTGAGCAGCGTGTCGACCTCGACGAGGTCGACGGCTTCGTCTGGCACTGCTACCTGCCCACCATCACGCCGGGTCAGCGTTACGGGTTCCGTGTGTACGGCCCGTGGGATCCCGGCGCCGGGCACCGGTGCGATCCCAGCAAGTTGTTGCTCGACCCCTACGGCAAGTCGTTCCACGGCGACTTCGAGTTCTCGCAGGCGCTGTACTCCTACGATCTGCAGGCCGACGACCCCGCCAGCGGCGGGGTGCCGCCGCGGGTCGACTCGCTGGGCCACACCATGACCAGCGTGGTGATCAACCCGTTCTTCCAGTGGGGGTCCGACCGGGCGCCGCGCACGCCGTACCACGACACGGTGATCTACGAGGCGCACGTGAAAGGCATGACGCAGACGCATCCGGGCGTTCCGGAGGAGCTGCGCGGCACCTACGCCGGCCTCGCGCACCCGGTGATCATCGACCACCTGAAGTCATTGAACGTCACGGCGATCGAGCTGATGCCGGTGCACCAGTTCATGCACGACCACCGCCTGCTCGACCTCGGGTTGCGAAACTACTGGGGGTACAACACTTTCGGTTTCTTTGCTCCGCACAACCAGTACGCCGCCACCCGCAACGCCGGCGGTGCGGTGGCCGAGTTCAAGGCGATGGTGCGCGCGTTCCACGACGCCGGGATCGAGGTGATCCTCGATGTGGTCTACAACCACACCGCCGAAGGCAACCACCTCGGGCCCACGATCAACTTCCGCGGTATCGACAACGCCGCCTACTACCGGCTGCTCGACGGCGACCTGCGCTACTACAAGGACTTCACCGGCACCGGGAACAGCCTCAACGCCCGGCACCCGCACACCCTGCAGTTGATCATGGACTCACTGCGGTACTGGGTGCTCGACATGCACGTCGACGGGTTCCGCTTCGACCTGGCCTCGACGCTGGCCCGCGAGTTCTACGACGTCGACCGGCTCTCGGCGTTCTTCGACATCATCCAGCAGGACCCGGTGATCAGCCAGGTCAAGCTCATCGCCGAGCCGTGGGACGTCGGTGAAGGCGGTTATCAGGTCGGCAACTTCCCAGGTTTGTGGACCGAATGGAACGGGAAGTATCGCGACACTGTGCGTGATTACTGGCGGGGAGAACCCGCAACCCTGGGCGAGTTCGCCTCCCGGCTGACCGGGTCGTCGGACCTCTACGAGGCCACCGGCCGCCGGCCGAGTGCCAGCATCAACTTCGTCACCTGCCATGACGGCTTCACGCTGGCCGACCTGGTCTCCTACAACGAGAAACACAACGAGGCCAACGGTGAGGACAACCGCGACGGCGAGAGCCACAACCGTTCGTGGAACTGCGGGGTGGAGGGCCCGACCGACGACCCCGCGATCGTCGCGCTGCGCGGCAAGCAGATGCGCAACATCATGGCCACGCTGATGCTCTCCCAGGGCACCCCGATGATCGCGCACGGCGACGAGATGGGCCGCACCCAGCAGGGCAACAACAACGTCTACTGCCAGGACTCCGAGCTGTCCTGGATGGACTGGTCGCTGTGCGAGAAGAACGCCGACCTCCTCGAGTTCACCCGCACAGTGATCAAGTTCCGCAAGGACCATCCGGTGTTCCGCCGCAGACGGTTCTTCGAGGGCAAGCCGCTGCGCACCGGCGACCAGGTCCGCGATATCGCCTGGCTCAATCCGTCCGGGCGGGAGATGACGCAGGAGGACTGGGGTTCGGGTTTCGAATGCGTGTCGGTCTTCCTCAACGGCGACGCCATCCCGGCACCCAACGAACGCGGCGAACGCGTCTCCGACGACTCGTTCCTGTTGTGCTTCAACGCCCACGACGAGCCACTGGACTTCGTCGTCCCGGACGGTGATTACGCCGAGGAGTGGGTCGGCGCCATCGACACGGCCGACCCGAAGGGCGTGAGTGCGCTGGAAGTGGTTGCCGGGCAAACCATCTCACTGGAAGCCCGCTCACTGCTCGTTCTGCGTAAGACAGCCTGATCATGAATGTGCTCTCGACCTACCGGCTGCAGATGCGCGGACCGGCCAGCGGTGCGGCGTTCACGTTCGCCGATGCCGAGAACCTGGTCGACTACCTCGCCGAGCTGGGCGTGTCGCACCTGTACCTGTCCCCGATCCTGACTGCCGGCGAAGGCTCCAGCCACGGCTACGACGTCACCGATCCGACCACCGTCTCCGCCGAACTCGGCGGAGCGGAAGGCTTCGAACGCCTGGTGCGCAGGGCGCGCGATGCGGGACTCGGTGTCGTCGTGGACATCGTGCCCAATCACGTCGGCGTCGAGGCGCCCGAGCAGAACGCGTGGTGGTGGGACCTGCTGACCCACGGCCGTGACTCGCGGTATGCGTCGTTCTTCGACATCGACTGGACGATGGACCCGGACGGCCGGATCGTGTTGCCGGTGCTCGGCTCCGACGACGACGTCGCGGATCTGACCGTCGACGGCGACGTGCTGCGGCTCGGTGACCGGATCTGGCCGGTCGCGCCCGGCACCGGGGACGGCACCGGCCCGCAGGTGCACGACCGACAGCACTACAAGCTGATCGGCTGGCGCAACAACGTCTGCGGCTACCGGCGGTTCTTCTCGATCACCTCTCTGGCGGGGCTGCGCCAGGAGGACCGCGCGGTGTTCGACGCCACGCACGTCGAGGTCAAGCGGTGGTTCGCCGACGGTCTGGTGGACGGCATCCGCATCGACCATCCGGACGGATTGTCCGATCCCGCAGGGTATCTGGAGTGGCTGCGAGAACTCGCCGGCCCGCGCGCGTGGATCGTGATCGAGAAGATCCTCGCCGTCGACGAGGCGCTGGACACCAGCCTGCCTGTCGCGGGAACCACCGGTTACGACGCACTGCGCGAGTGCGGCGGGGTGTTCGTCGACCCGGCCGGAGCGCAGGCCCTGACCGCGCTGGTCGAAGCGGCGGGTGCCGACCATTCGGCAGCCCACACCCGGGCGCGCGCGCTGAAGGTGCAGACCGTCACCGGCACGCTCGCCAGCGAGCTCGCCAGGCTGCGCCGCACCGTCGTGGCGGTCACCGGCAGAGACCACGACCGTCTTGCCGAGTCGATCGCCGCGCTGCTCAGCCACGTCGGGGTGTACCGGTCCGACTACCGCGCACTGTCGGGTGTGCTACCGCTGGCGTTCGCCGAAACCGCCTCCGCCCAACCCGAACTGGCGGAACCGCTGGCGTTGCTGGCGAGCGCGCTGCCCCACCGCGAGGTCGAGGTCCGGCTCCAGCAACTGTGTGGCGCCGCGACCGCCAAGTCGATGGAGGACTGCCTGTTCTACCGCGACGCGCGGCTCGTGTCGCTCAACGAGGTCGGTGGCGAACCCGACCGTTTCGGGGTCAGCGCCGCGGAATTCCATCAGCGCGCCGCGGTCCGCGCGGCGCTGTGGCCGCAGTCGATGACCACGTTGACCACTCATGACACCAAGCGCGGCGAGGACGTGCGCGCCCGCATCGGGGTGCTCTCGCAGGTGCCGTCTCTGTGGTCCGAGTTGGTGCGGGGATGGCAGCGCAGCGCTGCTCCCCCGGACCCGGCCACCGGCCTCTTCCTGTGGCAGAACATCTTCGGGGTGTGGCCCGCGGACGGCACCGTGACCGACGCGGTGCGGCAACGCCTGCACGGCTACACCGAGAAGGCGATCCGCGAGGCCGCGCTGCGCACCTCGTGGAACGATCCCGACGACGAGTTCGAAGCCGCCGTGCACAGCTGGCTCGACACGGTCATCGACGGCCCGGTCGGGGCCGAGATGGGCGCGTTGGTGGCCCGCCTGGACCCCCACGGCCGCAACGACGCGTTGGGCCAGAAGTTGATCACGCTGACCGCGCCCGGCATCCCGGACGTCTACCAGGGCACCGAACTCTGGGAGGACAGCCTCGTCGACCCCGACAACCGGCGTCCGGTGGACTACCGGGCCCGGCGTGACGCGCTGGCCGCCGCGGAACACCCGAAGATCCGGGTGGTGCGCGCGGCGCTGCATCTGCGGCGGGAACGGCCCGACACGTTCCTGGCGGGCCGGTACCTCCCGTTGCTCGCCGACGGCCGGGCCGCCGACCATGTCGTGTCGTTCCGGCGTGGGGACGACGTCGTGGTCGCGGCCAGCCGGTGGACCGCGCGCCTGGACGAAACAGGTTGGGGCGAAACGGCGTTGACACTGCCCGACGGCGCCTGGACCGACCGCCTGACCGGCGCGTCGCACCGCGGGTCCGTGCCTGCTGCGGACCTGTTCGCCACGCTGCCCGTCGCCCTGCTGGTGGCCGGCGATGCCTGATCACGAGTTCTCGGTGTGGGCCCCGCGGCCCGAACAGGTGCGGCTCGACGTCGAGGGCACGCTGCACCCGATGTCACGTGGCGAGGACGGCTGGTGGCGCGCCGTCGTCGACGCGGCGCCCGCAGCCCGGTACGGTTTCGTGCTCGACGACGACCCGAAGGTGCTGCCGGATCCGCGTTCTCCGCGCCAGCCAGACGGGGTGCACGAACGTTCCCAGCTCTGGGCACCCGCACCCGAGGCCTGGTCCGACGGCGGCTGGCCGGGGCGCTCGATCGAGGGCGCGGTCATCTACGAGCTGCACATCGGCACCTTCACACCCGGCGGCACATTCGACTCGGCGATCGACAGGCTCGATCACCTGGTTGCGCTCGGGGTCGACTTCGTCGAGGTGATGCCGGTCAACGCGTTCGGCGGTACCCACGGCTGGGGCTACGACGGTGTGCTCTGGTACGCAGTGCACGAGCCCTACGGGGGGCCGGACGGGCTGATCCGGTTCGTCGACGCCTGCCACGCCCGTGGCCTGGGGGTGCTCATCGACGCGGTCTTCAACCATCTCGGCCCGTCGGGGAACTACCTGCCGAAGTTCGGGCCATATCTGTCCAGCGGGTCCAACCCGTGGGGTGAGTCGATCAACATCGCCGACGCCGGGGCCGACCAGGTCCGGCGCTACATCCTGGACTGTGCGCTGCGCTGGATGCGGGTCTTCCATGCCGACGGACTGCGGCTCGACGCCGTGCACGCCCTCGTCGACACCACCGCGGTCCACATCCTCGAAGAGCTCTCGGCCGAGACCGACGCGCTCGCAGGGGAACTCGGCCGCCAACTGGCGCTGATCGCCGAGAGCGACATGAACGATCCGCGGCTGATCACCCCGCGCGAGCACGGTGGCCTCGGCATGACCGCGCAGTGGGACGACGACATCCACCACGCGATCCACGCTGCCGTGTCCGGTGAACGGCAGGGTTACTACAGCGACTTCGGCACGCTGGAGACACTGGCACAGACGCTGAGGCAGGGCTACTTCCACGCCGGCACCTACTCGTCGTTCCGCCGCCGCCGGCACGGCCGGCCGCTGGACACCGCCACGATCCCGGCCACCCGCCTGCTGGCCTACACCCTGACCCACGACCAGGTGGGCAACCGCGCGATCGGCGACCGGCCCTCCCAGAACCTGACCACCGGGCAGCTCGCCGTCAAAGCCGCGCTTGCGCTCGGATCGCCCTACACGGCAATGCTTTTCATGGGTGAGGAGTGGGCCTCGTCGTCGCCGTTCCAGTTCTTCAGCTCCCACCCCGAACCCGAACTGGCGCGGGCGACGGCGGAAGGCCGCAAACGCGAGTTCGCCGAGCACGGCTGGGACGCCGACGACATCCCGGATCCGCAGCATCCGCAGACCTTCGAGCGGTCGAAGTTGAACTGGGACGAGGTCGGCACCGGTGACCACGCCAGGCTGCTGGAGTTCTACCGCGGCCTGATCGCGTTACGCCACAGCGATCCGGACATGGCCGATCCGTGGCTGGACCACCTGCACGTCGACTACGACGAGGCCGCCCGCTGGTTCGTGATGCGCCGCGGCGCACTGGTGATCGCGTGCAACCTCGGCACAGACAGCGTCGACGTCCCGGTCACCGGCGACGTCGTGCTGGCGTGGGGCGATCCGACGGTCGGTGACGGCAGCACCCGCCTCGACGGGCACTCGGTCGCGATTCTGCGGTCTCAGGTCAGGTAGCGGTAGGTCGGCGAACCCGGCTCGAGCAGTTCGACATGGCACTCCGAGGCGTTCATCCGCGCCAGCAGACCCTCGAGGTCCGACGCGGATGCCATCTCGATACCGACCAGGGCCTCGCCGGTCTCCCGATTGTTGCGCTTGACGTACTCGAACAGCGTGATGTCGTCGTTCGGGCCGAGCACCTCGTCGAGGAACCTGCGCAGCGCGCCCGGCTCCTGCGGGAAGTCGACCAGGAAGTAGTGCTTGAGGCCGAGGTGCACCAGCGAACGCTCGAGCACCTCGCCGTAGCGGGACACGTCGTTGTTGCCGCCGGAGATCAGGCACACCACCGTGGAGCCGGGCTCGATGTCGGCGTCCATCAGCGCGGCCACCGACAGCGCGCCTGCCGGCTCGGCGATGATGCCCTCGTTCTGATACAGGTCCAGCATCGCGGTGCACACCGCGCCTTCGTCGACCGTCGTGATCGAGACCATGTCGCCGGCCGCCGACAACGCCTCGAAGGGCTTGGTACCGATCCGCGCGACGGCGGCGCCGTCGACGAACTGGTCGACGTGCGGCAACGTGACGGGCTCCCCCTTGGCCAGCGCCGCGACCAACGCCGCCGCGCCCGCCGGCTCGACCCCGAGCACCGACGTCGTCGCGGTGCGCTCCGCCAGGTACGTGGTGATACCGCTGATGCAGCCGCCCCCGCCGACCGGAACCACCACCAGGTCCGGCTCGGCGCCGAGCTGGTCGAGGATCTCCACCGCGATCGTGCCCTGGCCGGCCATGGTGCGCAGATCGTCGTAGGGCGGCACCAGCGTGGCCCCGGTACGTGCCACGTCCTCGAGGGCGGCCTGGGCCGCGAGGTCATAGGTCTTGCCGCCCACGATCAGCTCGATGAATTCGCCGCCGTGGTAGAGGATCCGGTTGCGTTTCTGCTTGGGCGTCTTGGCGGGAACGTAGACCCGGCCGCGCACCCCCATCGACCGGCAGGCCAGCGCGAACCCCTGCGCATGGTTGCCCGCCGACGAGCACACCACACCCGCCGCGATCTCCTCGGGGCTCAGCTGCATGAGCAGGTTGTAGGCGCCGCGCAGCTTGTAGGAGCGCACCGCCTGCAGATCCTCCCGCTTGAGGTACACCTGCGCCCCGGTCAGCGCCGACAGCCGGTCGCTGAGCTGCAGAGGAGTCTTGGAGACCACCCCCGAAATTCGCTGAGCGGCCTCGTCGATGTCCGCGGCACGCAGCGGCGCGGCGGGATCGATGCGGGGACGGCTACTCAGCTCAGCGGACACCGGACAATGGTGCCACCGCACCCCGCCCCGGGAGAAATGGGTTCCGGCCGAGCGCAGGGCGTCCGGCCACACCGCCGTTGTCGTGCTGCCCACAACCGGTGTTTCGGGTGGCCGAAAACTTTGATGCGAGCTATCGTGATCACATGACGACCGCCGAACATTTCCGAGCCATCGTGGCCCGACCGGCCACGTCGTTTTCCATCGCCGGGGTCCCGTGGCCCGCGTACAAGGTGATCTCCCTGCTGGCCGGCTTCTTCGTCTTCGTCGTCGTCGGCGCCGCCACCATGTCCGCTGGTCCCGCCGTTCTCAGTGGAGCCGGCGCGGCCACCGTGCTGTGGCTGACCCTGGGCCTGGCCGGCTCGCAGCGCCCCTGATCGGGCCCGCCCGGATCGCCGCGGTCCGGGCTGGGTCCGGACCGTTTGACGGCCACCCTCTCGGGTATCCGGCGCCGATCTGTCAATCGATCAGCCCGGGAGCCTTTCATGTTCATTCACAACAAGGACCTTCAGTTCGAGGTACGCGTCGACAAGCCGGATCCCCGGTTCGCCACACTGTTGCAGGAGCAGTTCGGCGGCGCGAACGGCGAACTGAAAGCCGCGATGCAGTACTTCACGCAGGCCTTCGTGCTCCGGCAGAAGAACCCGAAGATGTACGACCTGTTCATGGACATCGCCACCGAAGAGTTCAGCCATCTGGAGATGGTCGGATCGATGATCACCATGCTCCTCGACGGGCTCAACGACGACCTGAAGATGGCCAATGAACGCTGCGACTGGATGCCGGCGATGGCCAGTCGCGATGGTCGCGACGACATCATCCACAGCGTCGCGGTCAACCCGCTGTACTTCACGCTCAGCGGCGGCGGCCCCGACGTCAAGGACTCCGCCGGCGTGCCCTGGCAGGGCACGTTCGTCAACGCCAACGGTGACCCGACCGTCGACCTGCGCAGCAATCTGGCTGCGGAATCGCGGGCCAAGATCGTCTACGAGTACCTCAAGCAGTTCACCGACGATCCGGGGGTGCAGGACACGTTGACGTTCCTGATGACCCGGGAGGTCACCCACTTCCAGCAGTTCACCGCCGCGCTCAACGAGTTGCCGGTCAACTTCCCGCCCGGACAACTGCCCGGCGACGACCGCTTCCAGAACGTCGCCTTCAACATGTCCAACGGCCAGGGATCGGTGCGGGGACCCTGGAACGAGGGCCAGGGGCCGTGGCCGCAGGGCATGGAATGGGAGTACGTCGAGAAGCCGGCCGAGCAGTGGCTGGGCGGAGAGACCCGCAAGAACAAGGGTGCGGAACGGTGTCCGGAGGGCCAGCCCGCCGTCCGCAGCGAGAAGCCTTTCACCCACGAACAGCACAGTCCGGCAACCTGATTCATGATCAAGGTCGGCGCCGTGGTGACGGCGCCGACCTGCGCTGCGAGGTCAGTACGTCTGTGGGTCTGGCGGGTTCTCGGCTTCCCGCCCACTGACCGTGTCGCGCACGTGGTCCACGACCGCGGCGCCGAGACCCATCGTCTTCTGCACGGTGGAGCCGCCCGGGGTGTCGGGGTGTGGCCGCGTCGGCGCGACCTTCTTCGCCGCCTCCAGCTTTTCACCCAGCGTCTCGAGGTTCTCGCGGCTGACGGCCGCCCGGAACCTCGGCCACACCACGTCCTGTTCGTATCTGATGTGCTCGCGGCCGGCTTTGACGAATTCCTGCAAGGCTTCGTGGTAGTCGCGCTCGCCCGGCGACCCGTCTTCGAGTCGCTGCAGCAGTTTCTTCCCCGCCTGTTCCTGCTCGATCGCACGGTCGGCCAGTTCGTCTCCGTCGTCTCCGAGCACGTCGCGGACCGCCGGCCAGAAGAACTGCTGCTCGATCGCCTCGTGTTGTGACTCCGCGATGACAAGGTTCATCACCATGGTTTTCAGGCCGCTCACCTGGGCCGCAGATCCCGGGGACGCGCCGTCGAGAACCTCCAGCAGGCCCAGCACGCTCTTGTGATCCGCGCGCAGGAAGGTCAATGCGTCCATACTCGTAGCCTTTCCGGTCGGCAATCCGGCGCGGATACCCGGGGGCCACGAGTTGAAACGGCGCGCCGGCGGGCTACCCGCCGAGGCAGCCGGGGCCGAGCAGCTCCTTGAGATCACCCATCAGCGCCGAGGACGGCGTCACGCGCAGCGACTGGTCCAGTTCCAGCGTGGTGATGCGCTCTCCGCTGATCAGACGGAGATGGACCTGTGCGGTACCGGGATGCCGTGCCAACACCTGCTTGAGCGCCGACACCTTGTCGACGGTGCACTGCCGCGTCGGCAGGCTGACCGCGACCGGACGGTTGGTCTGCGCGCTGGAGAAATCCGGGACCACGAGCTCGTTGGCGATCAGCGAGATGCGGTCGTCCCGGATCGCGACCTTGGCTCCTACCAGCACCACGACGTCATCGGCGATCTCGGCCCCGAACATCGAGTAGGTCTGCGGGAAGAACAGCACCTCGATACCGCCGGTGAGGTCCTCCAGTTGCGCCGACGCCCAGGGCAGGCCGTTCTTGTTGACGCGACGGTTCACCGCCGCGAGGATGCCGCCGACCCTGACCTGGGTGTCGTTGGGGACATCACCGTCCAGGATGGCCGGGATCTGGGTGTCGACCTGCGCCGCGAGGAGGTGGGCGATGCCGTTGAGCGGATGGCCGGACACGTACAGGCCGAGCATCTCCCGTTCCAGGGCGAGCTTGTGCTTGTCCTCCCATTCCTCGTCGGGCACCTTGATGGTGAACACCGAGTCGCCCGAAGCGGTGCCGCCGTCCCCACCGCCGAACAGGTCGAACTGACCCATCGCCTCGGCCTTCTTGGTGCCGAGCACCGAGTCGACCGCGTCGGTGTGCACCAGGAACAGCCCCTTGCGCGGATGCCCCAGCGAGTCGAACGCGCCGGCCTTGATCAGCGACTCGGTCACCTTCTTGTTGCAGGCGGCGATGTCGATCTTGTTGAGGTAGTCCGAGAAGTCGGTGTACTTGCCCTTCTCGGCGCGGGTGTTGACAAGGGAGGCAACGACGTTCGCGCCGACGTTGCGCACCGCGCCCAGACCGAAGCGGATGTCGTCGCCGACGGAGGCGAAGTTCTGCACCGACTCGTTGACGTCTGGGGGCAACACCGTGATGCCCAGCCGGCGGCAGTCCGCGAGATAGACCGCGGCCTTGTCCTTGTCGTCCCCCACCGAGGTGAGCAGCCCGGCCATGTACTCGGCCGGGTAGTTGGCCTTCAGATAGGCCGTCCAGTAGGACACCAGCCCGTAACCCGCGGCGTGCGACTTGTTGAACGCATAACCGGCGAACGGGAGGATGGTGTCCCACAGGGCCTTCACCGCGCCTTCGGAGAACCCGTTGGCGGTCATGCCCTCGCGGAACCCCTTGTACTCGGCTTCGAGCACCTCAAGCTTCTTCTTGCCCATGGCTTTCCGCAGCGCGTCGGCCTTACCCATGGTGTAGGAGGCGACCTTCTGGGCGATGAACATGATCTGCTCTTGATAGACGATCAAGCCGTAGGTCTCGGCGAGGATCTCCTTGAGCGGCTCTTCGAGTTCGGGGTGGATCGGCTTGATCGGCTGCCGGCCGTTCTTGCGGTCGGCGTAGTCGTTGTGGGCGTTCATGCCCATCGGGCCGGGCCGGTACAGGGCCAGCACCGCGACGATGTCGTTGAACTCGGTGGGCTGCATGCGCCGCAGCAGATCGCGCATCGGCCCGCCGTCGAGCTGGAACACCCCGAGTGTGTCACCGCGGCCGAGCAGCTCGTAGGCCTTCGGGTCGTCGAGCGCCAGCGACTCCAGGTCCACCTCGACACCCCGGTTGGCCCTGATGTTCTCGATGCAGTCCCCGATGATCGTCAGGTTCCGCAGGCCGAGGAAGTCCATCTTCAGCAGGCCGATCGCCTCGCAGGACGGGTAATCCCAGCCGGTGATGACCGCGCCGTCCTGCGGACGCTTCCACAGCGGGATCGCGTCGATGAGCGGTTCGGAGCTCATGATCACCGCGCACGCGTGAACTCCGGCGTTGCGGACCAGACCCTCCAGGCCGCGTGCGGTCTCGTAGATGGTCCGCACATCGGGGTCGGTGTCGATCAGGCTGCGGACCTCGGCGGCTTCCTTGTACCGCTCGTGGTTCGGGTCGGTGATGCCCGACAGCGGGATGTCCTTGGCCATGATCGGCGGCGGCAGCGCCTTGGTGATCCGGTCCGCGATGGCGAAGCCGGGCTGGCCGTAGTTCACCCGGGCCGAGTCCTTCAGCGCCGCCTTGGTCTTGATGGTGCCGAAGGTGATGACCTGGGCGACGCGGTCGCTGCCCCATTTGTTGGCGGCGTAGCGCAGCATCTCGCCGCGACGGCGGTCGTCGAAGTCGATGTCGATGTCGGGCGCGGACGGGCGTTCCGGGTTCAGGAACCGCTCGAACAGCAGCCCGTGCGGGATCGGGTCGATGTTCGTGATGCCCAGCGCGTAGGCCACCAGTGACCCGGCCGCCGAACCTCGGCCCGGACCGACCCGGATGTCGACCGACTTCGCGTAGTTGATCAGGTCGGCGACGATCAGGAAGTAGGACGGGAAGCCCTTGTCGCAGATGACCTTGATCTCGTATTCGGCGCGCTCGATGTACTCACCGGGCACCGCGTCGGCCACGCCGCCGAAGCGGCGCGCGAGCCCGGCCATCACCTCGTGGTGCAGCCAGGACGCCTGATCGTGCCCGTCGGGCACCGGGAAGACCGGCATCCGGTCGCGCGGGGTCCACACGTCGGCGTACGACTGCACCCGCTCGGCGATCAGCAGCGTCGAATCGCACGCGCCGGGCACCTGGCCGTCCCACAGCTCGCGCATCTCGGCCGCGGACTTCAGGAAGTAGCCGTCCCCGTCGAACTTGAACCGCGTCGGATCCGACAGCGTCTTACCGGTCTGCACGCACAGCAGCGCCTCGTGGTTGCGGGACGCGTCGCGGGTCACGTAATGGCAGTCGTTGGTGGCCAGCGGCGGGATGCCGAGCTTCTGACCGATCTCCAGCAGGCCGTCGCGGACCCGCCGTTCGATCTCCAGACCGTGGTCCATCAGTTCCAGGAAGAAATTCTCCGGGCCGAAGATCTCGCGCCACTTGGCGGCCGCCTCGAGCGCCTCCTGCTGGTGCCCCAGCCGCAGCCGGGTCTGCACCTCGCCCGACGGGCAGCCGGTGGTGGCGATGATGCCTTCGGCGTGCTCGGCGATGATCTCGGCGTCCATGCGCGACCACTTGCCCAGCTGCCCCTCGAAGGAGGCCAGCGACGACAGCTTGAACAGATTGCGCAGCCCGGTGGCGTTCTCGGCCACCATCGTCATGTGCGTGTAGGAGCCGCTGCCCGACACGTCGTCGCTCTTCTGGCTGGGGTCACCCCACAGCACGCGCTTGGTGTCGAACCTCGACGCCGGGGCGATGTAGGCCTCCACACCGATGATGGGCTTGATGCCGGCATCGGTGGCGGCGTTGTAGAACTCGCTGGCGCCGAACATGTTTCCGTGGTCGGTCATGCCGATCGCCGGCATCTCCAGCCGCTGGGCCTCGGCGAGCATCGGCTTGACCTTCGCGGCACCGTCGAGCATCGAGTACTCGGTGTGGTTGTGCAGATGCACGAATGACCCGCTCATAGGGAAGCCAGTCTAGGACCGCCCACCGACAGCGCCCGGCGTGTCGGGCTGCGTGTCTCGCGTTCTTCAGATCACGCGTCGACGGACGCCGGCTCCGGCGAATTCAGCAATCCGGACGCGAGCAAACGAAGCAATTGCCTGGCTATCTCCGAGCGGTCCTCATCGTTGTCAGCCACGCCGACGAAACCCGCGTGGAAACCGAGCCCCCAGAACAGCGCGCCGAGCATGTCGGCGACCGCGTGCGCGTCGGTGTCGGGCGGCAGTTCGCCACGGCGGATCGCGTCGACGACCACGGCGTCGTAGAACGCGTGCACGGCCGCCACCAGGGCGGTGGCGGCTTCGTGGCGGTGCGTACCGCGGTGGTGGTCGATCCGGGCCGTGACGACCATCCTCATCAGGGCCGGCTCCGCGGTGGCCAGCCGGTGCATGCCTGCGCTGAACACCCCCAACTGCCCGAGCAGGGTGTCTGCGCGGATCGCCTCGGCGGCGCACATGTCCACGTGTTCACGCGCGTCGACGAGGAGCACCTCGTAGAGCTCCTCGCGGCTGGCGTAGTAGTAGTGCAGGGTTGGCCTGCTGACCCCCGCCCGGGCGGCGATCTGCTGGAACGTCGCCGAGTGGTACCCCCGCTCGGCGATCAGGTCCCGGGCGGCGCACACGATGGTGCGACGCGTCTTCTCGGAGTCGGCCCCCACCGGACGCCCACGCTTGCGGACCGCGGGCCCAGCGACGGTGTCGATCTCCACGGGCAAACGTTATGGCATAGCTGGCAGACGGTCAACGGCAAATTACGCAAAGTTCACACCGGACACGGCTGGGAGAGCCTCCGCTCGGCACGCGTGCGGCGCACCGCGTCGGTGGTGAACACCAGCAGCGCCAGCCAGATCAACGAGAAACCCACCCACCGCATCGGCGGCATCGGCTCGCCGCCGACGAGCACCCCCCAGGACAACTGCATCGCCGGCGTCACGTAGAACAACAGGCCCAGCGTGACCATCGCCAACCGGTGCGCGGCCGCGGCGAAGAGCAACAGCGGCAGCGCGGTCAGCACGCCGGACAGGATCAGCAAGACGACGTGCCAGCCGCCGTGGCCGGTGAGCGTGCCGCCGCCATCGGCCTGCAAGACGACCACGTAGGCAAGCGCGAACGGCGCCGCGATCGCGGCCTCCAGCCCGACACTCACCCGCGGATCGATGCGGACGAGTTTCTTGACCGCGCCGTACGACGCGAACGACAGCGCCAGTCCGAGGCCCACCAGCGGCGGCTGGCCCACCTGCACCGTCAGGATCACCACCGCGACCACCGCGATCGCCAGTGCGGTGAACTGCCAGCGGTTGAGCTTTTCACGGAAGATGAGCATCCCGAGCGCGATCGCCACCAGCGGGTTGATGAAATACCCGAGCGCGGCGTCGACGACATGCCCGTTGTTGACCGCGTACACGTAGATCAGCCAGTTGGCCGAGATCAACCCGGCCGCGGCGATCAGAAGAAGCCAGCTGCGGCCGTCGATGCGCCTCAGGTCCCCGAGCCGCCGCACCAACGCGACCACAATGACCATCAGCGCGAAACTCCAGATGATGCGGTGCGCGAGGATCTCGACCGCACCCGCCGGTTTGAGCAGCGGGAAGAACGCCGGGAACAACCCCCACATCACGTAGGCGCCGGCGCCGTAGAGCAGACCCGACCTCACCGGTCGTGCTGCCGCAGGACGTCGAGCGCGTGCTGCAGGTCGGCCGGGTACGGGCTGGTGATCTCGACCCGCCTGCCGTCGGCCGGGTGCGCGAAGGCCAGGGACCGCGCGTGCAGCCACTGCCGTTCCAGCCCAAGCCTTTTCGCAAGTGTCGGGTCGGCCCCGTAGGTCATGTCACCGCAGCACGGGTGATGCAGCGCCGCGAAGTGCACCCGGATCTGGTGGGTCCGACCGGTCTCCAGCTCGATGTCGAGCAGGCTGGCCGCCTGGTGAGCTTCCAAGGTGTCGTAGTGCGTGACGCTGTTGCGGCCGCCCTCGACGACCGCGAACTTCCAGTCGTGGCCGCGGTGGCGGCCGATCGGCGCGTCGATCGTGCCGCTGGACGGATCCGGGTGGCCCTGCACCAGGGCGTGGTAGCGCTTCTCGACGGTGCGCTGTTTGAAGGCGCGCTTGAGCACGGTGTACGCCCGCTCGGACAGCGCCACCACCATGACCCCGGAGGTGCCGACGTCGAGACGGTGCACGATGCCCTGCCGCTCGTGGATGCCCGATGTGCTGATCCGGTAGCCGGCGGCCGCGAGCCCGCCGAGCACGGTCGGTCCGTGCCAGCCCACCGTCGCGTGCGCCGCTACCCCCGGGGGCTTGTCGACGGCGACGATGTCGTCGTCGGAGTACAGGACCTCCATGCCCTCGATGTCGACCGGGGTGTTCTCCACCGGTGCGGGCGCCTCGGGCAGGGTCACCTCGAGCCATGCGCCCGCGGTCAGCTTGTCCGACTTGGCGGCAAGCGCTCCGTCGAGTTCGACACCGCCCTCCTCGGCGATCGCGGCGGCAGCCGTCCGGGACAGCCCGAGCAGCCGGGCCAGCCCGGCGTCCACCCGCATCCCCGCCAGCCCCTCCGGCACGGGCATCGATCGTGTCGTCACCCGACGGTGTCCTCGCCGCCGTCCGGCTGGCGCCTCCCGACGGTGTCCTCGCCGCCGTCCGGCTGGCGCCTCCCGACGGTGTCCTCGCCGCCGTCCGGCTGGCGCCTCCCGACGGTGTCCTCGCCGCCGTCCGGCTGGCGCCTCCCGACGGTGTCGAAATCGAACCCGAACAGCGACAGCACCACCAGCAGGATCGCCCCGCCCACGACCGACGGGTCCGCCACGTT
>NZ_LMVQ01000571.1 GCF_001545925.1 Mycobacterium sp. NAZ190054 | reverse complement strand
CTTCGCTACTACAACCATGACAGGCGGCACAGTTCACTGGGAATGATCTCACCCATCGACTTTGAGATCGCCACACGAATCAATCAGCAATCAAGCTAACCGTGTCCACTTTTTCAGGGGAACCCCATACACAAGATGTCCACGCGGCGACCACTGTCAAGGCGTGCCTGCTCTTGGAACCCAGATAAGCCTCGTTTACGGAACTCGTTGATCTGGTCTCTACGCGCCCAGATGAAACTTTGGAGATCCCGCTCGGTCGGGAACAGTTCGCGTTTTGGCGCCAAACCCTCTACGGGCTGATTGGCGTCCAGCATCCGCACGCGGTCCGTCGGCTTAAGGAACGGGTCGGTGAGCGAGGGGAACGTCAGGATTCCCGCGTCTCTGAAGGCTTCTTCGAGCCGGGCCAAGAGCGCCGGAGAACGACGTTGCGCTCCGGCACGCTTCACAATGACCTGGAGTTGGCTATCGGGTGCTTGAGAAAGCGATTCGGGTGGCGCAGGGCGGGCGTCCAGCTTTTTGCGGTAGTAGGCGGCGGCTTTGACGACCTTGTCTTCTGTTGCGACCATGACTGCGATATTGCACTGACAACGCCGAAAAGTCGGGGATTTCGGGGACATGGACACGATTTCCTGAGAGCCTGGGAATCCGTTTGGCGTGAGTGTCAGTGATCGCCAATAGAATTGCAGAATGCACGCTGAGCTCCCAGGGCAAGTCTGCGAAGAGGGCTGCGGGTCAGATTTCGAACCGCTTCCCCAGAAAGTCCTCCAGTTGCCATACGAATTACGCACGGACGTGCCCATCGAGAGCGCAGGCGTCATACGGGTCATCACCAAGCCGATCGGCTGCCGGGCAGGTTTCTGGGAGACCGACGTCGAGCTCTCCCGCTACGCGAATAGCGCACTACAAGGACCGAGCCGACTGGCCGGCTCGGTCACACCGGCAATCTCAGCGGCCGACATGCACACCTATTGGTGTGACTTGGAGACCTTGACGCTGTGTGTACAAGGAGTGAGCTATGCCCTCCACCTCATCGACTTCGACTACATCGAGCGCAAGGAGAAGGAACTTCGCTTGGGCGCCTGGGCCGACAAAGACGATTGAGCCCAGAGCACGCCCGTGAGTAACGGGGCGCTACCCATGCCACCGGCCCACCGTAGCTCTTGCTCCGTTAGTCCAAAATATTCAACCGCCGAGCGAGATCGGGTCCACCGACCTCGCGCAGGAAGTCGGGATCGCCGCAGACGACGAGTTGATCACGGGCTCTGGACAATCCGACGTAGAGCCGTTCGCGGGAGCGCTCGAACGCGGACTCCTCGTTGACGACGAGCACCACCGCGCGACGTTCCAGGCCCTTGAAGCCGAGCACGTGGCCGTAGAACACCTGCTCGGCGTCCCAGAAGCTGTCCCAGTAGGCGGCGCTGCCCGCGGCCTGCCGCTCCCGCTGCTCGGGGTGGCGCGTGCCCGTCGTCAGCAGTGCGACATCCTCAGGCCGCCAACCCTCTTCGAGAAGTAGCTCGACCTCGTCGTCGCCGGCGTTCATCGCAACGGCCGGTGAACACGGCACGTACTTGACCGCCGGACCCTCACCACCGAGGAAGCGCATCGGGTGATCCACCAACGGCTGGAACGCATTGGCGATCTGGCGGGTGTTGCGCAGATTGTGGTCCAGCACGAGGGGCACCAGCGGCACCGGCGGTGAACCGTGCCGATTGAACACCCGCTGACCCTCGTCGGTGAACACGTACAGTCCGCCGGTGTCCTCGTCCTTCAGCGCGGCCAGCAGCGGATCCCACCAGGCGTCGGCGAAGTCCTGGGCCTCGTCGACGACGATCGCGTCGAAGCGGTGGCCGTCGTCGAGTCGCGTTGCGAGCTCCGTCATCTGCGCGGGCAGGTCGTGTTCCCAGAACTGGATGGTCTCGTCGGTGCGCAGGGCTTCGTCCGGGCCCGCCGGGGCACCCCAGCGCTTGCCGAGGTCGTGGAACTCGCCGACGTAGGCGGGTTGTTGGCGCCGGTTCCAGGCGGCGGTGATGCGCTCCAGGTAGGACGCCAGGCCGTGCGAATAGCAGACCAGCGCGACGCGCTGACCGTCGCGGGCCAGCCGTCGGGCCTGCTCCATCGCGAGGAACGTCTTGCCGCTGCCGGCACCGCCGCGGATCTCGACTCGGTGCAGCATCCGGATGGCGTCGAGGATGACCGACTGATGTTCGGTGAGAATATCGGCGGCGTCCTCGTTTTCGAGCGCGCGGGCGACGACGTTGCGTTGCGGCAGACCGCGCCCGCTCAGCGATTCGCTCAGTTGGGCGATGCCGTCGCGGGTCAACAGCGGCCGGTCGAGCTCCTGGGCGTGCAGCACCTCGCGCAGCTTGGCGGCGATGTCGGACAGGTCGGTGCGGTCGATCACCTTCCAGCGCGGACACTCGGGCAGCGCGAAGTCGTCGGGCAGGTCGGTGTTGGGCAGCACCACGATGTGGTCCCAGCGCAGCCGGCCCTGGCTCCACCGGGGGTCGTTCTCGATGAAGCTGCGCAGCGCGTAGCAGGCTTCGCGGGCCTGACGGACCGGGTCGATCTTGTGCACGTGGCCGCGGCGCCGCTGCCGCCAGGTCTGGCCGTCGTGCCAGACCTCGCCGCCTTTGACCTCCAGGCAGACGATGCCGGCGCCCTCGATCGCGACGAAGAAGTCGACCTCGTGGTCTTTGAGGTGGTCGGTGACCCGCTTGCCCGGAATCACCAGATCGCCGGGTTCGAGCTGGTCGATCAGGGCCTGCCACACCTTGCGCTCGGCGCCGTTGGCCAGCCGCGGTGTCTCGGCGGCGGTGATGGTCACAGTTGGCTCCCCCCCGTTCAGGGTGATGGTAGTCAGCCGAGCCGACCTCACGGTGGAGTTTGGCTACCCGGGCATTCCAGGGCGTACTGCCGCACGGTTTCGCTCAGCCGGTAACGCGTCCGGCCGCTGTGGTGGTCACAGATCAGCAGCGACTTGTCGACAAGGGCGCTGACAACATCCTGCGCCGCATCGACGTCGAATCCGTGTGCGTGCCTGGCGAGTTGGCTCAGCAGCGATTTCTCGGAGTCGGCGAGCCGCCGATACGACCAGTCGACGCACGCACGCAGCGTCCTGTGCCGGGGCGCGACCGATCGGCGCCCGGGGTGCGGAACATGCAGGCGGGCAACGACACTCCCGAGAATCTCCATGAGAGTCAGCGTCCCGGCGCGTGCCGCGGCGATCTCGATCGCCAGCGGCAGACCGTCGAGCCGGCGGCAGATCTCCGCCACCGTCACAGCGTCGTCGGGTCGCGGGACGAACGCCGCGTCCGCCCGGCCGGCGCACTCGACGAACAAGGCGGTCGCGTCGTCCGGCGTCATCGGCGGCACGCGGTAGATCTGTTCACCGGCGACCGCCAGCGGCTCGCGGCTGGTGGCCAGCACCGTCACCCCGGGGCAGCCGCTCAACACGGCGCCGACCAGATCCGCACCGGCGTCGAGCAGGTGCTCGCAGTTGTCCACGACCAACAAGAGGTTGCGGTCGCCGATGTACTGTGCCACCCCAGTCTCACCGGCGGCCCCCGGCAGCGCCAGGCTCTGCGCTGCCGTGCGCGGCACCATGGCCGGGTCGGTGACGCCGGCCAGGTCGACGTACCACACGCCGTCGTCGAACCGGTCGCGCACACGGTCGGCGCTTTCGACCGCCAGCCGGGTCTTGCCGGCACCGCCGGGCCCGCACAGGGTGACCAGCCGGCGGCCGGCGACGAGCCGGGAGACGTCCTCCAGTTCGGCAGTGCGACCGACGAATTCGGTCAGGTACGCGGGACGCTGGTGGAACGCGCCGACCGCGCCGCCCCGCAGAGGCGGAAACTCGTTCTGCAGATCCGGATGGCACAGCTGCGCGACGCGTTCGGGCCGGGTCAGCCCGCGCAGCGCATAGCTGCCGACGCCGTTGACCCACGCCTGCGGCGGCAGCACGTCGTCGACCAGGTGCGTTGTCGCCGAGGTCATCAGGATCTGCCCGCCGTGGCCGAGGTCGCGCAGCCGCGCCGCGCGGTTCATCAGCGGTCCCATGTAGTTGCCTTCGTCGCGCAGGTCGGCGGCACCGGTGTGGATGCCGATGCGTAACCGGATGGGCGACAACGCGGCCAGTTGTAGATCGAGCGCGCACGCCACCGCGTCGCCGGCGCGGGCGAACGCGATGACGAAGCTGTCGCCCTCGCCCTGTTGGACCGGGCACACGCCGTTGTTGAGGTAGGCGAGCTCGTCGACGACGCGATCCATGGTCGCCAGCGCGGCCGCCATCCGGTGGGGCTGGGTGTCCCACAGCTGGGTGGAACCTTCGATGTCGGCGAGCAGCAGCGTGACGGTTCCGGTGGGCAGGCAGCGGTTCCGGTCGCCGGTCCACGACGATTCCGGGCGCGAACCTCGCCGCTGTTCTGCAGGCGTCAGGGCTGACATGCGATCTCCACCGGATTGAGAAGTCGTTCACCGCATCGGGCGATGCTTCTCATCCTGCTGCCGACGCCGCGGGTGTTCGACGGTGCATGCAACACATTTCGTGGTGGTGTGCGCACCACCGGCCGTCACGATGCGTCGACGGTCGCGGTGATGCGGGTGCCGTGCCCGGGCGCGGTGTCGATGGCGAGGTTTCCGCCGATGGCCGACAAACGGTCGGTCATGTTGGTCAGCCCTGCGCCGGCGGTCCCCGGCCGGAAACCGCGGCCGGTGTCACTGATCTGCAGCGTCAACAGCCCGCCGTCGGCGCGGCCGGTGATGTGGACGGTGGTGCCGGGCCCGCCGTGCTTGGCGGCGTTCTGCAAGGCCTCGCTGCAGCAGTAGTACAGGGCCGCTTCGGTTGTCGGCGGATAGCGGCCAAGTCCGTCAAGGTCGAGGTGCACCGGGACGACCGCCCGGGCGGCCAGCGCGGTCAGCGCCTGGCCCAGGCCTCCGCTGACGAGCAGTGGCGGGTAGATGCCGTGGGCCAGGTGGCGGATCTCGGCGATGGCGCTGTCCACCAGTCCGGACGCTTCGGCGAGCAGTTCGGCGCGCTTGTCGCCGTCGGCGTTGCGGGCCAGGCCGATCAGCACGGACAGCGCGACGAGGTGCTGCTGGGCGCCGTCGTGCAGATCGCGTTCGAGGCGGCGCCGTTCTTCGTCGGCGGCGGTGATCAGACGGGTGCGGGAGGCGGCCAGTTCGGTGGCGCGTTCGGCGAGTTGGGCTTCCGAGGTCCGCAGCGCGGCAGCGTTGTTCCACACGATGACCATCAGGTGCAGGGCGTTGACCGGCACCGCGATGAGGACGAACGCCGTCGCCATCCACTGCGGGGCTTGTTCGACATGGTCGGTGAACGGGGTGAACACCGCGATGGCGGCCGCGGCGAGTACACACGCGGCGGCGATCACCGTGAACGCCAGCCCGCGCCGCAGGCTGATGTACGGTTCGGCGAAGACGACGGGCACCAGCGCGAGCAGCGCCATCGCCGGCAGCAGCGGCGGCGACACGAACGTCACGCCCAGCACGGCGAGCCAGTTGCCGATGCACACCAGGGTGATGGACTGCTCGAACATGTTGCGGCGGGCCAGGTTCAGCGCGACCGCGAGCACGGTGCACTGGAAGCAGGCGACGGCGACGAAGCCGAGCATCCACGGCGATCGGAAGATCCAGAAGTACTCCCACAGCGGCACCGCGATGCCGGCCCCGAGCCACAGTCCGAAGTGGCCGGACAGGAACACCTCGAAGCGTTCGGAGCGGAAGCGGTGGATCAGGTCGTGGCCGAACCAGGACGACGAACGGAACGCCGCTGTGAGAAGGAGTTTCGGGATCCGCCAGTCAGGGACGGATCCCGGTGCAGGCGGTGATCTCAGCTTGCCGTTCGCCATATGTCGGTCAGCACCTCGGGACACAGGCGTTGTTTGTGCAGATAGGTGGTGGCGCCGCAGTCGGTGGCCGTGGCCGGGAGTTCGTCGGCGTCATAGGTGGACATCAGGACGACGATCATGTGCGGATGCCGGGCGCGCAGCTGCCGGGCGGCCTCGATGCCGCCGATGCCGGGCATGTGGATGTCCATCAGGACGAGGTCGGCGTCGGCGTCGCTCAGGCGTTCCAGGGCGGACTCCCCCGTGGCGCTCTGACCGGCGAGCACGAAGCCGTCGGTGGCCTCCAGCGTCGCTGCGCTGGCCATCCGGAAGCTGGCTTGGTCGTCGACGACCCACACCCGGACCTGCTGGTGCACCACCGTCCCATCGTGGTCCCCGCGGCACGGCCGCACCAGGGTGTACACACCACTGTTCACGCCGTGCCGCCGTGGTCGAGGAACATCAGCACGGCTTTGACGCGCCGGTCCACGGAGTCGTCGACCGTGAGCTCCAGCTTGGCGAAGATCGAGTTGATGTGTTTCTCGACGGCGCGTTGGGAGAGCACGAGCCGCTGCGCGACGGTGCGGTTGCTGAAGCCGGTCGCCAGTTCACCGAGCACCTCGCGCTCGCGGGCGGTCAGACGGCTCAGCGCGGCGGCCTGCCGGGGCTGGGCGAGCAGTGCTTCGACGACCAGCGGGTCGAGGACGGTGCCGCCGGCGGCGACCTGGCGGACGGCGTCGCCGAGTTCGTCGAAGTGCGCGACCCTTTCCTTGAGCAAGTAACCGCGGCCGGCCGATCCGCCGTCCAGCAACGCCGAGGCGTAGGTCTGATCAACGTACTGGGACAACACGATCACCCCGACGGCCGGGTGCGCGGTGCGGATCCACCGGGCGAGCCGGATCCCCTCGTCGGTGGATGTCGGAGGCATGCGCACATCGGTGACCAGCAGCGTCGGTCGATGGGTCGCGACCAGTTCGGCGGCCGAATCGTAGTCCTCGGCGACGCCGACCACGGTGGTGTCGGGGCTGGCCGACAACGCGCGGGCAACGCTGTCGCGCACCAGCAGGCAATCCTCGGCGACGACGATCGTGATCTGCTCACTCACCCGGGCAGCCCCCTTCCCCGCCGCCGGTCCCCCACCGCGCCGCGACTACCAGGTGATTATCCGCTGATGGGAAGCCATTTGTGCCGGGTAACGCGGTTTGGGGCCGGCGTTGAGACTGCGCTGACGGCGCCACATGTCGACTGCGGCCCGCCGTCACCGCAGTCTCAATGGCGCAGCGGACCGCGCGTTGAGACTGCGATCGCATACCGTGGTCGCGTGGCAGCACAGCTCGACCCCACCGAAGCCCTCTCGAGAATCCTGATCGAGCACGGCCCCCTGCACGAGGACGCCATCGCGCAACACCTGCGCGAGATGGGCGTCGCGGAGCCGGAGGATGTCCTGCCGCAGTTGCTGAACGAAATCGGCTGTCCCGCCGTGCCATTGCTCGACGACAGCTGGGTGTGGCTGCCCGCGTTGCTCGCCGGTCGGATATTCACGCACCGGGTCACAGCCGAGGAGCTGAACCACGACATCCTGATCGTCACCCCAGACCTCGGCGCGATCACCACCCTGTGCGAATTCGAACCGTACGCGCGTCTGACCGACGGCTCACCGGTCAGCGTCGCGTTACCGGCGTTCGACGAGCATGTGCTCGACGAGCGAGGCGTTCCGCCGGACATGGTCGACGACGGCGGAGCGCTGGTCTTGGCACCGGGCACCCTGCGCGGCCTGGGCGGCGTCGCCGGTGACCTGATCGGCCTCCGGCTGACGCCCCAGGGGCTCACCCTGACGCCGGTCACCGCGGACCCGGCGCCGGCCGTCGGCGCCGCGTTGGCGGCGACGCTGAACCCTGACGAGCCGGTCAACTTCGACTTGGCGGTGTGGACGGCCTGTGTGGCGGATTCGACGCTGTTCACCGATCTCGCACCGCCGCTGTCGGAGATCGCCGACGACCACGGCCTGGTGGTCCGCGGAGACCTGCTGGCCCCTGCGGATTTCGACTTCGACCGTTGGCGCTTCGAGCTGGATTGCGAAGTGTGGAGCAAGCGGTATGACCTCGACGAAGACGAGGCGCTCGCCGTGCGCACGCTGGTGGCGGTCTACGAGCATATGTCGCAGTTGATCACGACGTTCCCTGCAGACGGCGACTGGGCTGACGAGGTCGACGACGCGCCGGCGCCCACCGCCGACGGGTACCGGGAGCTGGTCGCCGACTTCGGCGCCGAACTCGCCGATCCGCGACTGGCCGAGGTGCTGGTGGCCGAGACACTGGGCCGGAATCCGGACGGTGCCGCGGCGCTGGGGTTGTTCGCCGAGACGCTGGAGTCCCAGGTGCCGCGCCGCGCGCGGGTGGCGCTCCGCTGGCTGCGGGCGGTGGCACTGGAGCACATCGGCGACATCGAGGCAGCCGAGCGGGAGCTGCTGGCCGCCGAGTCGATGGACACCGACTGGCCGTTGTCGTTGTACGACCTGGCCCGGATCGCGTCCGACCGCGGTGACGTCGAGCGCGGGTTGGCGTTGCTTCGCCGCGCGGGCGCCGGTCCCGACGATCCGCTGATGGCATTGCTGAGCAGCCATCAGGCCGAGGCGCGGCCCGACCTGGGCCGCAACGAGCCGTGCTGGTGCGGGTCGGGCCGCAAGTACAAGAAGTGCCATCTCGGCAAGGAGCAGCTGTCCCTGCCCGAGCGGGTGGGTTGGCTGTACGCCAAGGCCGCCCAGCACGCGCTGATGAGCGGATGGCGCAACCTGCTCTTCGACCTGAGCGATGAGCGCAACCAGTATCACGATGTTGACGACGAGACAGCCGACCCGTTCTTGATCGATGCGGTGCTGTTCGAGGGCGGCGCGTTCGAGGACTTCCTGGCCATCCGCGGACCGCTGCTGCCCGAGGATGAGCGGTTGTTGGCCGAGCAATGGCTGCTGGTCGCGCGGTCGCTGTTCGAGGTCGAGCAGGTGCGCCCCGGCCACGGGGTCACGGTGCGTGACGTCCGCACCGGCGACGTCCACGAGGTGCGGGAGCGCACGGCCAGCCGTCAACTCAAGCCGGGGCAGCTGATCTGCACCCGGGTGCTGCCCTGCGGCGACGACACCGCGCGGTTCTTCGGCGGGCTGGAACCCGTTGCGCTGCATCAACGCGACCCGCTGATCGCGCTGCTCGACGAGGGTCCCGGCCCGCTGGAACTCGTCGAGTTTCTGAGCCGCAGGTTCGCCCCGCCGACGCTGACCAACACCGAGGGTGACCCGCTGATGATCTGCCAGGCGATCGTCCAGGTCGGCGACGCCGCGGCAATCGCGTCCGCGCTGGACGACACCTACGACCGGGTCGAGGATGCCGAGCCGCCTCAGTGGTTCGAGCACGTCACCACACACGGCATGGAGCGCATCCGCGCGACGTTGGTGCTCGACGGGGAGACGCTGCGGGTGGAAACCAACAGCGAGCAACGGATGGACCGGGTGCTGGCGGCGGTGGAGCGGCTCGACCCGGCAATGCGCATTCTCGACGACACCCGCGAACGCGTGGACGACCCCCGCAAAATGGCCGCGCAGATGCCGGCGACGGCTGAGGGCGCGGTCCACCCGGACGACCCGCAGGTGGCCGCCGTGCTCGACGCGATGATCCTGGACTACGAGGCCAAGTGGCTCGACGAACCGATCCCGGCGCTCGACGGGCACACCCCACGCCAGGCAGCCGATGATCCGACCCGGCGGCCGGACCTGGTCCGGCTTCTCGACAGCTTCCCCGCCGACGCGGGCCGCCACGCGATGAGCCCGGCCCGGCTTCGGGCGGCGTTGGGATTGCAGTAAGACCGGCAGGGTTCCCGTTCCGCCTGCTGCGGTCAGACAGATTTGTCAGACCTGCTCAATACAGTGCCGTCACCGCTATCCACCCGGAGAGGAGACGGAGATGGCACCGAAGCCCATGGCCACGGCACGCCCGATCGACATCGCGCCGGCGCGGCCGCGTCCGATGCTGTCGGTCGCGATCGCGCTCGCTCGGCGCGGTGAGTCGCGGTACCGATACTCGGCGCGCTCGGACGAGCGTCGCTGGACCGGGACCGTGGACGCCGAGTCGGTCGACACCGCGGTGCTCGACGTCATCCGTCGCATCCGCGAGGCCTGCGACGTGAAGCGCATCCGGTTCCTGGTGCAGCTGCCGCCGCGCAGCATGCTGTGGGCGCTGCGCGATGAGATCGCGTTGCTGATGCCCGGGGTGTGGATCGAGCGGCCGCGACTCTCGGACGAGACGCTGGTGCGGCAGGCGTGCGCGGGGCTGCGGGACGTCGCGCCGGCGGGCCCGGTGTGGGTCGCCACCGACGGTTCGGTGCGGGGCAAGATCACCGGCTACGGGTGGCTCGCGTCCACCGGTGAGTACGGGTTGCAGGGCTTCCGGCACTCGACGAAGTTGATCGGTCCGAAGGTGGTGTTGGTCGCGGAACTGCGCGCGATCGGGGCGGCGGTGCAGAAGCTACGCGGCCGCGATATCACGGTGCTCAGCGACAGCCGTCTCGCGGTGGCCATGGTGCAGCGATGGATGGCCGGCGACGATGTGCTGCCGGAGGGTTACGCCGTCTACCGGGAAAGCGGGAAGACGCCGGGGTTGGTTCGCGCGCAACAGATGATCTACGAGGAGCGGGACCGGATCACCCCGGTGTGGGTGAAGGGGCACCGCGGCGAGCCGCTCAACGAGGGCGCCGATGCGCTGGCCCGGTTGGCGTCGCGATATGCGTTGGGCGACAGCGGCCTTGGCGGGCCCGAGTATCACCGCCGCGCGCAGGACCTGGCCGAGACGTTCTCGCAGGAGTTCAACCGCGAGCGGACGGCGTGACGTACCGAGTGCTGCGTGAATTCTGACCGCCCTACGCGCGCGACTACTCCACGTAGTGCGCGCGGCGAAAGCGTTTCAGGTACGCCGGCCAGTCCCAGGTTGTGAGGAAATCGGTAGCCGCTGAATAGCCCTTGTCGTAGAGGTTGTCGGCCTCGGCGCGGGTGATGCCGAAGTCGAGGACGCCGACGTCGGTCGAGTCCACCTGGATGGCACGTACCTTGACCCACGGTTGGTTGAGATAGGCCTGGTCGTGGCCGACCAGCATGGTGGTGAGCAGACTTTCCAGGAACGTCGGCCTGTCCCACGGCAGCCGCAGGCCGGGAATGAGTTGTTCGGCGGTCGGGGCGGGCAGATAGGGCACCACCGTCACCCCGAACGTCGGCCAGCGGGGCTCCCCACCGTCGAGGCGGTCGAACGAGTCGATCGGAAAGTTCGACAGCACCCCGCCGTCGACCAGCGTGCAGCGTTGGCCGGCAGCGTCTTTCAGCGTGACCGGCCGGAACACGAACGGTATCGACATCGAGGCCCGGACCGCGTCGGCGACGGACTGCTCGTCGGGGTCGAGCCCGTAGAGGCGTTCGTAGTCCCACGGCAGCCGTACCAGCTGGCCGTTGGTCAGGTCTGCCACGGTGACCACCAGCCGGAACCGACGCTCCGGCAACAGGTTGCCGTCGTCGATCGCCAGGTCACCGAATGTGCTGACGCCCAGATTCTTCAGCTCACCGCGGATCCATTGGTGCGCGTAGTCGCCGCGGTAGATGCCGGTCCCCCGCACCAAACCCCAGGCGGTGCCGATCAGCGGGATGCCCTCGATGGGGCCGCGATCGCTGAACTTGCGGTAGGGCACGTTCACCGCGAGGTCACGCAGCTGGTCGGCGGTCATCCCACCGGCCTGGGTCGCCGCGGCCACCACCGCACCGACCAGCGAGCCCGCCGAAGTCCCCGAGATGCGCTGGAGCGCATAGCCGGCGTCGCGCAGCGCGCCGACCGCCCCAACCAACCCGATCCCCTTGACTCCGCCGCCGGACAGCACGAGATCCGCACGATGCGGATTCCGATTCGCAGTCACGACTCCAGACTGACACGCGCTGCGTTCAGACCGCAGCCACTACGACGAGAATCGGGTGGCGGTGCATGTGCGAAGAGTAGAAAAGAGGGGTGTCGCAGTCACACGGCAGAGATCCTGCATTGCCGGCGGTGTTCTTCGGGCACGGCAGCCCGATGAACGCCCTCGAGGTCAACCGTTACACCGCGGCGTGGAGAACTTTCGGGCGCGCGGTGCCGCCGCCGCGCGCTATCTTGGTGATCAGCGCGCACTGGTACATCAACGCCACCGCGATCACCGCAATGGCCCAGCCGCGGACGATCCACGACTTCTACGGATTCCCCCGCGAGCTCTTCGAGGTACAGTACCCGGCCCCCGGATTGCCGGACCTCGCCGAGGAAGTAGCTGAGGTGGTGCATCCGACGTGGGTGGGCGCCGACGTCGACAGCTGGGGGATCGACCACGGCACCTGGTCTGTGCTCGTGCACGCGTTCCCGGACGCGTCCATTCCAGTGGTCCAGCTTTCGATCAACGCTGACAAACCGCTGGAGTATCACTTCGAGCTCGGCGCCAAGTTGGCTGTGCTGCGCGAGCGTGGGGTGCTGATCATCGGCAGCGGCAACGTCGTGCACAACCTGCGGGCGATGGACTGGAACCTCGCCGACAACGGGTATGACTGGGCGCAGAGGTTCGATGCCGATGCCACACAGCTGCTGTTGTCGAAGCCCGCCGAGGCTGTCCGGCTCAGGGAGCACCCCGATTTCGGTTCTGCCGTGCCCACACCGGATCACTTCATCCCGCTGCTGTATCTCGCCGGTCTGGCTTGTGACGCGGCTCGCGGGCAGGACACCGTCGATGTGCTTGTCGACGGTTGCACGTACGGATCCATGTCGATGACGGCTTACACCCTTGGTATGACGGGTGTCCAGCCTGCTGGTGAAAATACCGAGGCGGCGTCACCGGCACCGCACGTTCCCGCCGACGCATCCAATATCTGAGGCGAAGGCAAACGTGCCCGCCGCGTGATGCTGCTGTCGGCCAAGGTGTAGAGGCGAGCGCAAGAGAACCCTTGTCCGGCAGTGCGTCACAGCCACACCACTTCGGGATCCGGTCATAGCGGACGGCCTCGGACGCAAAGAACTCCTCGAGCAGTGTCTCGGTCGCCTCGTGATCCCAATCGGGTGACTGATAGACGTCACCGCCGTCGGGCGGCCGACCGACCAACCACTGCACCAACGGCCGGCAATCGGGCCATGTCGCCGTGTCCTGATAGACGAACTTTCGCCTCAACCCGTACTCGATCCAGGCCCGCGCATCGGCAAGGCTCATGCCGGCAACCGTCACGTCAAGATCGGACAGTTCGTCCAGGGCGTCGTCGATCGTCACGGCAGACAAGGCAGCATCGGCGATCTCGGAGTCGTCGAGGTGATCGATCAATACCGCGCACGTCGCTTCCTGCCCGTCGCGGAACCGGGCGCCGATCAGAATCTGGTCGAAGTCTCCGAGCACGTGCGTGAGGCGCACGGCGCGATGCACATCGACGTCCCGCGGATCGTCAGCCCCCGCACACCACCTTGGGAATGGGGTCGTAACGCACGGTGTGGGATTCGGTGCGGGTCTCGCCCGTGGCGATGTCGCGCAGGGTGCGGGTGTCGGTGATGGTGAATCCCGGTGCGCCGCTGCTGGCGCTGCAGGACTCGCCCTCCGGGATGGTGATCGTCTGCGGGCTCGTCGGTGCTGAGCGCGGACTCTGCGCCGACGTCACCTCGTAGCGTTTGATCCCCACCAACTGGACGGTGATCGCCGACGACGTCCACGTGGTCTGGATCTGCACCGGGGTCGGTCCGTCGTTGCGGAACTTGACGTCGATGTCGTCGCCGGAGACGGTGGCCTCTCGACCCGCCGGATAGCGGCTGATGTAGTAGCTGTGCTCCTGGTGCTCGACGAGTTCCATGCCCGCGAAGTACGCGGCGTTGAACAGCGTGGTGGCCACCTGGGAGACGCCGCCGCCGACGCCGCGGTCCGGTCGGCCATGCAGGATGATGCCGGCCTCCACGTAACCGTTGGCGGCGTTGCGCGGGTTGGTGGCGCCGTTGAGGCTGAATGTCTCTCCCGGCGCGACGACGACGCCGTCGATGACACCCGCCGCGCGTTTGATGTTCACGCCGGAGTCACCGGCGAAGCCGGAGGTCTGGAACTCGCCGATCACCTCGACGGGGCCGAGCGCCTCGATGTCCGCGGTGGTGAACGTCGCCGGCTCGTCCACGTAGACGGCCGCGATCTCGCGGTCACCGGTGCCGGTCAGCAGGTCCATCAGGTCGGCGAGGGTCGCGTCGTAGTCGATGCGACGGCCGTCCTGCGACGGCACTTTCGCCGCAGGAGACACGGCGAAGTCGATGGTCGCGTCGCGTCGCGGGATCTCCGTAACGGCCAGTTGGGGCCGGGCCGCGTCGGCGATGACGGCCTCGTCGACGGTGGCCACGATCTCACCGGCGTCGGCGCTGAAGGTCAACGCCGCCGCGATGACGTCCTCGGGAACGACGGCACGCGCGCCGTGATCGCCGGTGATGACCAGCGACCCGGACACCGCCGGGACGGCGATGTCGGTGACGGCTGCCTCGACGTCGGACGGCGTTGTGTGGGGCGGCAATTCGACGATGGGCAGATCGACGGTGTTGCCGCTCGCCCAGTCGCGCTTGAGCAGTTCGGTGGCGCCGTCGACGTCGAGACGGCGGCCGGCTTGCGGATAGACCGCGACGGGTTCGTGACCCTCGAAGCGCACGGTGCCCTCGACCGGATCCTGGACGACGCGGGCGCCCAGTTCCTCGACGGCTGCGGTGAGGGCGGTGTCGTCGGCGGTGGAGACGACGCCGATCTCGCGCGTGGTGAACAGCGACGACAGGCGGGTGATCGGGTTCAGCGGCTGGGCGCCGGCCAAGGCCACGGTAGCGCGCCAGTCGACGGTCAGACCGGCCGACGCCGGGTCGATGTCGCTGCGCACCGGGGCGGCGGTGACCGGGATCGGGCGGGTTGCGCGCGGGGTGACCTCGGCGCGCAGGCGGGCCTCGGCGTCGGTCCGGGTCAGACCGCCGATGTCGACTCCCGCAGCGGTCGTCCCTCGCGGCACGCGGTCTTTGCTGTACAGCAGATCACCGAGGTAGGCGGCGACCAGCAGCGCAAACGGAGCGGCGATGAGGGCCAGCAGTAGCTGTCGACGGCGGGATCTCGGGGGTTTCGCTGGTGCGGTCGCGGCGATGACCTGTGGTTGCGCTCTGTCGGCCCGCATAGCTTGTCGATCCTCAACTCCTCGCTCGCGCTACTCTCGCCAATGTCGGCACGCAGCACACTGCTGCCAGCCTAGCGATTCGACACCGCCCGTGCCGTCCCACACCGCGGTCACGGGCGCTACCGGGGCATCCTCGGCGGTGCGCCATCGTTTGCTGACGACTCATGGCCCCCGGACATGTCAGACGTCGCTTCTATCGTGATGGCTCCATGATCCGGCCTGGGGAGGAGACGGAGTTGGCACCGAGCGGGCGCTATTCAGAGCCGCGTGACGGCTCGGTGTTCTGCGCCATCCTGGTGCTTGTCCTCGCGGTCGGGTTCGTCATCAAATACATCTGGTGGTTCGTCGGCGGTGCGGTGCTCGTGGGGTGTTCGCCGGAATCTATTGGATCGCGCAGAAGGTGGAGGAGCAACGCCGGTTGGAAGCCGACGAGGCGGCCGAGCGGGAGTTCGAGATGACCCGTCGCGCCGAGCGGCAGAAGCGGTGGTCGCTGATCGGCGACAAGCGGGCCATCTACGGCGAGGAGGGTGCCGCGGCGATGCGCAAGGTCACCGACGAACCGATCGACGCCGAAATCGCAGCCGCACAGGATGATTCACCGGTGGCACAGCTGGCGACCACACCGGCCGAGCTGGACGCGCTGGCGCGGGATAAGCCGAAAGCGTAGGAGCAGACACTGTTCGTATCGATCCTGGTGCAGCGCACTGCTCCGCTGCAGTCACGGTTACGTGACAGCGAGCTGGGTTTCACCGCGCCGAGTTCGACCGTCGCGCTGTCGCCGGGGCATCTGGCGTCGACGGTGGTGAATCTGATCGACGAGATGATCACCACGGCCAAGCAGCTGCACGGGTTCATGGCGGTGCCGGCGTTCATGGCGGCGTTCACGGGCAAGGGCGATCAGTGGGCGGATCCGGAGGCGATCAAGCATATTGCATCGCACGATGGATTACCTGGAACGGCTCTTGGAGCTCTCGGAACGTTGCCGAGCGCTGCCGGTGCGATCCGAGCACGTTGATATCGTCGCCGACTGCGCGCTGATGCTCGAGGATCCGTTGGCGAGCTTTGGGAAGTTCATCTTGAGGAGCGCTGATGTGTAGAGATCCTTGGCGGCTGCCGGCCAAGTACCCTTCGACTTGACACAGGTTACGAGAACGATGTCAGCTGCAGCATCTTGGCTCATGCAACCGCAACCGTCGACGCCTGGTACACCTCGGTCGGCATCGGCTTGTGTAGCCGCCACGTGATCGCTATCGGCTTTTCGCCCTCGTGCGAGACGTAGTCCGCGGGCCCGAGGAACACGTACGGCGCGGCCCCTAAGGCGTTCTCCTTCACTTCACGGACGAAAAGCAGGATGTGTGAACCTCGTTCGCGATGGTGGATGTATCGCTGTCCGGTAGGTGATGATGACGACGTGGTCGATTGTGATTCCCAGTGGAACAGATTGTGGTTAAGTGCGAAGTCGCGGTACATCGTCGTCGGTGAGTAGTCACGCTCCGACTTCTTTAGGGTAATGAGCAAGGCGTCAGCGTTGACAGCGTCGCAGCGGGCCACACCTTCCCTCATCGTGTTAGGTGTGCGTTCCATGGACGCATAGTCCAGAGCGGACAGGATTTCCTCGCGGGAATAGCTCGCATGCACTTCGAGCGGCACGTCGGCGAGGTCAGGAAGCAGGCCGCCCAGCTCGTACGTGGTACGCCTGGCACTGTCGAATGCGGTGTCGATGACCTGGCGCATCTCTTCTGCGACGGCCTCGCTTTCAACAGCCTTGAGTCCGTCTGCGACGCTGTCGAACCCGCCAGCGTTAGGGAACAGCGAGTAGAAGAGCATCCTGGCCAGTCGCTGTTCAGTTGGGCTGTCTACGGACAGGGCGCCGTTCAGGAGTGCCCGGTATGCCGTTGAGCGCCGAACGTCGTCCACATGCGCGAGCACGCGAACCCGCTTAACGAGATCCGCCTCGCGGCCACCTGGTTCTGCGTTGAGCTTGCCCGCATCGCGACACAGGGTCGTCCATGACCGATTCTTTTTCAGCACGTCCTCGAGGCCGCGGCCCGATTCATCGAGGTACGACGCTAGTGATTTGTTCGGATGCGCACGCACCTCGGACACCAGCGTTGCCCAGCGCGGCGCCACCTGCTGTTTGATGTTTTCCAAGACCAGGTCGCGAGCTACTGGGTCGAGGACAATCTGGCTGCCAGACGGCAGGAACGGGCATCCCTCTTCAACCTGGTGTTGCAACGCCTTCCCCGCCACGCCGCTCATCGCCCGGAATCGTTGATCGAACCGGAACTCGCGCCGCTGATGTCCGACGAAGTCCAACGCCGTTAGGACGGTTTTCCCCTGAGTCAGCCGGAGGCCACGGCCCAACTGCTGGAGAAACACGGTTGCGCTCTCTGTGGGGCGCAGGAACAGCACCGTGTCCACGTCCGGAATGTCGAGCCCCTCATTGAATAAGTCGACGGCGAAAATGATGTTGATGTCCCGGTTACGCAGGGCGTGTAGCGCGTTGCGGCGATCGGTTGCCGGGGTGTCGGCCGACACCGCGACGGCGGGGATGCCTGCCTCGTTAAACCGGTGAGCCATGTACCGGGCGTGCTCGACGCTGACACAGAAGCCCAAGGCCCGCATAACGGCGACATCGGCCACCTTAACGTTGAGTTCCTTGAGCACAATTCGGGTGCGAGCGTCGTTGCCGGTGTAGATGCTGCTCAGTGCATTGAGGTCGTAGCCTCCACGCCGCCACTGGACGGATTCAAGGTCGGTACCGTCGTGGATGCCGAAATAGTGGAACGGGCACAACAGGTTCTGCTCCAGCGCTTCCCACAATCGGAGTTCAGCGGCGACGCGGCCACCGAAAAACTCGCGGACGTCTATGCCATCGGCGCGCTCGGGAGTGGCGGTCAGACCCAACAGCTCGACGGGCTGTACATGATCGAGTAGACGCCGGTATGACGCCGCCTCAGCGTGATGGAACTCGTCGATCACGACAACGTCGAAATGACCCGGCGCGATGGCAGAAAGCCTGCTCTGCGAGAGGGACTGAATGCTTGCGAACACGTGCCGCCACTTTGTCGGTTCCTGCCCGTCAACCAGCAGCTCGCCGAATGTGGCGTCGGTCAAGACCTCGCGATACATCCGCTGTGACTGGAGCAGGATCTCCTTGCGGTGAGCGACGAAGAGCAGAGAGAGATCCCGGCCGTGTACGTCACGCGCGAGCTGGCGATAATCGAGAGCAGCGATGACCGTCTTACCGGTCCCGGTCGCGGCGACCATGAGGTTTCGGTGCCGATCGTGGATGGTCCTCTCAGCATCGAGCTGTTCGAGCATCTCGGCCTGATACGCCTTCGGGCGAACCTCCAGGCCGGACAGCGTAATGGCGAGCGGGTCACGGGCGCGCCGTCCCGATGCCGTGTCGAGGGCAGCCCGTAGGCGGTCGGCGTCCTGAGCCGGGCGATAGGGTTCGAATTCCCGGTTCTCCCAGTAGGAGTCGAAGGTCGCGCGAAACTTCTCCAGTAGGTGCGGCGTTGACATCGCCGACAGGCGCACGTTCCACTCGAGGCCGTCGACGAGGGCGGCATGGGACAAATTGCTGGAACCGACGTAGGCGGTATGAAAACCGGTGTTGCGCCGGAGCAACCACGCTTTGGCGTGCAGGCGGGTGCGGTCGGTTTCGTAGTTTACGCGGACTTCGGCGCCGAACTCGTTCACAAGGCGATCGAGCGCGCGGGCGTCGGTGGCGCCCAGATAGGTGGTCGTGATGACGCGGAGCGGGACGCCGCGCAGGCGCAGCTCGGCAAGCTGATCTTCCAACAGCCGCAGGCCGTGCCACTTCACGAACGCACAGAGCAGGTCAACATGGTCGGCGCTCGCGAACTCGGCTCGCAACTCGGCCGCCAGTGTCGGCTCATTGCGAGAGTTGGTCATCAGGGCGGCGTCGGAGAATGGAGTAGCCGGCCGAGGCAAGCGGCTACGGCCCAGCGCTGTGGCGCTCGCGACCTCATCGAGTCGATGAATCTTGCCCGGCTCAAGTACTTCCAAAGCCTCCCCGGTAGAGAACGTATCGGGTAGGACGTCGAGAATCCGTCGCGCAAGGTCAACGCGCTGGCCGGCGCCGCCCGCCGCGCGTAGCGACCGTTCGATTAACGGCGAAAGGTGCCTTGCGATCGCGAGGGCCTGCTCTGCGTCATCAACGGTGCCGTACTCGGCGCGCACATCGTCGCGTTGCTTGAGCTGATCGGCGAGCCGCTCAGTCGCTAGTGATTCGTAAGCCCCCAACTCCATGTCGTGGAGGTTAACCGACGCAGCCGACAGTCTTGACGTCCCGCGCGGGACGGTTAGCACCGGAAGCCTCCGGCCACCCCCTGATGGCAGCGCATCGCTACTGATCTGCGGGCCTGACTGGATCAATCGTCGGCACACGGCGATGAGAAAACTGTTGACAATCCTACGTTTAAGTTATCGGTTCGTTGGTTCCGCTGAGCGATTAGTCGATAGTCGAGTATTCGAGTTCGGCTGTTGCGGTGAAAGTTTGGCTGCACCGATGAATGACACAAAGCGGAGCGTCAAGCGGTGCTGCCGAATTTCCTGATCGCCAACCGATTTGGTGCGCAATCCAGCGTCGCACAGGACAGCCAGCTCACGGTGGATGGTGTCGTGGATAGGGTGACAGATCGGCCGAATCTCTCGACCTCGGTTCGATATTGCTCATATCTCGACCCATCCCTTGTTGAACGTATGCCGCGCCGTGGTCAGAATTCGCGTACCGCTCAATCGGCGACTGTTGGGTGAGAGAGCTCGACTAGCTCGCCCTTGATCGCCCACCCTAGACCTACGGGTTCAGCGGTGAGCACCTCACCGGCAACGCACAGATGGTCCGCGGGATCCCATTTGACGCCTGCCTGGTAGGGGGCGACGAGCCGCGGCACGACGCCGAGCACGGCCCGGCGTTGATCGAGTAGATGTGCCTCGATCTCTGCGGCATCCGCCGGAAGGTCTCTGGCGAGTCGCGCCACGACATCAGGTAGGACGCCTGTGTCGGTGTGGGCTTGGAACGCGCACGTCACGCCATCGATGACTCCCTTCACCAAGTTGCCCAGGACCGGCTGATGTCCGTGCGGCGGCCGGACCTGCACTTTGACGGCAAACGGGGTCTTGGGCAGGTCGGCTGGCTCAATAATCTCGACCTGCCCGCGGGCTAGCGCCAGCCAAACCTGTGCGAGTTTCTTCTCGCCGACGAACGTACCCAGGTCCGTCCAGTCGAACGACGCGAGGGTTCGCCCCTGCCGCCAATGAGCGAAGCCGCCCACTCGTGGCGCGAGGGCGTAGCGGTAGCAGAACGGATAATCGGCACCATTGGGAGCCGGCGGTACCCCGACACCGTGTTCGAAGCGGATCCCGTTGCGACCGGCGACTCTAAAGGAGTCGATGTAGTAGAGCAGAACATTCTCGATGTCAGCATTGGAATGCTTGGCGCCGAAGAACGTAGCGTGCAGGAGCTGCTCCGCCGACGGTTCTAGCTGTCGGCAGCGAGCGCGGATGTCATCCCGTAACTGCTCTTGCCATGGCGGTCGACGCTCGAAACGGATGTAGTCATCGGCCCACGCCTCGACTAACGCGCTGTCGCCCGGTCCGTGGATCTCCCAGCGCCCCTCGGGCAGAGGAGGTGCGAGGGCCAGCATGGACGGACTGATCGATTCCTCGACCGTATTGTTGGACAACTCTTCGTGCTCGACCTGGCTGTCCGCGATGAACCGCGCGTCCACGCGGGCCGACAACTTGATGTCGTTGGGCACCAGTTCGGCGTCGAACGTCTCGTCTGAACCTCGGGCGCGAACGGAGCCGACGACGTCATCTCCCATGGCCTGGAAGTTCGCGCCGAGCATTCCCGCATCGGCGATGGAGATGGGACGGACTTTCCCCAGACCGAGTGCGTCAGCATATTGCTGTGCGCGCGATGTCGCGTCCTGGACGGCACGCGTGCGGGCCTCGACTATCAACTGCTCTCGGCGTTTGTCAGTGAGGGCCCACCTCACGCGCTGGAGACGGAAACCCTCAAAGTTGGCTGTCTGCTCACCCACCCACCTAGAGAGCGCACCGAAGTCACGGAACTTCACCTCCATAGCGACGGTGGCATGATGCACCAACGGGAGTTGCTTTCCGTCTTGATTCCACGGCCGGTCAGACCAGGTGCGTAATTGCTCAGCCGCCCACCAAGTAACTGCCCCACCCTGTTTCAGGGCGGTCGCAGACGCCTTCGCTTGCTCGAATTCCCTCGCCACTCGTCGATACACCGGCTCCATGTCGGGGCCCTCGTAGCCGATGACGACATACACTGTACCCCGCTCAGGTGGATGGAAAGCGGAGAACGAACCGCGAACGGTGATTTCGGTAGTCATCGGGAACACACTAGCGACGGGGTCTGACATTGCGTGTTCGATTGATGCTACTCACCCAAGCACGAACAACGTCGTGAAATCCAGACCTGCGAGCCGCCGTCGGCCCCGAGAGCATCTTCACCAGCAACGCTTCGATGCCGAGGCTCGGTTCGGCGTGTTGCCCTCTATCTGCGCATGATCCAGTTCCGAACCCGCTCGACAACACTCGGGGAATGCTTCGGTACGCGCTGTCGCGACGGGTGGTCGCCTTGTTGCGGCCATTCCTCATCGCTGAAGTAGCCCTGCCCCCAATCAAATTCGTCAGGCTCACAGTCCAGCAGATGGACCAGCTTTTCGAGCATCGCTTGATAGACGTCGATGCCTCGGCCCGACTTCGACGTGAACAACAGTCGGCGTGCTCCGAGATGTTTCGCCTCCCGCTTCGTCTGCGCGAGGACGACCCGCCAAGGCAGGCGAGAACCGCAGTCGTGGCGCACGACGAACGTGGCATGCTCGCCCTTACACGGACTTATGGCCACCGCGTCCTCGCCGGAGCGGTTCGGCCGTGAGAGGGACAGCACCACGTAGAGGTTGTCGTTTCCACTGGACGGAAACGCTCCTCGATGGATTTTGCAGGTGGCGTCCGAAAACACTTCTTCGAGGCGCTTCAGGACCTTCAGTCTTCCGAGATCGATCTCGCGCCCGCGGTAACTTCCAGCGCCGCGCAATTCTCCGATGAACGAGTTGACAAGCTCGCCAGGCGGAAGAATTTCGAAGGGCAGATCTCCGTCGGCCGTGGTATCGCTTGTCAGAGTCCGATCGAGCTCATCGAGGAAGTCAAATCGCCCCTCGCTCAAGGCGCGCAGGTCTGCTTGTCCATTGTCGTAACGCTCGCCGAGTCCAGAGTCGTCACCGGTGAACAGGTCCTCGAACAGGCCCAGCATCCGGTCCAGGTTCTCGGTCGCGGCAACGACGTGGGTTGGCTGACCACGTCGAGACACCGCGGGCGGTGGGGCCAGTTGTTGGACCTTGTCGAGAAGTTGTTCCCAGTAGTCTTGATCGCCGAATGCCAAGACAGCGGCACGGCGCAGGAACGTCAGGCTGGCTCGGGCTCTTCGCAGTGCATCATCGGGGGACCACCACATCGCGTCGAGATCGACTTTGTCGAATTCCGCTTCGATTGCGCGCTCGACGATGCCTGGGGACCCGTCGAGAAACTGTCCATGCGCGCCTACGAGGTGAGACAACAACGCCTTGTCATCTCTGACGATCGTTCCGAGTATCCGCAGGCAGCCTCTGACGGTCTCGTCGAAGGTACTACCGGGTCGTGAAATCGCCTCCTCGTATCGCCAACTGAGATAGCCGCTGCACTCGCTGTGGCCGTCCACATCGAAGACCTCGAGACAATCCGCCACGTCGTCCACATCGAGGTCTTGCGGGCTCGCATCGACGAACATTTGGGCTATCTCATAGTGATCCGCTCCGTCGTCTTCCTCCCCAGTATCGATGATGCCTTCATCGACCACGCTGTCTTCGTAGTCGTCCGCGTCACTGTCAAAGAAGGCAACTAATTGGCGGAGACACTCATCGCGCGAGCCATCGAACCCGAGGCGGATAAACCAGTCGTAGAAGTGGCCATCGTCTGCGGGACGCGAACTTTCGTCGAACCTCCGCACTCCGAGGCCGTACTCTTCAATCGCATCGACGAGCCGCTCCGCGGCTTCTTCTGAAGCGTCGAAGACCAGATAGTGGCCAAATCGATTGGACTCGAGGTACCAGTCCTCGATCCCCAGGTGCTGCTCGTCGCTGCCACTCGGCGCCTCCACCTCCATGTAGGGAGTCTGCGCGCCGGCTTTGACGAACCCCAGGCATTCGTCCTTCTCCACCGGCTCGTCCTGCAGTTGAATGAAGTCGCCGCGATAGAGCGGGTAGACCATGCCGTTGTAAACGACACCGGCGAGTCGGTTAGGCATTAGGCGGATGGGACGGGCTGTCACGCTGGCTACGAAGCTGTCACCGTCGTAGACGTCAGCGTCAACCTTCTTGGTGGCCATTACGCCCCCGAGGCGACGGATGCGGGCGTCGTCGGCATGTGCGCGGGTTCAGCGGAGGTTATTGCTGCCGCCAACTCATCGGCTTGCTGCAGCAGCGCCGCCGGTTCCAGTCCGAGATCGAGAGCATGGCAGTGGATGGTGACGCCGGCGCGCTGTACCGAGTGTGTGGTGACCGGTTCGTTGCCCTTGGCGTAGATGAGGTGTCCGTCGCTGATTCCGAGGACCGTGCAGTACGCCAGCATCTGGTACAGGTCGGCGTTGGGAAAACCTTCGGGCCTTTCGGCTTTGTACTTTGCGTCGACGACCGCTGTCGTGCTGGCGCGGCGGCATAGTAGGTCCGGGCGCATGTCGATCTGTCGTGCGCTGTCGAGGTGTAGCGCAGCTTGTATCTCGCTACGCCAGCCGCGCATATTCATGGCGTCGCTCAGGGCCGTGGTGACGAAGTCTTCGAAAATCCGCCACATATCGAACGCATACCCCGTGACGGTGACCTCGCCCAGGTGATGCTCGAATGATTCTGCAGCCAAAACGATCTCGGCGAGCCGAAGCGCTTGCCCGTAGCGGGCATTGAGGCGGCTTGCATGCCATGTCGGGATCGACGAGCCGCGTGTCGGCACAGACACGTCGGCCAGTGTTCGACGCAGCCGCTGAAGGAGGCGTCGCGCCGGCTCACTCACTCGCGGCACCGTCAACAATCTCATCGTGGCCATCGCGAGCAGTTGGTTCTCGGCGATGTCGACGGTGAAGTCGTCGTACTCGACGGCGATCGGCACGGGCAGGCCGTAGAGCCGACTCATCTGCTCGCCCGCGAGAATCCGCCCGCGAAGTACGGGCAGTGTGTCGGAGATGGTGCGGTAACCCTGAAGCAGTCCCTGTTCGACGGCGTGGGTGGCGATCCGTGCGAAAGCCTCCGCCACGCCCGGCAGCAGTTCATCGGCGCCCGCCAGCCCGATCGGTTCGTCACGCCAGATCCTCGGATTCTGGGCATAGCCAAGTAAGAACAGCAGGCGGTTCAGATCGGTGATTTTGGGCCGCACGATCAGATGGCGCTCCCCGATAGCGATGGCGCCGACTTTGCGGCCCGCGACGATGTCGTACACGCCCGCGGTCAGTGTCGGCGTGACGCCGACGATGCCCAACTCTGTCAAAGCGCGAAACTCCGCGCCGGTCAGCGACACAGAGAGCGGAGGGCCGCCCTCAGTGAGAATCAGTGCTGGTGGGGCCATTGTTACCTGGTTCGGTGTCTGCGGCCACGCCTTCGTCACCTGTGGTCGCAGCTACCTTGGCCGCGAGGCTCTTGGTAAGCGCATCCAGGCCGTAGCGGCTGTTGACGTCGATGTTGCGGTCGCCGAAGTGGTGCTCTTCGAGCAGCGGCAGAATGTCGGTGCGCCACATCAGTTTCAGGGCAGCGCCGGTCGGGTCGTTGGCGATCTTGTCGCGCATGAAGTAGGACGGCCCAACCTTGAAGTCCGAATCGGTGATTCGGCTGTTGAGTTCGTCGTGCAGGTCGGCAAGCATCGACGGATAGCCCTTCGCGGCGAGCCATTTACGAAGGATGCCGTTGGTGGGCTCTTCGGACGGATGCAACGGGAGAAACGCAAACCTGCGGCGCAACGCCGCATCGACGAGCGCGATGGAGCGGTCGGCGGTGTTCATCGTGCCGATCACGAAGATGTTCTTCGGCAGCGAGAACGGTTCTGAACTGTCCGATGAGTACATCAGATCGATGGCGTGGTCGCGGTATTCCAGCAGGAAGTACAGCTCGCCGAAGATCTTCGGCAGGTTGCCGCGGTTGATTTCGTCGATGATCAGGACGTACACCGGATCCGGATTCTCGGCGGCCTTGTCGACCAGTCGCCGTAGCGGCCCCGCCTTCAGTGTGAACCCGATCTGCCCGCCGCCGGCCTCGCCCTGCGGACGGAACCCTTCGAAAAAGTCTTCGTAGGAGTAGGCGGGATGGAACTGCACCAGTTTGACGTTCGGCTTGTCGGTGATGTGGAGTGCGAGTTCCTGTGCGATGTAGGTCTTTCCGGTGCCGGGCGGGCCGTAAAAGATGAGTTGGCGGCGGTCGCGGAGCAGGTTAACGCAGTCCTGAAGCCAGTCGATCCCCACGTGAAGCCGCTTCGCGAGATCGGTTGTGGCATCGGGCAGGTGCACGTCACCAGACTTCGCCGTCCGTAGTCGACGCTCGGCGAGTGCCAGCAGCGTTTGTAAGTGTTGACTCAGGTCCACGACCTCGCCCTGGGCGTTGAGGCGCGCTGCGACGTCGCTGGGTAGATCCGACAACGGGCATGGATGCTCGTACCACTTCACCGAGCGGCGGAGGTTGGACCGCCCGTCGCTGCTCGGTACGAAATCGGCGTCGCCGGTGATCGTGCCGAAATGGACATCGCCTTGGCTGATCGTGACGACCAGATCCCCAGGATGCATCCGCTTCAAGAATGCATAGAACTCGTCGAACTTCTCTTGCTTGGCTGCGTACCCCGATGACAGGTAATCCTCTTCGACGTATGCCTTGAGCTCGTCTCGAGTCACATCGGCATCGACCGGGCGAAGGAGGCTTGCGGCGAGTGAGATCGACTGCTTGGTGCGCCAGATCGGCACCATGTCTTGACCTTTGACGTTGGACCCGTACACCTTCCACGCGTGTTGAACCTGATCGGTCGGTTCAGGTTCGGCTGGTGTTGACCGCTTCTGCCAACGGTCGATCCACGGTTCGCGGTAGAAGTTGACCGGTTCGCCCTCTGCTTCTACGACGGCTTCGTAGACCCGGTTGAGGTCGACATCGAGATCGCCGGAGGGCTCGTCCAGGTAGTCGTCGGCGAATGCGTCGCGAATCGCCTTGCGGTGCTCAACATTGACAACGGGCAGATAGAAACTTGGAAACGCCAGATACAACAATGATTGTCGCTGCGCTGATTGGCCCGTCGGCACGGCGTTGACCTTGTCACGGAAGACCAGTGGGTCCGCCAGCGCAGCCATCAGTCGCTGTTTGGGGAGTGATTTGAAGTGACGCGCCATCTCAATTAGCCATGCGATCTGCGCCCAGCGATAGTTCGTGAACGCTTGTCCGCCGTTGAAGACACCGCCGGCGAGGAGGACCGCCTCGACGTCACGTGGTATCGCCGCCGGGGTAGCGGCCAAGTTGAGCACGTCTTGGACCTGTTTGAGTTTGCGTGGTCCGCCGACATTCTTGATTGGGAGCACGTTGAGGATTAGCAACTCGGCGAACAGTTGGACACCGCCTGGAGACGTGCCGGCCAGTTGTTGTTTCAGCTTCACGAAGAATCCAGGTGGCCCCATTTCAGGGCGGTCGACGTAGTCGCGTGTGAGTTCGTCCAAATGATCGATGGTCCAGATGGGCTCACCGGGTGTCAGCAGCGAGTCATCTTTGCCCAGGCCGGACTCGATGAGTCGACGGCCGATCTTCTCGACTTTGGCTGCCGGCTCGCTACCGAACGTCCCGACCTCTACCTCGCTCATGTGCCTTCCCCTTACAGATCACGATGCGGGCGCATCGTCGAACGGCGACTCGTACGGCACGCCTGTTGCTTCCGCCTCGGCCATCGCGTCGTAGACTTCGAGGATCATCCTCTTCGTGCGGTACTCACCATGAGCTGCAACGTCTTTGCGCTTGACGATGGGGAACGTCTCCATGATGTAGTCGACGTCGTCGCGTTCGATGCCGAATAAGTGGAAGAACAATGCATCAATTTCGGCTCGAACCTCCGCACGCTCCTGAAGGTCCTGCCAATCGTGCTGAAGGAATTTGACCCGCTGCTGTATCCAAAGGCTTGCAGTCTGGCCGCCTGCGGCCGCCATGGCCTGGTCCAACTGGTCCGGCGACGTCACTGGCGTCTGATAAACCGTGAAGAACTTAAGATGCGTTCCGCCAACCTTTTGCCGGGTTGGAAAGTCATAGGCATAACTTGACAAGCAAGCTACTAATCCTTCCGGTTCACGCGATGGAAGCATCAACAGCGTGCCGTCGGGTGTGGCAGTCCGCGGTAGCAACGAGCAGATCATTGTCCGTTCGTCCGTACTCCTGCAGATATCTCGCCAGCCCAGCAGCCACTCTTTATTCCACTTGCCCTCGAGCTTCGCGTTGACCTCCTTCTCGTCAACCCAATAGCGTGGCATGACGACGAAGTTAGGATCACGCTTCTCCTGTAGCGTGACGTTACGCACGCTGCCGTCACGTTCATAGGTGGCCCAGCGGTGGTCGTAGTGGTGGATCATTTTTGCCTCGTACAACGGAAGCATCCGCTTGTCTCCGCGCTCAAAGACGTTCCCGCTGAGTTCCCAACCGTCGGCTTCTAGTTCGTCGCGGGTGCGGAACAGGTGCGAGTCGCTGGTCATGTTGAACAGACCCTGCATGAACTTGACGCCCCAGGGGTTTCCGTGCGGGTCGCCTTCGCGGATCAGGACCGGTACACGTCGGTAGATGCCAAGCGTGATGTCGGCGTCGCGACGGCTGCGGAACACGGGGCACGTGCCGGTGTTCGGGTTGAGCAGCGTGATCTCTTCCGGCGTGAGTGCGAACGTCACGTTGGCGCGTTGTAGGTCCGTTGGGTCGTGCGCGAAGAATGCGAAGTTGGCAACGGGTTCGGTGGTGTCCCGACCGACGACGGTGAGTAGACAGAACTTGTAGCTACGATGCACGCCAACAAATAAGGGCTTTGCATTCTCGAAGTCGTACAAGCTGGCGATCGATTGCGATACAACGAGATCTTTGAAGAAGTACTGAGTAGTGGCATCTGTCGCTATGCCGGTAGGCAGGATCATCCCGAATCGCCCGTTACCCGCCAAGAGGTTTCGGCCTGCCTCGGCGAACAGTGGGTCTGTCTTGATTCGGCCGCGCCCGCAGAACGGGTACCGTTCCGAGTTCGCCGCGAAGTGCCGCATTCCGTCGAGGCGGCGCTTCTCAGCGAGATAATCGAGGCCGAGTGGTTGGCCTGATTCGATCAGAGCGGCGATGAGGCACTTGCGTTTCGCTCCTGCGGCCCTTGCGAGCTCGGGGTATCGAGCTTCGAAGTACTCCTGTTCTTTGAGTTCGACATGCTCCCACGGCGGGTTGCCGATCATGACGGAGAACCCGCCTCCCCATCCCGTATCGGGATTGATGGTGCCGCCACCAGCGGCTGCCATGGGGAAGATATGGGGAAACTCCAAGTGCCAGTGAAAGAACCGATATTCAGCGGCCAACCGATCGACTTCGGCTCGGGCGGCCTCGTCCAGTGGGTCCTCACCGTCAATCAGGCGGGTCACGGTCCGATGGGTGATGGCCTTCGGCGCGCCAGATGTCTTGGGCCATACGAACGCCGCACACCACGCGTCGGCCGCTAGCCGCTGACGCTGGTACTCGGGGGAGTCGGCGTAGGCCCGAAGGCGCTGCCGTTGGACGTGCACGTCGGACAGCGACAGGACGGGCGCGGCGACCACATCCAGCACCTGTTCGCCCAGTTGGGTGTTGGCCTCGACCATGTCGACGTCGAACAGGCTGCCTTGCGCGCTGCGTTCGGCCTTGTTCTGTTTCGCCAGGGTAGCGGTGACCTTCTTGTCGTCGCCCTCGATGGGCTTGAACGCGTCATCCGGCAGCCCTTCGGCAAGCAACCGCGGGGTCGCGCCGACGAGCGCGTTGCCAACCTTGATCTGCGCGTCGAGGAATGTCAACGGGCGGCCTGGCTCAAGCGCCTCCATCCACAGCGAGACCTTCGCCAACTCCGCAGCGAGGGGATTGACGTCGACTCCATAGATGCAACGGCCGGCGACTTCCCGCATCGCCGACCGTACCGCCTCGGGGGCGGGTTCTGGGTCGCCGGTGCGGATGGCGGCGACCCGCTTGGCGATCCGGCGTGCCGCGCCGACCAGGAAATGCCCACTGCCGCAGGCGGGGTCGCAGACGGTGACGTTCAGCAGCGCCTCGATCGCGTCGTCGGACTTCTCGGCCTCGTCGAGCACCGGGTCCAACGCCGTGTCAAGCAACGACTCCACCAGCGAGGTGGGGGTGTAGTACGAGCCTGTGTCCTTGCGTTGGTTTCCCGACGCGACCGCCAGATCGTAGGTCTTGGTCGCCGGATCCCAGCTCGGCACGAACTCCAGCAGCGCCTCATAGATGCTGCCGAGTTCCTCGGCGCCGAGATTGCGGTAGTCGACCACACGCAGCACCTGCGAGCGTGGCTCGCGCACCACCGACAGGCTGCGCACCGCCGACTGCAAGGCCTGGTTGCTCAATGAGCAGCCGGTGAGGAAGTCCAGGTCGCCGTGCTCGAAGAGACCCCCGATTCCGGGTAGGCCAAGCTCGGAAAGCCCCTCGATGCTGCCCAGCCCGCGCCACACCAGGGTGAGTGCCTGCCACTTGTCGCCGTAACGGCCGCCGTGGCGGCGGCGCGAGACGCGGCGCAGGCGGTCGGTGGAGAAGTAGGCGGTGTAGCGCTGGCGCGCCTGCGCGTTGGCGTTCGGGTCCAGCAGTGCGCCGCGATCCTCGGCCACAAAGTTGAACAGCAGCCGGTATACCACACGCAGTAGTCCGTGGTGCACATCGTCGACAGACAGCCGTCCCTCGGCCAGGTCTTCGCGCAACGGGGCGTTGTCCGGATGCGAAAGGAAGCCGGCCCCAAGGGTTTGCATCGCCTCGACGACGCCGTCGCGCAACAGGTTCAGTGCGCGCGAGCCGGATTCCACGGCATCTTCGCGCCACTGTTCCAGCCAGCACGACGCGGGCCCGACGTCGTCGTCGCGGGTCTCGACGCGCGAGACGTGGCACAGCGTGTACAGCAGCAGGAAGTCGGCGAACAGATCGCCGTCGAAGATCGCCTCGAGGTCGAACTCCACGTAGGCGGAACCGACCAGTGATGTCGAATCCCGCAACAGGCGCAGCGTGGTGCTGTTCGCCAGGATCGCCCACAGATGGTGATCGGACCGGTTGAGCAACTCCTGCACCATCGACTGCGGTGAGGCGCCGGCGGCGCCGGCGACACCCTTGGAACGCGTGTCCAGCGGCACCCGGCCGAGCAGGTGGATCGGCACGCTGCCCCACACATGCGAGATGGGGTAGCCGCGATCGCCGATGGTGATACCGCCCCTCCCCGTGGTGGGCACCCGGCCGTAGCCCAGCTGATCCAGCAGCACCAGCAGGAACCGCTCACGGGTGAGCGCAGTGGCGGCGTCACTGTCGGGCAGCGCCTCCAGCGCTTGGCGGTACGTCGTCCACGCGCCGCGCAGATACGCCCACACGCGGTTGGCCGCTTCTCGCACGGATTCGCCTGCCGGAAGGTGGAAGTCCTTGGACGTCAACCCAGCCACATCGGTCCCGGTCGAGAGCTTTGCAAGCAGATCGGCCGGCAGTAGACCTCCCTGGATGCGGACGCCGATGAACGTTGCCGTCGCGTCGCTGCTCACTTGGCAGCTCCCGTCGGTGGAACGAAGACAAAGACCCCGAGAACGTCGGCCACCGGTTCGACGGTGGCTTTCAGACCGCGCACGATCTCTGACGACGCCTGGCGTACCCGGCGGTGTGCCTCCAGCAGGCGCTCGGCCAGTTGCTCGCCGTGGCGCTCCAGATGGCTACGCACGTCGTCTATCCCGTCGAGGCTTCGGCGCAGGAACTGCTCGGCCTGCGGGCCCGGGACGTTGCCCGAAGGTGTGGCCTGCAACAGTGGGACGACCTCGTCGGCTTCGAGCCAATTTGCCTGTGCCGGAGCGCCTTCGAACGCCAACGTGGCAACGTCCTCGGCCACCAGCTGGCGGCCTCCGGTACGGGAGGGGAGTTCGAGGTGGAAGCGGTATCGCACCAACAGCATCGTGGTGCGAGTGGTCACGGCCGTGGTGCGGACCACCGCGCACCGGCGCGCCGGGCGTTGTTCGGCCGGAAGCTGGGTGTCGAGCGCGGATTCCAGAACGTAATTGGCGATGGCCTCGACGGTCGCATCGGTGCGGTTGAGCACAGCCTCGCCGCGTCGTACGGGCAGGTCTGTGGCGAACAGCAGCGGATCGCGGCGCCCGGGCGGCATCGCGTCGCGCAACCCGAGCGGCAGAGGTGCCAGCGTAGCGGTGAACCCCGATTCCGTTGTGGTGCAGGTTGATCGCAATGACTTCATGGCGTGCTGGACGAAATCGGCCACCTCGGCGTTGGTGCCGAGGGCGGCCCGCGACGCCTTGAGTTCGGCGGCCACGTCTTCGGGCTTGATGCCGTGCTGCGCATATTTGGTTTGCGCGATGCGTTCGCGTTCTGCTGCTGACTCCCACCGCGTGTAGAGCGCGGTCTGCTTGTCCTGGATATCGAGTTCGAGGCCGAGTTGTTCGGCGTCGCGGCCCCGCAGCAGCAGACCCTCCATCAGCGCCTCGACGACCGCGTCGGTGTTGTCGGGCACGGGAACCGACACACCGGTCGCCTTGCGGATCGCCTCATGCTTGCGCAGCAGGACGTCGAGCACGATGCCGTCGATCTGGTTGTCGCGCCCGTACAGTGTCGCCGCGCGCACTGTCTGCGCGCATTGGCCGAACCGGTCGACGCGGCCCTCGCGCTGTTCGTGCCGAGTGGGATTCCAGGCCAGGTCGTAGTGGATGACGGCCTGAAAGTTCTCCTGGAGGTTCACGCCCTCGGACAGGCAGTCCGTGGCGACCAGCACGTGCCGACCGGGTGTCGCGGCGAGTTCTTCGATCCGGGCTACTCGTTCATCCGGTGGCAGTGTTCCCGTCACGGCGCGCACGGTGACATCTCGACCGAGAGCGGAGTCGAGGTGCTCGGCGACGTACTCCGCGGTGTCGATGAAGCGGCAGAAGACGATCGGGTCGCAGCCTTCGGCCTGGACCTCCTTGACGATCTTGACCAGTGCTGCAATTTTCTTGTCGGGCTTGCCTTCAAGCTTCTGGACGTCGGCGAGGAAGCCGCGCAGTCGTCGTGCCTTCGAGTCCTTGTGTTCGGTGGCGGGGTCGGCGCCGGGCGTGATGTCTGCGGCTTCCAGCGCTTCGTCCTCGGCCTGATCGAGCACTATGGCGCGGCCGATGGCGTCGGCTTCCTCCGGTGATTCAGCGGCAGCGGCGGCGGCGCGGGTCCGCAGCGTCTGGGCGGCGGCTCTTGGTGACGATGCCAGCGCACGCAGCAGCGCCAGGGCTGACCACCAATTCACCCGCCGGGCCAGTCCGCCCTCGTCGCTGCGCACCGTTTCCCTCGCGTAGGCCAGCACCTTGGTGAACAGGGCGTCGTACTCGCGGCTGAGGGTGTAGGGCACCTCGGTGGTGAGCCGATCCTTCGGAAACGGTGTGTCCTCGTCGAGGTAGCGGCGAATGTCGGCGCGGCGGCGTTGAACGAAATGCCGGGCGAGGCGCTCTCGCCCGCGTCGCTCCTCGAGGTCCACGGTCGCCAGTTCGGGGTCGAGCAGACCCAGCAGGTTCCGGAAGGCTTCCTCCTTGCCGCTGTGCGGTGTCGCGGTGGCGAGGATCAGATGCCGCGACTGGTCGGCGGCGAGATCTCGGATAAGTTCGTACCGTTGGGTACGTCCCGAGCTGGACGATGTGGAGTCCGCGACGCAGGTGTGTACTTCGTCGACGATCACGAGATCCGGACAGGTCCGCAAGAATTCATGACGCCGCCGGGCGCTCTTGATGAAGTCGGTGGAGATGACGGTGATGGGATAGCGGTCGAAAATCGACTCGGCGCCGACGATCCCGCGTTCGAGTCGGCGCACGGTGCCGGGCAGCACGAGTTCGGCTTCGAAGCCGAACTTCTCGCGTAATTCGCTCTGCCACTGCTCGGCAAGGGCGGGACTGCACAGTACAGCCAGGCCCCGCGCGTCGCCCACCTGGAGAAGCTCGGCGGCGATCAGCCCGGCTTCGATGGTCTTACCGATGCCGACGTCGTCGGCGATCAGCAGGCGGACCACGTTCTGACGCAGGGCCATCATCAGCGGCACCAGTTGGTAGGCCCGCGGTTCGACCGCTATGGAGGCCAGGCTGCGGAATGGCCCTGCGGTGGAACGGAATCCGATCCGTAACGCGCTGCGTAACAGGGAGGCGCTCAGGTGGTCGCCGATATCGTCGGGGACGGGCGGGGGGAACGTCGCGGCTGCCACGCCCTCACTGACGAGCACCCCGGCGATGTCGTCGTCCACTCCGCCGAGGGGACGGAGGATGAGGAAGTCGTCGGTGCTGTCCGGAAGCACCACCCACTCACGACCGCGTGCGGTCACCAGGTTTCCGGGCGCGAATCCCATGGAGTACTACCTTCCTTCACCGAATGCGTACGAGTGCTCGCGCAGTTTGCTCAGCCAATCCTCGCCCGCCGTCAACCGCAACACCGACCACCCGAGGTCGATGAGCTTCTCTTCCACCTCGGCGGCGTCCGCGGGCGTCACCTCGTCGACGAACACCGCCAGCGCCGCGCCATCGGCGTGGTAGACGAAGTCGGCCTGCACGGCAGCCGAGTCCACCAGCTGATGCACGGCGTCGGGCAACGCGAAATCGTGCGCGACGAGCAGCTCGATGAACTCGCGTTCGAGTTCGGACTCGACCTGTGCACGGATCTGGTCGGCCCGGTCGGCGGCTGAAGTAGGCGCAAGTGCCGGCGAGGTATCTGCGGCGGCCAACTCCATCAACAGGTCACGGACCGAATGCCGATCGATGAACTGGTGGTCGGTCTGGTTGCCGTAGGACAGCAGGCAGTCGTAGCACGCCTTCTCGCAGCGCTCCCGCGCTCCCTCGGCACTTCCCATGTCACTTCCATCGGGCCGAAAGTGGGCGATTTCGAGGGCTTTTCGTGCTGCCTTTGTCAGGGCATCCCGTTCGGAGTGCAGTCGGCGTAGCACACCGGCCCCACCCTCGGCGGATTCGGTGAAGAGCATCCGCGCGCGGCCGTCCGGGTCGGGCAACGCCTCGCTGGACAACTCCGAATCCTCGAGTTGGAATTCGGCTTCGATGCCTCGCTCGAGCGCGTAGCGCAGGCTCGCGGCGGACTCGTCGCTGACCGCATGGGTGAGCCTGAACACCAGAATGTTTCGGGTGTCTTCGACGTAGGGGATGACCTTCTGCCTGGACGGCGTGTCAGCGGCGTCTTCGAGTGCCTCATCCTGAGGTGTGGCGTCATCGGCTTGCCGTTCCGAGAGCCATTCGCCCTTGACCGTGTCCAGCCAGTAGCCGAGGTCGTTGGGGTGCTTGCGTCGCCGACGACCCACGTTGGTGATGCGAACCGTCGCGGTGTCGCCGTAACTCATCGTCGCCAGCGCGCCGGTTCCGGACGCCACCTGCGCGTCGAGGCGCCCGATGCGAGGTCCGTGCTGACTGAAGCGGTAGGACGTATGTAGTTCGAATCCCGCTCTGCGGCGCTCTTCCTCGTCGCTGGAGATCCTTTCGCGCCGTCGGGTGAAGACCGTCTGCATCCGCATGAGGCCGTAGTGCGGGGTGCCGAGCGCGGCGCCGCAGTGTTCGCATACGTCGAGTCCGGCGCGCCGCACGTGGTGGTAGCCGCACGATTCACACCGATAGGCGTCTTGGGTGTCGACCGTGCCGATGCCGCCCGCCGCCATCGGCACCTGGATGCGTTTCACGACGTAGCGGGCGCCCTCGTGATAGATGATCGCGCCTGGGCCGAACTCGCTGATGGCGAGGAAGCGGGGCCGTTGCAAGTAGTTGCCACCGTCACCGCGCCCTGCCGCACCGCGCACTCCCGGGATGTAGGCAGCGAGCGGCAGTCGCGGGAAGCTGTAACCCGGCAGGAACCCCTCGGAAGCGAAGTAGCGGTATGTGTAGAAGTCCGAGTGCATTCGGTCGGTGTCCTCGTTGCGAAGCAATCGCAACTGGCCTTCGGCTTCGCGACGCCTGGCTTCCGCGGCGTCGCGCGCTCTGCGGTTGACCGAGATGTCCAAGACGATGCGGTTCTGTTCCTGCTGGTCGTCGAGCGCCGCCTGATACAACTCGCGCCAGCGGTCACACGCGCGGTCGAAACCCTCTGGAGCGCCGCTGATTACGATGTCCGACCACTCGCCGTGCCACCATGCCGTGGTGCGAAGGTCGTCAGAAAGCGGTGCGATCACTTGGCGGGCACGGTCGGTGGCGCGCCGGACCGCGTCTGGATTGTCCAACACCTGCTTGAGATCAGTCTTCAGTGGCATGCCGGGCTGGTCGATGTCGAGAAGGTCTGGCATGCGAGAGCGGAGGTTGGCGCCGGTTTCCGACAGCCACAGGGCGTGCAGGTGTGAGGCCAGCAGCGCTTCGTTGGTCAGGTCGAGGCGAGGGGCAGCCACCGACCCGGCGACCATGTCGGCGGATCTTCTGAAGTAGTACTGGTCGTGGGCGTTGCCGGTGGCGCAGTAGGTGGTCACCAGCGCCGGTTGGCCCGACCTGCCGGCGCGTCCGCTGCGTTGGGCGTAGTTGGCCGGCGTGGGTGGCACGTTCCGCAGACCGACGGCGTTCAAGCTGGCGATGTCGACACCGAGTTCCATTGTCGGCGAGCAGTACATCAGCTTGAGATCGCCCTTGCGGAACTCTTTTTCGCGCTCTTCGCGATCGCCGGCCGCGACTTGTGCGGTGTGTTCGCGCGCGTACATGCCGGTCAGTTCCGGCGCGATGTTCCGGTACAAGTCGAGGAAGAAGGGGTTGACCCGCGTCCCCTGCTCGGGATCGAAGCCCTTACGCAGCGGGTCGGGTGCCCCCGACGAACCATCGCCGGCCGACCAAATGACCGCCGAGGCCTTGAGCCTGTAGTTGGGACCCGGCATGCGGGGCACCTCGATCGTGGTGAGCAGGCCGGCGCGCTCCAGGGTGGAGAGTATGTCCTCGATGACCTTCTGTGCGTCGGCGGTGTCGAGCGGTCCGTCGTCGAGGGTCAGCCCGCTGGCCTCACGGATGAACCGGCCGAGTGCCGAGCGGCCGGTGAGCCGGACGTCGGCCCGAGGTCGGCCGGGAACACCCGACTGTGTGGACACGACCCCGGGATGCGGCCGCGGTTCGCGGGGCGGGATGCTCCACAACCCGCGCAGATGCTGGTCGGACTGCCGCTTGAGCCGGTCGAAGCCGTCATCGGTCAGACATTCGACGTCCACTGCCAGTTCGCGGCGAAATTCGTCAAGTACGATGCGGCACAGCTCTTCTCGCTGTCCGGCACGTGCGTCGCGTAGCGGTGGGTACGTCGCTGACCACAACGCGGTGTCGCTGGCGATCTCGCTCAGCGACTCGTATCCGATGCGCAGGAGTCCAGTCTGTTCGAGGTTGGGCATCGTGACCCGCCAACCCCGCTGCAGGTCGGTGTACAGCCGGTACTCGATGAATTCCTTGAAGGCTCGCTCTGCCGCGCTCCGCGCCCCGTACACCGCCTCCGGATTCGCCGCATAGTCCTCGAATTGCAGGCCCAGGCTCTCGACCACGCGCTGTGCGACGTCGTCATGCCGCAATGCGCCGCGCTGGACGGCTTGACTCACCGCTCCGCGCAGCTGGGCCATCTGCACGAAGTCGTTGAAGTGGCCGGCCTGCAGGCTGGCGTCCTGTCGGTTGTCGACGAACGTCAATAGTTTGCGGCTGGATGGGCTCAGCTGCTCTTCGGGGATCTTGTTGAGGGCGCGCACAATTGAGGCGCTCACCACCGAAACGGCGGAGCTTCGGCCCTCGGCGTCCAAGGTCGCGAGCTTCGCGAAGTCGCTACCGCGGGCCTGTTCATAGGAGACCTTGCAGCGCAGACAGAATCGGAACGGTGCCGGAACGAACGCGGCGTCGATACCACCTGTAGTGACCTCGGCCCCGGTCGTGTCGACACGGATCCGGTGCGGCAGGTAGGGCCGGCGCCGGTCGATGACCGCCCCGTCGGAGAGCCATGTGTCGGGCAGCCGCCCTTCCGGCAGTGGGTCGACGGGCCACGGCTGGGCCGTCGAGATATAGAGGTAGCCGTTGGCCTGGTCGCCACCGCTGGCATCACGGTCGCGGCGTGGTCGATAGGAAACCGTCGAGCCTTCAGCGGATTTGGCGACCACCAGGTACTCCTGCCCACATTCACGGCAGAACGCAAGTGGCATCAGCAGGTCGTTCGGGCGATCGGGGACCGTGACCTGATACTGCGACGTAATGTGCCGGCGGGCCTCGTCTTCGATCGAGACGTAGACCGTGTCCCCCTTGGAAAGAAACTGGTGAAGGCGAAATGCGAACAGCGGTCGAGAGGTGCCTGGGTGGTGCGCGGCTGAGCCGGCCAACAAGGTGGCGCGAATCGCCTGTTCACATTCGTCGACCGTTGTCCTGGTCAAATCCGCGAGCCGGGCCGCGGTCTCGCGGATCTTCACAGGGCTCTCGCGGATGATGCGTCCAGATTCGGCATCGGTCGCCAGGCCGAATTTGATCTCGATCCAAGTGGAAAGCGGCGATCTCGCTAACGTGTCGTAGTCGCCGGTGGCGCCGCCTCGGGCGATCTCGCGACGCAAGCCCTCGATGTCGTGCGGATCGCCTGATGTGGCGCGGTCGAGTGTCTCGCCGATGACGCGCTCAGGTGTGACCTCGGCGCCGAACAACTCCGATGCGACTTCGGCGACCACGCGCCGTTGATCGTCGATCGATCCGTCGGTGGACATGGTCGCCGAAGTGCCCACGCACTGCAGGTCCGGGGACTGGCACGCATCGCGGACGCGCCGAACGAGCATCGCCACGTCGGCACCCTGGCGGCCCCGGTAAGTGTGCAGCTCGTCGAGCACCAGAAACTGCAGACCCGTCGCCGCGTCAACCAGCTTGCGGCGTTCGTCCGGCCGGGTGAGCATCAGTTCCAACATGACGTAGTTGGTGAGCAGGATGTCCGGCGGATTGCGCAGGATCGCCTCACGCTCCTCGCCCTGCTCCTGGCCCGTGTAGCGGGCGAAGCTGACGGGCTCGCGGCCTTCGCCGTAGCCAAAGCGAAGGAACTTCTCCAACTCTCCAACCTGGCTGTTGGCCAGCGCGTTCATCGGGTAGACGATGATCGCCTTGACGCCCCGCTCTCGAGGTTCCTGGCGCAGCACTCGATCAACGATCGGGACGATGTAGGCGAGGGACTTTCCGGAACCGGTGCCGGTGGTCAAGACGTAGCTCTTGCCCGAACGTGCCGTTTCGACGGCTTCGCGCTGGTGGCGATGCAAGGTGATCGGCTGCCGGCCGACGTCATCGATGTGCTGTTTGGGACGGAAGATGTTCGAACACTCCGGATGGAGCAGCCCCTCTGCGATCAGGTCGTCGATCGACCCGCCGGGGGCGAACATCGGATTAAGCGATAGCCAGGGCTCTGGCCACTGCTTACCCTCGGCGAGTTCGTCCTGGACATGCTGATGAACTCTCGGGTCGAGCGGAACGACTTCACTAGTCGTGAAGGCGCGGTAGTCGTCGATCAGCTCCCGATGTACGCGAAAGACGTCCATCGCCCTCCCTCGGTTGCGTCTCGATGCGCGATGCGGGCAACCACGCCAGCGCCATTTGCCGAACCCACCCAGCCGCACCAGCTATCTGGGTGCGCGCTACTCCAGCCACATCGTCTTAACGCTCCGCAGCGAACATACCGTCGCAGTTCACGTTTTTCGGCCTGTTTAGGTTGCCCGCGTTCCTCGGGCAGCCGATGTCGAGCATCCTGCCGATCGATACCCTCAACACACTTGACGCAGTTATCGCCGCCGATTGTCGGAGTACCTATATCGACGAATTCATACCCGTTTTGCGGCACCTGAACGACACCGTCATCTGCCGGTTTAATCACTTCACACCAATCGCATTGCCGACCGCAGCACCGCTTTCGCGTTGTCCGTCAATCGCTTTAGGCCAAGCACATCGAGCACCGCACGAAACAGCTCCTCCTCGCCGAGGACGTCGTCGTCGGACCAGAACTCTGCGAGGTGATGCGCGAGTTCGGCCGGTGGCACCATGTCGAGCGTCCGCGGCCCCAGTTCCCGCGGTAACACCTCGGGCTGTGAGGCTATCCGGAAAGTCCGCGGCTTGACGCCGGCCTCGTTCAGCGGATTGCTCGACACGATGAGTGATCGCCGCTCGGCAATTGAGAGCGCCTGATTGAGCTGGCGCGCAATCTCGCGTCCCACCCGCTGGCCGCCGTACGCCTCGCGGTAAGCCTGGTGCACTCGGTGACCGAGCACGGGGCCCTCCACTTCGACAATGCGGACCACGTTGGCGACCACCTCGTTCAGGCGGCTCTCGGTGATCGGCGGGAGCGGATCGCTGAAGACGGCATACGGTTCGAGAGTAGATGTGCGCGGTTCGATTTCAACGACTTCGCCGTCATCGTCACTGGCGCGGTGACGTCCATACCCACGGTCGAGCGACGCAGAGGAGAAAACCTCCTCCACAGCCTCCACTAACTCCTCGTCAGCATCCGCGCGATGTCGGCCACCCACCGCCAACCGCGATTTCTCCGCGAGATCCAGCTCATGGACGTCATCGACGAGTACCACTGGTTTCGCCTGCTCCGCATTCACTTCCACAGGCTCGACCGTGCGGACGGCTCCCTCGTCCGGCTCGACCCCAAGCGTTTCGGCTGCCGGCTGATCGACTGCAGCGGATTCGTCGTCCTCTTGACCCTCGACTGCGGGATCGATCCAATCCGCTGGGCGAATGTCCAACTCGTCGAGTCTTTCCCACAGCTTCGCCAACGTCCCGGGCATATCGGCGTAGAACATCGATTCCCGGATGCGGAAGAACTTCCAGCCGCACCGCTCGAGCTCCCGCTGTCGCGCCAGATCCGCTTCGTACGCATTTGGGCCATGCCAGAAATCACCGTCGCATTCGACAGCTAATCTGCCTCTGGCGCCGACGATCACGAGGTCGATGTTGTAGCCCATCGCCGGGTATTGCGGCACGACGGTGTAGCCGCGGTCGAAGATGCGGTTGAACACGCGCTGCTCGAACAGCGAATCGAATGGTGGGACCAACACGTCCTCCGGAACGGGGCCGACCTCGTCGCCTTCCTCGTCGCCGTGCGTCCGATTGACGACGCCGTAGCAGTAATCGAGTAGCTGATACCGCATATCCTCCGGGTTGGTGAGCGCTTCCCGCGGCATCGAGTGGAAGACCCACATTTGATCCTTGGCGCGAGAGGCCGCGACATTGAACCGCTGCACATACTGCGCCATGGTCAAGGCACCCATCCGCTTGTCCTCCCGCGGAGCCTTCACCATCGACAGGAACATGACGTCACGTTCGGATCCCTGGAAGTCAGGAGCATCACCGCATCGCAGCTCCCGAGCCGCCCACTCCTCGGGTGGCACAGCGTCGAGCAGCTTGGCCTCAATCAGCCTCGCCTGCTCCTTGCCGAGCAGTGAGATCACGCCGAAAGTCGCGCCGTCGTACTCAGGCTCAGCGAGGCATTTCACGATCTGGTCCACGATCGCGTCGGCTTCGACGGGATTCGTCTTGTTGTCGGCCTCGTACCCGTCTGCGAGGTAGACGACCTTGATCGGGTCAAGCCGCTCGGCACCGAACTGCCGCACCGGAACCAATCGAATACCCTCCGGTTCGTAGGCAATTCGATTGGAGAAGCCGATGATCTCAGGAACGCAACGGCGATGCTCGGTCAACGTGATTCGACCACCGAATCGCATGTTGGCCTCGTCGAAGTAGCTTCGTTTGGGATCCTGCCACGACGCCTTGTACGTGTCGTTGGCCAGATACAGATTCCCGAGGTCCCGCAACTGCTGCTGGTCGACACCAACCGCCGAGGGCGAAACCTGTTTGTCGTCACCAATAACGACGACTTTTGGCGCCAGGTACTGGAGGAAGGTGGCCTCCAGACCGGCCTGCGATGCCTCATCGACGATGACGACATCGAACGAATTCGGCTGTACCCGAAGCTGTTCTGCGATCCGGTAGATCGGCATGATCCACACTGGCACCGATGGCCGGCAGCGGTCCATCGCCTCGGTGATCTCGGCCCGCTTCTTGGCCGCGTACTTGCCGGTCCCTTTCCCCAATGACGCCACCAGTTGCGCGTACTGGGTTAAATCCGCCCGCGCTCTACCGGTCAACCGGCCCGGTGCAACCGCATAGCCCCACGCTCGTTCTGCGGCGAGATGCTCTACCTCGGTTCGGATCTGCTGCTCGATGCCGTTGAGTTGGACCTTGAGCGCGTTAGCATCCTCGACCTCCTGAGCCATGATCCACCGGCCCGTCATTTCCCAGTTCCACGCATCGCCATACGACGGCAGCCGATCCGCCCATTCCGGCGAGGCAGGATCGGCGATGATCGCCGCCGCGAGACGCGGCGCGGACGCTTCCAGCCGTCCTCGGATTCGGTCGCGCTCAGCCACGCTGCCTGCGATCCCATGCAGGTGGACGAGCCGCTCGCGGGCCGCTGTGTACGCGTCCGTGTTGCGGCTGACCACCGCCTCGATCAGCGAGTGGACGATCTGCGGCGGATCGGGCCACCTGGCCTCCGCGTCTAGGTACTCGGCCAGCGCCTCGATCGGTGCTGACGCATTCATTGCGCCATCTGCGGCGGCCGCTGCCTCGACAAGTTCGGCGTAGCGTCGGATCTCATCGAGGTTGTTCCAGTCCGGTACCGGCAGGTCGTTGGCTTGGAACCAGGACCGCTCGACGTCGAGTTGCTCGCCGAGTGCGAGGACTTTGTCGAGCTGCGCCACCTCGGTGCGGTGCCAGTGCAGCTCCTCGGCCAGCGTGTCCTCCTCGGGGATATGGACGGACGACGGCCATGCGTGATCCATCGCCGTGATGGTTCGACTGGCCTCGACCCAGTTGACGAACGCCATGAGCTGCTCTTTGGCGACTGCCGGCAACCCGTTGATCTTCACGCTGGCGAAGAACGGCTCTGCCAGCTTGATCGTCTTAGGGCTGAGCGCGCCGATTTTCGGTGAGCCGTCGGGTAGCGTTTTGATCTTTCCGCCCGAATCGAGATGCGCCAGGAGGGATTTCGCGACCTGTTGATGCACTTCCGGATCACCGGTAGCCACCACTACCGACGTGGTCGGCCCGATCCGCGAGATCAGCGCCTCGACCTGGTCGGCCAGGGATTTGATCTGTGCGGACCGCGCCAGCCAGATTTGATGCCGGCCGCTGCGGACGTCGTGCAGCGCTTCGTTCATCCAGGCTTCTTCCCGGCGCTCGAGCGCGCTGGCACGTTCTGCCAGCTCAGAGACTCTGGAGCGCAGTTCCTCGCGGACATTCGGTGCAAGCGACCTGACGAAATCGAATGACTGGTGCGACAACAGGTTGTCGAACCGCTCCTTCTCGGCGATCGCCTGCCGTTCGGCGGCGACGAGAGCGGCGAACTCCTGCGGCTGCACCACCGAGTCCAAGGCGGGCAGCCGGCGCGTCGCCTCGGTTTCGTTGCCCATCACGTCCTCGTTCAGCAGCACGTCACGCCACCACACGATCTCCTCGGACGAGACGCTGGCGCCTTCACCGTTCGGATCCACTGCGAACTCACGGATCCAGGAGAATTGTGATTCTTGTTGAAGGTGCCGGTAGGCAATCGCGGCCAGGGTGCCCTCTTCGGGACCGTCGGTGCGGGCTTCCACCTCCTGCCGGCGAATCGCGATCAACCTGTCATAGGTCGCGGCACGCCGCCGCCGCAGTTCGTCGATTTTGGCGAGGTGGCGGTCGATGGCCTGCCGAGACTCGTCCGGGTCGAACTCGTCGGCGCGCTGGGAGATGCTGTCGACCGCGGTACGCAGGTCCGCCATGTCGGAGCGCGATTGGCCGATGACGGATACCGCCAGCGAGCGGATCTCGCGCGGCAGCTTGCCCCGGACCTCGTGCAACGCACGGTCGGTCTGTGCCGTGATCAATACGCGTTTGCCTTGGGCCAGGAGATGTGAGACCAGCGCCGCGGCGGTGTGGGTCTTGCCCGTACCGGGCGGGCCTTGCACCACGGTCTGCGCGGTGTGGTCGACGCGTTCAATGATCCGGCGCTGTGCCTCGTTGACCGGTAGCGGGAGGAAGTCCTCCTCATCGACCGTCACCACAGCGCCGGGTGTGGGCTCGCCGTCCGACTCCGGTTGCCGGTCCGGGTCGATCAAGGGCAGGACGCCGCTGGGGATCTCCTGGGTGTCCTGGATCTGCCGCGCGATCTGCTCGTAAATTTGCACCAGGCCGCGGTTGGTGCGGCGCCGCAGGATGAGGGCCGGCGCGAAGGCGCCGCGGGGCGCCGTTCCTGTCGCCGGCCACAGCGCATCCTCGTCATATTCGGCGGCGGCATCGAGCCGGTGCGTAAGGCGCCGACAGACGTCACCGATGGCCGGTCGATCGAGAAGGTGGCCGTCGAACTCCGCCGCCAGCTGGCGGATCTCGTCGATCTTCGCCGGGCTCGGAATCAGGGCCGGGTCGAGCATGTCGAGCTCGATCGACACGTTCTCGGGTGACGGCACCGGCAGGACGGTCAACGTGCCGCTGTTCTCGTCGAACCGGACCGTGACTGGGGCCGTCGCGATGTGCCGTTGCACCTGCTCGTGGTCATCAGGCCGCCACGTCAGGCAGCCCACGCCGAGAACGAGCTCGTATTCCTCACTGTGGTCGGTGGACGTGAGGTGGACAGTGAACAGGTCCTTGTAGATATTCCGGACCACACTGTCGCGGCGCTCACGTTCCGCCCACAGTCGCCAATCGGTCATCCACTCCTCAAAGGCGGCGGTCACCTCGGGAACGTCAGCCAGTTCGATCCGCCGGCCTTCGGTGTCTTCGCCGTCGTCCGTTTCGACAGCCTCGAGTTGTTCGGGCTCAGACTCACCCACATAGATGGCCTCGCGAAGCGTCGGCTCCTGGTCGAGGTCGTCGATTGGGCCTTCAACCCAAAGCTCAAGGTCAATGGGAGTGGGCGGCGGATCCAGCTTCACCACCCTGTCCAGTTCGAGGAGAGGGCTCTCCGGTTCCAGGTTTGCGGTTCGGTGTGCCGACCGGACAGCCGGGTGGTCGGGCAGGTCGGCGAACCACATCACCCGCTCGAACTTGTCCACCGTGTGGACCGGCTTGATGAGTAGTTTCTGCGTGCTGCCCAGAAACGTGAAGAGGTTGACCGCCTTACGGACCAAATCCGTACCGTCAGAGCTATTGTCGAACAAAGTCGCCGCTTCCCCCACCATCTATACATGCTAGTCCCGCGAGATGTGCCACCCACAGGATCGAGACTGGCTCCAACGTCAATTTAGTCGCATTATGCAGGATGGCGCCCACGATTAGATAGCTTTCACATTTTGCTGTGTCAGCACTTCCCTGTTCGCGCATTCCTTTTACGGCGCATTCCTGTTGTTCCGCGGACTGCCGGCGTTCTTGCAGCTGGTCCGGTCGGCATCATGGCAGTAAGTCCCCGGCACGATGCTCTCGTCCAGGGGTTGTCGGCGCTCATACCCAGCCGACGGTGGGCATGCGGGCGCCAACGTGAAGCGTTACGCCTTGGACTACCGCTACCAGATCAACGGCCAGTCCTACGTCGGCAGCCGTGCCGCTTGCTAACTCCCCTCGGCTTCGTGGCATGGGCCTCGGCGGAGTCGACCGTCCGCCCAGACAAGCCGCTACACCGGCCGACCAGCAGGTCAACGTTCGGGTGAACCCGCAGCCCAAAGGACTCGGTTCTCCACCGCAGCGCACCGTCGGTTCTCGTGCTCGAGGCCCTCGGCGGAGTCGTGCTCATCGCGTGCGCCGTGATGCTCGTCGGATGTGCCCATACTCCGAACCAACGTGAGTCAACTTCAATTCCGGGTGACCACTCTCTCGGGACACCCTACGGATGCCCGTCAGCTCGCCGAACCGTACCCTCACGCCGGCCTCACGCGTCTTCGCTGGTCGACGCCGACAAGGTCTGCGTGGCGACGGTGTCGACACCGGCGGGCGTCTCCTCGCCGGTCATCGACAGCGTCTCCACTGCTCACCGTCGCATCGGCCACCGCTACCGTGGCGTCGGAACCGGCACCGGCCGCAGCACGTTCGCGATCGCGTCGCGCACGTTCAGCAGCGTCGAGAACAGGCCGCGGGTCTCGCTCAGCAGACCGCCATTGGTGCCGTAGCCGTTGACGAACACGTCGATGACCACGGCCGGCGCGCCGAGCACCGCGCATGCGGCTCCGGCCAGATCGCCCGTCTTCACCGCATCGAGGAAGTCGTCGGCGACAGCGCCGAGGGCCTGCAGCGTGATGGCCACCGGTGAGGTCACGACCAACGCCACGGCCGCAACGACGTTGGCGACCTGCTGCGCCACGTTGAGCATGTCCTGGAAGGTGTTGGTGATGACCGTCTGAATCGGCCGCAGCGCGGTGGTGACGATCGGGATCACCGGGCCGACGAAGGCATTGAACAGGCCGAGGAACCCGTTCTTCAGGTCCCTCCCCCGGATCTTCTGCATTGCCTGGTCGAACAGCGCGGGAACGCCCCTCGGGTTGTCCCTGGAGAAGGGGTTGGCCAGTTGCTCCCCGGTAACCGCACCCGCGCGAAACAACCTCTGGCCATTACTACGCCGATTCGGCTCCAGCACAGGGCATCGACGGTGTTACGTACCACAAGGTCAGTTCGTCAGCGGTTTGCTGGCCGGAAACCGCGCCGCGGCTATACCAGCAAATCGACCCGGCCCGGCGACCGCCGGCTGGACGCACCCGGTCACATCCGCGAGTACCGCGTCAACGCGAAGCTGTACAGCCCGTAGGCTGCGAAACCCGTTGCGGCGACAATCAAGATCACCTGCCCGAACTGCGCCCGGCCGAGCGCCTGGACCGCGGCGTCCAGACCTGTCGCGCGCGTCGGGTCCTGCAGGAACGACGCCCCGATCACCGACACCCCCGCGGCGAACAACACCACGCCCTCGGCGACATGGCCGCACACCCCCAGCACCGTGATCAGCCGCCCACCCGGCACGATGAGATCCCCCAGGAACTTCCTGGACGCACCCTTGTACACGAGGTACGCCCCGGCCGCGGCGACCGCCACCCCCACGGCGACCAGGACGGCCTTGCCGCCGTCGGACTGCATCAACCGCATGCTCAGACCTTGGGCCCGCTCGCTGCCCAGCCGGCCGACCCCCAGCGCGAACTGCGCGGCCGCGAACGCCAGCGCCAGATACACCAGCGCCAGGCCGAAAGCCTTGAGCCGGTTGACGAGCGGCGAATCCCGCCGGTGCGCGTCGGTGCATTCACCCGGATGCAGGCCCAGCACCGTCTCGGCCAACCGCCACAGCGCCAGCGCAACCAGCCCCAGCGCGACCACCCACAGCGACAGCACGCCGCCCCGCTGGGCGGCCAGCGTCGCCAGCGCCCCGGTCTGGTCGGCCTCGCCGCTGAAGCCGAACGCGATCCGCACGATGATGTAGGCGATGAGCAGATGCAGCAGCCCGCTGACGGGATAACCGGCGCGCGCGATCCACTCCACGGTGCGGCTCTCGGTGGCTTGGTTGACCGCGCCCTTGAAGCTCATGCGCCGGTGACCGGGCCCTGCTGCAACACCGCAACCGGCTACCCGGCGCACACACCGCCGAAACTGGGCGGCAGACAGCAGAACCCGAGCCGTTACCCGGTCGCGGGCTCCTCGAGCCGCAGCAGGCCGATGCCGTCGGCGATCTTCGCCGTGAGCGCGCGCGTCGTCTCCTCATCGGCCTCGGCCGAGACCCCGGCCCCTTGCGGTGTCGAGCGCTCCAGGAACCGCAGCAGTTCGACCGGGAACGGCAACACCAGCGTCGAGTTCTTCTCCGCCGCCACCTCGACGACGGTCTGCAACAGCCGCAGCTGCAGGGCGGCGGGCTGCTCGGACATCACCTCGGCCGCCAACGCCAGCTTCTGCGAGGCCTGCAGTTCGCCGTCGGCGGTGATGATCCTGGCCCGTCGCTCCCGCTCGGCCTCCGCCTGACGGGCGATCGACCGCTTCATCGAGTCGGGCAGCACCACGTCCTTGATCTCGACACGGTCGATGTGGATGCCCCAGCCCAGCGCGGGGCTGTCGATCATCAGCTCCAGCCCCTCGTTGAGGTGCTCCCGGTTGGACAGCAGGTCATCGAGGTTGCTCTTGCCGATGATCGACCGCAGCGAGGTCTGCGCGACCTGCCCGACCGCCGACATGTAGTCCTGCACGTCGACGGCCGCGCGCACCGGATCGGCCACCTTGAAGTAGATGACCGCGTCCACCCGCACGGTCACGTTGTCGCGGGTGATGCCGTCCTGGGCGGGCACCGGCATCGTGATGATCTGCACGTTCACCTTCTGCAGCCGGTCGGCGACCGGCACCAGCAGAGTCAGCCCGGGCTGCCGCACCCGGGGCTGCACCTGCCCGAACCGGTACACCACGCCCCGCTCGAACTGTTGAATCACGCGCACGTTGGCCCCGACGAGCCAGGCCAGTATCAGGGCGATCCCGCCGGCCACGGCGGCGATGGTGATCATGGCGTCTCCGTCCCGCCCGACGCGGCGCCGGCACGCGGAACGGCGTACCTCGCCGTCCGCGCGTCGAGGTCCGGGGGCACTCCGACCGATCTCCGGCCCAGCGGGCCCGAGTCCATGCCTCGATTCTGGCACGCACAACGCTTTTCGGCACCGAGACCACCGAACCGGTCACCGGAGCTTGCCAACCGCCCTAGGCTGGCGCCATGCACGACCGACGTCGGGCACAGGCAATCGCCGCCGGCAAACTTGCCGGCTGCGTCCTGATCGCGGGCCTGCTGCTGGCCGCGTTGATGTTCCCGTTCGTCGGTGGCGCCGGCACGGCCGTCATGCGCGTCTCCGACTCGGCCACAGAGGAATCCGCGGATCTGTTCAAGGGTGAGGCGCCGATCGTGTCCACCATGGTGGACGCCGCGGGCAACCCCATCGCGTGGCTCTACGAGCAGCGCCGCTGGGTGGTGCCCAGCGACCGGATCGCCGACACGATGAAGCTGGCCATCATCGCGATCGAGGACAAACGGTTCACTGAGCACAACGGCGTCGACTGGCAGGGCACGCTGACCGGACTGGCCGGCTACCTGCGCGGCGACAAGAGCACCCGAGGCGGGTCGACGCTGGAGCAGCAGTACGTCAAGAACTTCAACCTGCTCGTGAAAGCCGAGACCGACGCCGAGCGGCGCGCCGCGGTCGCGGTCACGCCGGCCCGCAAGCTGCGTGAGATCCGGGCGGCGCTGGCCCTGGACAAGTTGCTGCCCAAGACCGAGCTGCTGGCCCGCTACCTGAACCTGGTGTCCTTCGGCAACGGCGCCTTCGGCGTGCAGGACGCCGCACGCACCTACTTCGGCATCGACGCCGCCGATCTGAACTGGCAGCAGGCGGCCCTGCTGGCCGGGATGGTGCAGTCGACCAGCCTTCTCGACCCCTACACCAACCCGGACGGCGCCCTGTCCCGGCGCAACGTCGTGCTCGACACCATGATCGAGAACCTGCCCGAGCACGCCGACGAACTGCGCGCCGCCAAGACCCGGCCGCTCGGTGTGCTGCCGCGGCCCGACCCGCTGCCGCAGGGCTGCATCGCCGCCGGCGACCGCGGGTTCTTCTGCGACTATGCGATGCGCTACCTGGCCCGCGCGGGCCTGAGCATGGAGGATGTGGCGCGCAACGGCTACCTGATCCGCACCACCCTGGACCCCAAGATCCAGGCCAGCGTCAAGACCGCCGTCGACAAGTACGCCGAACCCACCACCCCCGGGGTGGCCAGCGTGATGAGCGTGATCCGGCCGGGCAAGGACGCCCACCGGGTGGTGGCCATGGCCGACAACCGCAGCTACGGACTGGATCTCAACGCCGGGCAGACCGTGCAGCCGCAGCCCTACGACCTCGTCGGCGACGGCGCCGGCTCGATCTTCAAGATCTTCACCACCGCCGCGGCGATGGAGATGGGCATGGGCATCAGCACCCAGCTCGACGTGCCCCAGACGTTCCGCGCCACCGGCCTGGGCGACACCACCGACCGGAGCTGCCCCCGCAAGACCTGGTGCGTGCGGAACGTCTCCGGGTACGCCGGCCAGATGAACGTCACCGACGCGCTGGCGAAATCCCCCAACACCGCGTTCGCCAAGCTGATCTCCCAGATCGGGGTCCCCCGCGCGGTGGACATGGCGGTGCGACTGGGGCTGCGGTCCTACGCCGAACCCGGAACCGCCCGGGTCTACGACCCCGAGAGCAACGAGAGCATCGCCGACTTCATCAAGCGGCAGAACATCGGCTCCTTCACGCTGGGCCCGTTCGAGCTCAACGCGCTCGAGCTGACCAACGTCGCGGCGACGCTGGCCTCGGGCGGCGTGTGGTGCCCGCCGAGTCCGATCGACAAGGTCTTCGACCGCTACGGTGCCGAAGTCCCCCTGCAGACGCCGCCCTGCGAGCAGGTGGTCCCGGAGGGGCTGGCCAACACGCTGGCCAACGCGCTCGGTAAGGACCACACCGGCGGAACCGCCACCGGCGCAGCGGGTTCGGTGGGATGGGACCTGCCGATGTCGGGCAAGACCGGCACCACCGAGTCGCACCGGTCGTCGGCGTTCCTCGGTTTCACCAACCAGTACGCCGCCGCGAACTACATCTTCGACGACTCCCCGTCCCCGTCGGGGCTGTGCTCGTACCCGCTGCGCAAGTGCGGCGACGGAGACCTTTACGGCGGCACCGAACCGGCCCTGACCTGGTATCAGGCGATGAAGCCCATCGCCAACGACTTCGGGCCGATCGCGATGCCCCCCACCGAGCCCCGCTACGTCGACGGCGGACCGGGCAGCGAAGTGCCCAGCGTCACCGGGATGAAGCTCGACGCGGCACGGAACAAGTTGGTGGAAGCTGGTTTTCAGGTCGCCCCGGATCCGACCGCGGTCAACAGCAACTCCCCTAGGGGCGCGGTGGTGGGGACGTCGCCGCGCGGACGGACGATTCCCGGGTCGATCGTCACGATCATCACCAGCAACGGCATCCCTCCGGTGGTGTACCGGCCGCCGCCGCCACCGAGCGCGCCGCCACCCCCGCCCGGGGGCCCGACGCCTCCCCCGCCGCCCAACGTGATCCAGATCCCGGGGCTGCCCCCGATAACGGTGCCCTGGTTGGCGCCTCCTCCTCCGCCGCCGCCGGCACCACCACCGCCACCACCGCCGCCACCGTGAGGTCAGTCCGCCGCGCCGTACTCCAGCGCCGGCTCCGCCGAATCCACCCTGCCGTTGCTCGAGATCGTCAACTGATCGGGCTGGATGTCGTACCGGGCCCCGTCCGAGCCGGTCACGGTGAACCCGTCACCGGAGCGCGTCGCTCCGCGGATCTCCCGGTTCGCGCCGTCGCGTAGCCGCTCCCCGCGGTAGTAGTAGTCCCCCGACGACGTTTCACAGATGATCGCCAGCGACTGCGCGGTCCTGATCAGCGCGGCCGGTGTGCTCTCCGGATCGCAACGCGCCGTATGTCCCACGAAGCCTTGGGAATCCGTGCCCGACACGCCCTCGACCGCCAGGCACGCCTGCACCAGCGCGGAGTATCGCGGTTCGAAGATCCGGAGCGGCAGTTCCTCGCCCGGCAGCATCGCCACCTCGAGCGGGAACATCGGCACCGTCGGCATCGTTACAGCACCAGCTC
>NZ_LMVQ01000570.1 GCF_001545925.1 Mycobacterium sp. NAZ190054 | reverse complement strand
CCTCAACAAAAGACACCAAAAACTGGCATCCAAAAACAACCCACCCCTAAACGGGAAAAAGAGGCAGGCCAAAAAACAACAAACAAAAACCACCAAACACACTATTGAGTTCTCAAACAACACGCCCGAGTCTCGACTTTCGACCCTCTTGAGGGCAACCCTGCCAGCTTAAACTATCTAGGCTAGCGAGTCAAGACTCTGTGCTCCGCGTTTCCGCGGCGACTCGATTAGATTAGAACTTGCACTCTTTCGAAGTCAAATCCGCTGCTCAGCGCCCTGCGGGCGTTTCACACTCGGACGACACCTAGCTTACCCGTTCGATCTCCGCACCCAAACCGACGAGATTTTCCACGAACTTCGGATAGCCGCGGTCGATGTGAAACACGTCGTGCACCTCGGTGTCACCGTCGGCGACCAGACCCGCCAACACGAGGCCGGCGCCGGCGCGGATATCCGAGGACCACACGGGCGCGCTGGAAAGCTGCGGAATCCCCCGCACCACCGCATGGTGACCGTCGGTGCGGGCGTCAGCCCCGAGCCGGATCATCTCCTCGACGAAACGGAAGCGGGCCTCGAACACGTTCTCGGTGATCATCGACGTCCCGTCGGCCACCGCGGCCAGGCCGATCGCCATCGGCTGGAGATCGGTGGGAAATCCCGGGAATGGCAGCGTCGCGACGTTGACCGCCTTCGGTCGCTCGTACTGCACCACCCGGAACCCGTCGTCGCTCTGCGTCACGGTGGCTCCGGCGTCGTGGAGCTTGTGGAGCACCAGCTGCAGATGGGCGGGATCCACACCTGTGACCGAGATGTCCCCGCGCGTCATCGCCGCGGCTATCCCCCACGTCGCGGCGACGATCCGGTCCCCGATCACGCGGTGCTCGGTCGGATACAGCCGGTCGACACCGGTGATCGTCAGCGTCGACGATCCGGCACCGGTGATCTGGGCGCCCATCTGGGTGAGCATCGTGCACAGGTCGGCGACGTCGGGTTCGCGGGCGGCGTTGTGGATCGTCGTGACCCCTTCGGCCAGCACCGCCGCCATCAGGATGTTCTCTGTCGCGCCGACCGACGGGAACTCCAGCTGGATCTCGGCGCCGCGAAGATGATCCGCCTCGGCGACGACGCATCCGTGCTCGATGTTGCAGCGGGCCCCGAGCTGACGCAGGCCTGCCTGGTGCATGTCCAGGGGCCGGGACCCGATCGCGTCACCGCCGGGAAGCGCGACCTTCGCCTTCTTGCATCTGCCGACCAGTGGTCCCAGCACGCACACCGAGGCGCGGAATTGACGGACCGCGGCGAAGTCGGCGTCGTACTTGAGTTCATCGGGCGAGGTGATCCGGACGACGTCGCCGTCGAGTTCGACCGTTGCCCCGAGTCCACGGAGTACCTCGGCCATCAACGGGACGTCCAGGATGTCGGGACAGTTGGTGATGGTGCTGGTGCCCTCTGTGAGCAGCGCCGCGGCCATCAGCTTCAACACGCTGTTCTTGGCGCCCCCGACGGCCACTTCGCCCGATAACCGGCAACCGCCGGTCACCACGAAACGCTCGCTCACGCCGGTCAGTGTAAACAGCGCGATGGGCCATGTCAGGCTGCCGAGCCCCGACCGAAGAGCACATCCCGGTACCGTTTTGGCCATGGGAGTGCACCTGACGAGGATCTATACACGCACCGGCGACGACGGCACCACCGGGCTCAGCGACTTCAGCCGGGTCCCGAAGAACGACGCACGGTTGTCGGCCTACGCCGACTGTGACGAGGCCAACGCCGCGATCGGGGTCGCGGTCGCGATGGGCAAGCCCGACGAGCGGATTCTCGCGGTGCTACGACAGATTCAGAACGACCTTTTCGACGCGGGCGCCGACCTGTCGACTCCGCTGGTGGAGAACCCCGAGTACCCCCCGCTGCGCATCCAGCAGAGCTACATCGACCGGCTGGAGAAATGGTGTGACGAGTTCAACGAGTCACTGCCGGCACTCAACTCGTTCATCCTGCCCGGCGGTACGCCGCTGTCGGCGTTGCTCCACGTCGCCCGCACCGTGACCCGCCGCGCCGAGCGGTCGGCGTGGCATGCCGTCGACAGCCACGGGGACTCGGTCAGCGTGCTGCCCGCCAAGTATCTGAACAGGCTCTCCGATCTGCTGTTCATCCTGTCGCGAGCGGCCAACCCTGACGGCGACGTGCTGTGGCAACCGGGTGGAGAGCGTCAGTAGGACCTGCGACGCGCCCGCGGCGACGGCCGTGACTCCAACCAGGAGGTGAATGCCGTCAGCGCGCCGCGGTCCAGCGCGATCTCATAACCGTGACCGCGCTCGGGACTGGTGTCGCGCAACTCGAGGACGACGATCTCGTCGGTCATGATGTCGAACTCGTCGCCGCGCGGCGACCGCCGCGAGACGATCTCGAGCCCGCGCCGGCTCAGCGTCCTGTCCGGCCACCACCGCAGGCTGGACAGACGGTAGAAGCCGGCCTCGCCGCCGCGGTACCGCATCACCCCGTGCCGCCAGCCCTGGCCGCCGACCGCGGGAAAATCACGCAGGATGGCGGCGGTGCCGCCCACCTGGCGCAGTTTCCACAGCCGGTACGTCAGCGCGACGACGACGACCAGGAGCACACCGACGAGCGCGACCATGAACAGCATGGACGCGCTCACCGGCGGTCAGTCCAGTTGGCCGAGGGCGCGCAGACGCGCGCGACCCCACGCCGCGGTCCGCTCGTCGTCGGACTGGGAGTCCTGCTTGGCCGAGTCGGCGTTGATCTCCGACTCGAACTCCGCATTCTCGACGAGGATCCGGACGGCCTCCTCGGTGACCGACAGGAATCCCCCGTCGACGGCGATCCGAAGGTCGTCCTCGCCCTCGCGCTCGACGCGCACCATTGCGTCGTCGACCAGCTGCGCGACCAGCGGGATGTGCCGCGGCAGGATGCCGATCTCACCTGCGGTGGTGCGGGTGAACACGAAAGTCGCGTCACCGGACCACAGCTCGCGCTCCACGGCGACGATCTCGACGTGCAGTTCGGCCATGTCACACCACCTCTCGGCTCAAGGAGACCGGCTCAGCCCATCGGTTCTCCGCGCAAGCGCTCATCACAACTTGGCGCCGAGGCTCTCGGCCTTCTTCGCCAGATCGTCGAGACCGCCGATGAGGAAGAACGCCTGCTCGGGCAGGTGGTCGAAGTCGCCCTTGGTCAGCTTGTCGAAGGCCTCGATGGTCTCCTTCAGCGGCACCGTCGAGCCCGGCTGGCCCGTGAACTGCTCGGCCGCCATCATGTTCTGGCTCAGGAAGCGCTCGATGCGGCGGGCCCGGTTCACCAACTGCTTGTCCTCTTCGGACAGCTCGTCGATACCGAGGATCGCGATGATGTCCTGAAGGTCCTTGTAGCGCTGCAGGATCCGGATGACTTCCTGGGCGACGCGGTAGTGCTCGTCACCAACGACCGCCGGGTCCAGGATCGTCGAGCTCGACGCCAGCGGATCCACCGCGGGGAAGATGCCCTTCGAGAACACCGAACGGGAGAGCTCGGTGGTCGCGTCGAGGTGGGCGAACGTGGTGGCCGGCGCCGGGTCGGTGTAGTCGTCGGCGGGCACGTACACGGCCTGCATCGAGGTGATGGAGCGGCCACGGGTCGACGTGATGCGCTCCTGCAGCTCACCCATCTCGTCGGCCAGGGTCGGCTGGTATCCCACCGCGGACGGCATACGGCCGAGCAGCGTGGAGACCTCGGAACCGGCCTGGGTGAACCGGAAGATGTTGTCGATGAACAGCAGCACGTCCTGGCCCTGCTCGTCGCGGAAGAACTCCGCCATCGTCAGGGCCGACAGCGCGACGCGCATACGGGTGCCCGGCGGCTCGTCCATCTGACCGAACACCAGGGCGGTGTCCTTGAGCACGTTGGCGTCCTCGAGTTCGACCCAGAGGTCGTTGCCCTCGCGGGTGCGCTCACCCACACCGGCGAACACCGAGGTACCACCGAAGTTGCGGGCGATACGGTTGATCATCTCCTGGATGAGCACCGTCTTGCCCACACCGGCACCGCCGAACAGGGCGATCTTGCCGCCACGCACGTACGGGGTGAGCAGGTCGACGACCTTCAGGCCGGTCTCCAGCATCTCGGTGCGGGGCTCCAGGTCCGCGAAGGCCGGGGGCTTGCGGTGGATCGACCAGTGCTCGAAGTCCTTGCCGTAGCCCGGCTCGTCGAGGCAGTCGCCGAGGGCGTTGAACACGTGGCCCTTGACGCCGTCACCGACCGGCACCGAGATCGAGGAACCGGTGTCGGTGACCTCGACACCGCGGACCAGACCGTCGGTGGGCTGCATCGAGATGGTGCGCACCAGGTTGTCCCCGAGGTGCTGCGCGACCTCCAGTGTCAGCGTCTTCGACAACTCCTTGTAGGAGATGTCAGCGTGCAGCGCGTTGAACAGTTCGGGTACGGAGCCGCGCGGGAACTCCACGTCGACCACGGGGCCGGTGATCCGAACGACGCGGCCGGCAGTCTTTTCGGCGGTAGCTGTCATTTTCTCTTCGCTTCCTGAAAGGGGCTTGCTTCTCAGTCTATTTCGCGTCAGCCAGCGCGTTCGCGCCGCCGACGATCTCGCTGATTTCCTGGGTGATCTGCGCTTGGCGCTCGCGGTTGGCCGCCAGGGTCAACGCCTTGATCAGATCGTCGGCGTTGTCGGTGGCCGACTTCATGGCGCGCCGGCGCGAGGCCGACTCGGAGGCGGCGGCCTCGAGCAGCGCCGCGTACACGCGGGTCGCGACATAGCGCGGCAACAGTGCGTCGAACAACGTCTCGGGGTCCGGCTCGAACGAGAACAGCGTCTGCGGGCCGTCGTCGGGAGTGTCGTCGCCGACATACTCCACCACCATCGGTGCGATGCGCCGGGCCACCGCGGTCTGCGAGAGCATCGACTTGAACTCGGTGAAGACGATGTGCAGTTCGTCCACACCGAGGATGCCGTCGGCTCCCGCGTCGTCACCCTCGTCGTCGGCACCGGACATGAACGACGTCACCAGGGTGTCGGCGATCTCGCGGGCGTTCTCGTACGTCGGGCGCTCGGAGAAGCCGGTCCAGGACTCGACCACCTCACGTTGGCGGAAGCTGAAGTAACCCAACGCCTTCCGGCCGACGGTGTACAGCACCGGATCCTTGCCCTCGTCGCGCAGCAGCGCGAACAACTCTTCGGACTGCCGCAGCACGTTGGCGTTGTACGCCCCGCACAGACCGCGGTCCGAGGACACCACCAGCACCGCGGCGCGCCGCGGATTCTCCCGGGCGACGAGCAGCGGGTGATCGAGCGCGCTCGCGCTCGCCAGCTCGGTGAGCATGCTGGTGATCTCGGTCGAGTAGGGCCGAGCCGCCTCGACTCGGGCCTGCGCCTTGGCGATCCGCGACGTGGCGATCAGTTCCTGGGCCTTGGTGATCTTCTTGATCGACCCGGCGGAACGGATGCGCCCGCGCAGTTCGCGCAGTGTGGCTGCCATGTGTGGTCGCCTCTATCTACTTCTTGGGGGCCGGCTTGCGGACCTTGACCGATTCCTTCTCGACGTCTTCCTCGTCCATGGCCTCGGCCTGCGCCTCGTTGACCACGACCGAGCTGCCGTCGGAGGCGGAGAAGCCCTTCTTGAACTCGTTGATGACGTTCGCCAGCTTCTCCTCGGTCTCCTCGGAGAGCTTCTTGGTCTCGCGGATCTCCTTGAGGATGTCGTCGTGCGACGCCTTCACATGCTCGAGGAGTTCCTGCTCGAAGCGCGCCACATCCTCGACCGGGACGGAGTCCAGGTGTCCCTTGGTACCGAGGAAGATCGCGACGACCTGATCCTCGACCGAGTACGGCGTGTACTGCGGCTGCTTGAGCAGTTCGACCAGCCGGGCACCGCGGTCCAGCTGAGCCTTCGACGCGGCGTCCAGGTCCGACGCGAACGCGGCGAACGCCTCCAGCTCGCGGTACTGGGACAGCTCCAGACGCAGCGAACCGGCCACCTCTTTCATGGCCTTGATCTGCGCCGCGCCACCGACTCGGGACACCGACACACCCACGTTGATGGCCGGTCGCACACCCTGGTTGAACAGGTCGGACTCCAGGAAGCACTGACCGTCGGTGATCGAGATGACGTTGGTCGGGATGTAGGCCGAGATGTCGTTGGCCTTGGTCTCGATGATCGGCAGGCCGGTCATCGATCCGCCACCGAGCTCGTCGGACAGCTTCGCGCAACGTTCCAGCAGCCGTGAGTGCAGGTAGAAGACGTCACCCGGGTACGCCTCGCGGCCCGGCGGACGACGCAGCAGCAGCGAGATCGCGCGGTAGGCCTCGGCCTGCTTGGTCAGGTCGTCGAAGACGATCAGCACGTGCTTGCCGTCGTACATCCAGTGCTGGCCGATGGCCGACCCGGTGTAGGGCGCGAGCCACTTGAAGCCGGCGGCGTCGGAGGCGGGCGCCGCGACGATGGTGGTGTACTCCATCGCGCCACCCTCTTCGAGGGCCCGCTTCACCGACGCGATCGTGGTGCCCTTCTGACCGACCGCGACGTAGACGCAGCGCACCTGCTGCTTCGGGTCACCGGTCTCCCAGGCCTGACGCTGGTTGAGGATGGTGTCGACGCAGACCGCGGTCTTGCCGGTCTTGCGGTCGCCGATGATCAGCTGGCGCTGGCCACGGCCGATCGGGGTCTGGCTGTCGATCGCCTTGATACCGGTCTGCAGCGGCTCGGACACGCCCTGGCGCTGAACCACCGACGGCGCCTGCAGCTCCAGTGCGCGACGGGTGTCGGACTCGATGTCGCCCTGACCGTCGATCGGCTGACCGAGCGGGTTGACCACGCGGCCCAGGAACGCGTCACCGACCGGCACCGAGAGCACCTCGCCGGTGCGCTTGACCTGCTGGCCCTCTTCGATCTTCTCGAAGTCACCCAGGATCACGGCGCCGACGCTGTGCTCGTCGAGGTTGAGCGCGACGCCGAGGACGCCGCCCGGGAACTCCAGCAGCTCCTGCGTCATCACCGAGGGCAGACCCTCGACGTGGGCGATGCCGTCGCCGGCGTCGACCACGATGCCGATCTCTTCGCGGTCGGACTCGGCGGTGAAGGAGGAGACGTAGTCCTCGATCGCGCCTTCGATGTCAGAAGCCGAGATTGTCAACTCTGCCATGGCTTTTCGTTCCTGCCTTTGTGTTGGTTACTGCTCGAGTTCTGGGGCGGTCAGTCCGGAAGCCCGGTGCGGGCCGCGGCCAACCGCGATGAGATGGAACCGTCGATGACCTCGTCACCGACCGTGATCAGGAGCCCGCCGAGGACCTCGGGGTCGACGTCGAGCTGAACCGACATCGGCCGTCCGTAGATCCGGCTCAGCACCTCGGTCAGCCGGGTGCGCTGCGCGTCGGCGAGATCGGCTGCCGCCGTGACGTGGGCGACGGCTTCACCGCGCCGGGCCACCGCGAGCTCCGCCAGGTCGTTGACCGCGGCGTCGGCGACCTCGCCGCGCAGCAGTTCGACGGTCTGCGTCAGCAGCGCCTTGACCGTGTCGTTCACGCCGCCACTGCGGTCGAGGACCTTGTTCAGCAGCTCCACACGCTTGTCGGCAGGCACCGTGGTGTCGGCCAGCAGCCTGCTCAGCTGGGACTGCGAGTCGAGCACGCGGCCGAACCGGAACAGCTGGTCCTCGACCTCCTCGCTCTGGCCGTCGCGCTCCGCACGGACCAGCAGGGCCAGCCGGGCTACATGCTCCACTGCGTCGATCAGGTTCGCCTCGTCCGACCAGCGTTGCGACGCCGCCGTCTTCAGCAGATCCAGCGTCGCGCCGTCGACCTTGCCGTCGAACAGCCGCTCGACCAACCGGACCTTGGCCGCGGAATCGTCGGTGGGCTCGGCGAGGTGCTTGTTGAGCGCCGGCTCGGCGAGCAGCAGCTTGGCCACCGAAGACAGTTCGTCGGCCAGCGTGGTGAGGGCGCCGGCGTCGGCGCCCTGCGCGCTCGACTCGAACTTCCTGACCAGTTCGGCCAGCGCCTCGCGGCTGGCGGCGCGCAGATTCAGCGACGCACCGGCCTCCAGCACCGCCGGCGACGGAGCCATCGCGTCCAGCTCGTCGAGGAAGCGGTCCACCGTCGAGGACTGCGCGGCCGGATCGGCCACGTAGTTGCGGACGATCTCGGTGGCCTTCTGCACCGATTCCTCGCCGAGGCCGGTGCGGAGCTGCCGGATGAGCTGCTGGCGCATCAGCTGAACCTGCTGCGCGCCTTGGGATTTGATCCGCTCGGCCTCGAACTCGGCCTGTTCGGCAAGCTGGGCGGCGATCCGCTCCGAATCCTGCCGGGCTTCCTCGGTGACCTTCTCCCCCGCCGCCTTCGCATCTTCGACCGCCTTGGCGTGCATCGCGTCCGCGTCGGCGAGCTTCTTGCTCGCCTCGGCGCTTTCGGCGAGGGCGGCCCGCACAGCCTCCTGCTGGCGCTGCATCAGCCCCTTCACCGGCGGCACGACCCACTTGACGATGATGAACACGATGACGGCGAAGCCGATCAGCTGTCCGATGAAGATCGACATCTAACGACTCCCACCTGAATTCACGTCGACGCCCAGGATCCGGCTGGCCAGCGTCGCGGACAGACCGTCGACGGAGGACTGCAGATCCGACCGGGCAGCCGAACCCTGTTGCGACAACTGCTCGTCCGCGGACCGCAGCGTCTCGGCGACCTCGCCACTGGCTGCCGACCGCTTCTCGTCGACCACCTGGCGACCCGAGACGCGGGCCTCGTCGCGGATCGAGGAGGCCTGGCTGCGGGCGTCGGCCATTGTCTTGTCGTAGTCCGCCTGCGCCGCCGCGACCTGTTCGGCCGACTTGCGGTTGTCGGCTGCGGTCTTGGCCAGCATCGCCTCCCGCTCGGCAAGAACCTTGCTGATCGGCGGCACAACCCATTTCGTGATCACGCCGAGCACGATCAGGAAGATGAGCAGCACGGCGAAGAAGGTGCCGTTGGGGATCAGGAAGTTACTGGTCCCTCCGCCTTCTTCGGCGGCGACGAGAGATGTGGTGAGTTCGCCCATGCCGGTGGATTACTGCAGGCCCGGAGTGGCGAAGACGAACAGCGCCATGAAGGCCAGGTTGATGAAGTAGGCCGCCTCGACCAGACCAACCGTGATGAAGAACGGCGTGAAAAGCCGGCCCTGCGCCTCAGGCTGGCGGGCGATACCGGCGATCAGTGCGTTACCGGCGATACCGTCACCGATACCGGCACCGATCGCGCCGCCGCCCATGATCAGACCGCCGCCGATCAGCGCACCAGCGGTGATGATGGCGTTGGGGTCGATTTCCATTCTCTTATCCTCCTTGGTAACTGGGGGCGGTGCCGCCAGAGTTCGTGATCGTTGCTCGTAGGGACTTAGCGGTGGGAAAGCTCAGTGCTCTCAGTGGTCTTCGTGGTCCAACTCCATCGACTGGCTGAAGTACAGGATCGTCAGCAGCGAGAAGATGAACGCCTGGATCAGGCCGACGAACAGGTCGAAGGTCTTCCAGACGGCGTTCGGCAACCACTGGATGTACCAGGGGAACATCGCGATCAGCGCCACCAGGATGCCGCCGGCGAAGATGTTGCCGAAAAGTCGGAGGGCCAGCGAGATCGGCTTGGCGAGCTCCTCGACGATGTTGATCGGCGCGAGGAACGCGACGTGACCCTTGACCACCTTGACAGGGTGCCCGACCACACCGCGGCGCCAGATGCCGGCGGCGTGGTAGCAGATGAACACGAACAGGGCCAGGGCCAGCACGAAGTTGATGTCCGAGGCCGGCGCCTTGTACAGCTCGGCCGCCGCACCGTCGGCGCCGCCGTACTGCAGGGGCAACACCGCGAGCCAGTTCGACACCAGGATGAACACGAAGATCGTGACGGCCAGCGGCAGCACGAACGGCGCCACCTTCATGCCGATCGCGCTCTCGATCTGCTGGCGCATCTGGATGGTCAGCGCCTCCCAGAACAGCTGCACACCGCTGGGCACACCCGTGGCGGTGACCTTCGACTTCAGGTAGAACGCCAGCGCGATGACGATCAACGCAGAGATGGCGGTCGCGATGATCGTGTCGCCGTTGAAGGTCATGCCGAACAGTTCGAACACCAGGACGTGGTGCCCGACGTGAATGGCGGCGCCACCTTCCTCAGCGGCGAGGATGGATTCGGTCATGCTTCCCGTCTTTTCCCGTTCAACTCAGACCAGCCTGTTCATGTAGGTCAGATCAATCCTTCGAATCCGTGTCGAGCACGTTGAGCCCGTCGCTTCGGATCTTCTTGAGCACCGGGATGCTCGTGCTCATCACGAGCAGCGCCTGGAAGATCGCGAGTCCGAAGAGCACTGCGAGGCCGCCGCGTTCCCGGAACACGAACGCGACGGTCAGGGCGATCGCGGTGATGACCAGCAGACGTGTCGCCGAGTTCACCGCCATCTTCTTCTTAAGAGGGTGTTCCTCGGCGGTGATGGACTCCACGGCCCGGCGTACCAGCAGGGCGTTGACCAGCCCCAGGCCCAGCCCGAGGCCGAAGAACGTACCGAAGAAGATGTTGCCGGTCAGCCCCGACGCCAGCAGAGCGACCGCGGTCAGTGCGATGCACACGACCAGGAGGCGCACAGGCCTGAAAGCAACGGACGGGAACACCAACGGCGCATCTTGCGCTGGCGTCGTCACTGCTTCACCTCAATCCGGCGGTCGTCGAGCATCGGCGGGGTCTTCCCGAGGATCCTGTGCGTGGCGCCCGTAGCGTATCGGAGGGCGTCGGGCGCGCTGGAATCACCCAAGGGGTTGCTCCCTGTTTCGGTCGAAATGTTGTCGTGCGCCAGCCCGGCCGATGCTCTGATCGATGCCATCGAACCGCCCGGAGGCCGGCAACCCGCGAGGTCTTTTCGGGTTCTCATCGAACCCTAACACATGGTGAGGGCCTAAAAAGAGGGCCTACTACTTTTCGTCGTACACCTCGTCCGGGGCGGCACTTCGGCGCCCCAGCAACGGGATCAGGGTCACCACGATCGCGACCACGACCGCACCCGCCATCACGGCGCCGGTGTGCCGCGGGTCGAAGAAGATCGTGCTGGCCGCGCCCAGCGCGGCGATACCGACCCACAGGTAGATCAGCAGGACCACGCGGCGGTGTGAGTGGCCGATCTCCAGCAGGCGATGGTGCAGGTGCATCTTGTCGGGGCTGAACGGGCTCAAACCCTTCCGCGTCCGGCGGATGATGGCCAGCAGCATGTCCAGCGCCGGCACGAAGACCACCGCCACCACCAGCAGGAACGGTGACAGCAGCGCGAAAACGTCGCGGGCCCCGTACGCGGTCTGGGAGATCGGGCCTGCGGCGGTGGTCGAGGCAGCAGCGAGCATCAGGCCGATCAGCATCGAGCCGGAGTCGCCCATGAAGATCCGCGCCTTGTGGAAGTTGTGCGGCAGGAAGCCCAGGCAGGCGCCGGCCAGCACGACGGAGATGACCGCGGGCGGATAGAAGAGCACGTCGCCACCGTGGTCGCGGAGCAGTCCGACCGAGAACATGCAGATGGCCAACGCGGTGATCAGCCCGAGACCGGCAGCCAGCCCGTCGAGGCCGTCGACGAAGTTCATCGCGTTGACCAGGGCGACGGTGAACGCGAGCGTCAGCAGAATGGACGCGACCTGGTCGAGCACGATGGTGCCGACCCCGCCGATCGGGATGTACAGCACGCTCCAGGCCACGCCCATCGTCACGAGCACGCTCGCGGCGGTGATCTGGCCGGCGAACTTCGTCAGCGCGTCGAGTCCCCAGCGGTCGTCGATGAGCCCGACGACCATGATGAGTCCGCCGGCGACCACGACCGCCGGCATCCCGGACGAGTACACGAAACCGCGGGTCAGCGCCGGCAGTTGCGACGCCAGCAGGACGGCCGCGACGACGCCGAGGTACATCGCCATGCCGCCCATCCGGGGAACCGGCTGCAGGTGGACGTCCCGTTCCCGCGGGTAGGCCACCGCTCCCCACCGCGTCGCGAGCACACGCACCCACCCGGTCGCCAGATAGGTGATGATCGCCGCGGTCAGACCGACCAGTGCGAGTTCCCGCAGCGGGACGCCCGCGCCGCGGTCGGAGAGCGCCAAGAGGCTCTCCCCCGCCTGCGCAACGGTCTCGGTCGCTGAACCCACGGAACTCCAGATCAATCCGGCGGGGCGGTCAGGGTCGCGGCTTCCACGCCCAGCACTTCTGCGATGGCCTCCAGTGTCACCGGCCCCTCCCGCAGCACGCGCGGGTGCGCGCCGGTGAGGTCCACGATGGTCGACGCCGCCTGCTGTTCGGCGGGGCCGCCGTCGAGGTAGACCTCGACGAGGTCCCCGAGTTGCTCGCGCGCCTGCGCCGCGGTGACGGCGGCCGGGCGTCCCGAGATGTTGGCGCTGGACACCGCCATCGGGCCGACCTCGCGCAGCAGTTCGATCGCGACCGGGTGCAGCGGCATCCGCAGCATCACGGTGCCGTTGGCGTCGCCGAGGTCCCACTGCAGCGACGGCGCCTGGTGCACCACCAGGCTGAGCGCACCCGGCCAGAACGCGCGGATGAGCTCCTTGGCGCTGTTGGGCACCGAATACACCAGTCCCTGGATGGTGTGCCAGGAGCCGACGAGCACCGGGACGGGCATGTTCCGGCCGCGCCCCTTGGCCGCCAAAAGCGCCGCCACCGCCTCACCGTCGAAGGCGTCGGCGCCGATGCCGTACACGGTGTCGGTCGGCATGACCACCAGACGCCCGCCCTTGAGCGCGCTGATCGCCGACGCGATGCCCGTCTCCCGCTGTGCCGGATCGGTGCAGTCGAACATCACTTCGCTCATGCGCGATCCGCCTCCGCTTCTCGCTCGGTCACGTTGGTCAGCCTCTCACCCGGCTCGCACCGCGGTCACGAAACGGGGCCTGCCCGTGAGGTCGTGTCGCGCCGTGACGTCGACGAACGCACCGGAGCCGGTGAACGCCGCCACGGTCGGACCGGAGGTGGTGTCGTCGTGCTCGATCGCGCACCGCCCTCCGGGCCGCAACAGGCGCGCGGCCACGCCGACGATGCGGTGGATCACCGACATCCCGTCCGCGCCGCCGAACAGTGCATGTTCCGGATCATGCTGTGCCACTTCCGGTTCCAGCTCAGCCCCGGCCGGAATGTAGGGCGGGTTGGCCACCAGCAGGTCGACCCCGCCGTCGAACTCGCTGAGCACACCCTCGGCGGTCACGTCGGCGCGCGTCACCGTCACCGCCGTGCCGGCCGCATTGCGGCGCGCGTAGGCCAGCGCGGCCTCGGAGTCCTCGACGGCGACCACCTCGGCGGCCGGGAAGCCGAAAGACAGCGCCAGCGCCAGCGCACCGGATCCGGTGCACAGGTCGACGATCCGTGGATCATCCGGAAGCTGTTGCGCAAGAGCCCATTCCAGAAGGGACTCGGTTTCGGGCCGGGGAATGAACACGCCGGGCCCGACGTGGACGGTGACGGGCCCGAACGCCGCGACGCCGGTGAGGTGTTGCAGCGGCACGCGTTCGGCACGCCGGGCCACGAGTTCACCGAAGCGGGCGGCGAACGCCTCGTCGGGAGCCGTGAACGCAACGCGGCCCCGCTCGGTTCCGGCGACATGGGCAGCCAGCAGTTCGGCGTCGACCCGCGGGGACCCGACGCCGGCCGTGGCCAGCACCGCGGCGGCGTCGTCGATCATCTGACGCATGGTCACCGGCCGGTCGGCTACGTTCACGTGCTCTGCAACCGGGCTTGCTTGTCGGCGGCGGCGAGAGCGTCGAACAACGGGTCGAGGTCACCGTCGAGCACCTGGTCGAGGTTGTGCGCCTTGTAGTTGATCCGGTGATCGGCGATCCGGTTCTCCGGATAGTTGTAGGTGCGGATCCGCTCGCTGCGGTCGACCGTGCGGATCTGGCTGGCGCGGTCGGCCGATGCGTCGGCCTGCGCCTGTTCCTCGGCCAGCGCCTGCAGCCGCGCCGCCAGCACCTGCATGGCGCGCGCCTTGTTCTGCAGCTGTGACCGCTCGTTCTGACAGGTCACCACGATTCCGGTGGGCAGGTGCGTGATGCGCACCGCCGAGTCGGTGGTGTTGACGCCCTGACCGCCCTTGCCCGACGAGCGGTACACGTCGATGCGCAGGTCGTTCTCGTCGATCTGGACCTGTTCGACTTCCTCGGGCTCGGGGTAGACCAGGACGCCGGCGGCGGACGTGTGCACCCGCCCCTGCGACTCCGTGACCGGCACCCGCTGCACGCGGTGCACACCACCTTCGAACTTCAACCGCGACCACACCCCGTCGGCGGAGTCGCCCTTACTGGCGATCGACAGCGTGGCGTCCTTGTAACCGCCCAGGTCGGAGGTCGTCTCCCCCAGCATCGTGACGGTCCAGCCGTGCCGCTCGGCATAGCGGATGTACATCCGGGCCAGGTCCGCGGCGAACAACGCGGACTCCTCGCCACCTTCGCCGGACTTGACCTCCAGCACGATGTCGTCGGCGTCATGCGGGTCGCGCGGCGCCAGCAGATCGGTCAGCTGGGTGTCCAGGTCGGCCACTTTGGCGCTGAGTTCGTCGACCTCGGCCGCGAACGACGCGTCGTCGACCGCGAGTTCGCGCGCCGCCTCCAGATCGCCGCGGGCTGCTTCGAGCTTGCGGTACGTCGCGACGATCGGCGACACCTGCGCGAACCGCCGCCCCACCTTGCGGGCGGCGGATGCGTCACCGTGCAGTTCGGGGTCGGAGAGGCGCTGCTCCAGTTCGGCGTATTCGGCGAGGATCGCCTCGATCGCCGGCGCGGTCTCGGTCATCTCGCCTCCTCGACAACTGGTCGTTTTTTCACCCGGTGCGCGAAACGGCGCCCGGCCCTGCGCGTACTGCTGCAGAGCGGGCGCCGAACCGAGGCGCTACTTGGTGCGCTTGCCGTAACGCTTCTCGAAGCGCGCGACGCGGCCGCCGCTGTCGAGGATCTTCTGCTTGCCGGTGTAGAACGGGTGGCACTGCGAGCAGACCTCGACGGTGATCTGGCCGCTCTGCTTGGTGCTGCGGGTGGTGAAGCTCGCACCACAGCCACACAGCACGGTGGTCTCGACATAGTCAGGATGAATGCCTGATTTCATGGTTTCCTCTTCGATCGTGGCCCCGGGTCGCCCTCCCGTCCTGGGAGGCTGCGGCGTGAACCGGAACCGAGGTGTCGGCGGTCCACCCGGCCGGAGGCCGGCAGACTGGCACTTATTATGCCAGGGCAACCGCCAGCAGCCTAAACGCGCATTCGGCACCCGCTATTCCTGGTCGGAAACGATGCGGTAGCCGTTGCCGTCACGCCTCCACAACGTGCGGCCCGCCGGCTCGACGCCCATCGCGATGAGTTCGCGTTTCAGCACCTTGTTGGTCGCGGTACTCGGTAGGTCGTCGGCGATCCACACGTGGCGTGGCCACGCTTTCGGCGACAGATCGGGCTGGGCCTGCAGGAAGCGGGCGAACTCGTCGGGAGTCAGCGTCGCGTCGTCCTGCAGCACGATCGCGGCCATGACCTGGTCGCCGACGAACTCGTCGGGCACCGGGTACACCGCCACCAGGCTGATCGCGGGCTGGCGGATCACGATCCGTTCGATCGGCGCCGAGGTCATGTTCTCGCCGTCGACCCGCATCCAGTCCGCGGTGCGGCCGGCGAGGTAGATCCAGCCGTCGGCGTCCCGATAGGCCAGATCGCCGGACCAGAACATGCCGTGCCGCATCCGGTCGTCGGTGGCGTCCGGGTCGTTGTAGTAGCCCGCGAACATTCCGGCGCCCTGGGTGTTGACGAGCTCCCCGATCGCGTCGTCGGCGTTGACCAGCGCACCGTGCTCGTCGAACTCGGCCACCGCGCACTCGGCGAGCGTCTCGGAGTTGTAGACGGCCACGCCCGGGAATCCCTTGCCGATCGAACCCGGCGGGCAGCCTTCCTCGCGAGTCACCGTCACCGCATTCTCGGTGGACCCGAACCCATCCCACACCTCACACCCGAAGCGGCGGGAGAACTCGGCGATGTCGCGGTCGGTGGCCTCGTTGCCGAAAGCGACCCGCAGCGGGTTGTCGACGTCGTCGGGCCGCTCGGGGGCGGCCAGGATGTAGGCCAGCGGCTTGCCGACGTAGTTCATGTAGGTGGCGCCGTAACGGCGGATGTCGTCGACGAAGCGCGACGCGCTGAACTGGGCGGGCGCCATCGCCGCGCCCGAGTTGATCGCGACCGCCCAGCCGGCGAGCACCGCGTTGCTGTGGAACAACGGCATCGACAGGTAACACACGTCGTCGGAGGTCAGCTGGTAGCGGCCGACGAGCGCCGCGCCGGCCAGCACCACCATCGCGTGCATCATCTTCACGGCTTTCGGGTCGCCGCTGGTGCCGGAGGTGAAGATGAGCATGAAGGTGTCGGTCGCGGCGACCTCCCGGTGCGGCGTCAGCGGCCCGGCCTGGGCGGTGAGTTCCTTCCAGTCCGGCGTGCCCACTTCGAGCACCCGCACGCCGGTCAGGTCGAGACCCTCGAGCAGATCCCGGTGGCCGCTGTCGGTGATCAGGTACTGGCAGTCGGCACGGCGGACGTCGCGGACGAGCGCGTCGCCGCGACGGGTGTTGTTGATGCCGCACAGCACGTAGCCCCCGAGCCCGGCCGCGGCCATGGCGGTGAGCATGTCCGGGGTGTTTCCGAGTAACGCCCCGACGTGCAGGGGCCGGTCAGGGTCTGCCGCGCCGATCAGCGCGGCCGCCTGCATGGCGGCGTCGTCGAGGTGTTCGCGCCAGCTCCAGGTACGACCCTCGTACTTGACCGCGATGGCATCACTGTCCGCGAGTTCCCGCAGCACCTGCTGCACCGTCTCGGCCAATCCGGCCCACCCTCCACGCCGATGAACAGATTCAGATAGTTGTCTACTCTCTGACCGGGCGAAGCGTACCTCAGCCATCGCGGCCGGTTCATCTGCGAAGATATGTCGATGAGCGGCAGCGCCGTAGCGAATCCAGCGCCGAACTCCGGCGCCGGGGCCGAGTCCAGGACCGTCCGGGACCGTTTGATCGACGCCGCCGAACAGTGCCTGACCGCCAAGGGGATCCGCGCCACCACCGTTTCCGAGGTCGCCGAGGTGGCCGGCGTCAGCCGCGGGTGGCTCTACCGCCACTTCCCGGACAAGAGCGAACTCCTCGGGGCCGCGATCGTGCGTCTGAACGACGCGTTCTGGACCGAGTCGCGTGCCCGCCTCGACGCACTGACCGGACTCGACGAGCAGATCGCCGCGGGTGTGGAACTGGCGCGCAAGGAGTCCGAGACGCCGGGGGCGCTCGTCCTCAAGCTCCGCCAGGAGGAGCCGGAGGCGTTCACCGCCTGCGTCGGCCTCGGCGTCCGCGGGCTGATCCCCGAGATCGCCGCATTCTGGGTGCCCTACGTCGCGTCGGCGGTCGAGCGCGGCGAGATCCATCCAGCCACGAACTGCGAGGAGGCCGCGGAATGGATCGCCCGGATCATGATGAGCCTGGCCACCGTTCCCGGCGAGCAGTGCGACGTCGACGATCGTCAGTCGGTGCTGCGCCACGCTCGGCGCTATATCGTCGCGGCCCTTCGTAGCGATCCGGGCGTCACCTGAGCCGGCGAAGTCCCACCTCACGCGTCTCGCGGCCCGTCATCAACAGCAGCAACGCGCTGATCGGCGCCGACACCTCGCGGCCGTCGCCCACGGCGAAGTCGGCGTCGGTGGCGACGAGGCGGACACCGGCCAGTCGCTTGCGGGCGTGGAACGGAAAACCGGCGGTCCACACGCGTTCGGCCGCCGCGACCGCGGCGTCGGCGGGCATCGGGCGTTCGATGCCCAGCGGAATGCAGATGTCCTGTGCGTGGACCAGCACATCGGTCAGCGGCTCAAGTTCGGTCGTCCCCGGGGGATGTCGCCGGCTACCGACAACCGCGCGCAGATCCGCCGCGATCTGGGCCGGTGACCTCGTGTCGGTGACGGCCATCCGGTTCACGACGGCGTTGAGGCGAAACCCGCTGCGGGCCGCCTCCAGCAGCATGCGGGGCTTTCCGAGCGTCGAATGGGTCAGGTGGGCGGCGACATCACGGACGGTCCAGCCGGCACACAGGGACGGCGTGTCCCAGAGCGCCGGGTCGCGGGCGTCGATCGCGTCGATGAGGTCGGCGACCTCCTGACGCTGGGTGTCGATGTGGCGCCAGACGGTGTTGCGGTCCACGGTCACCCCCGGAGCGTGATTAGTCAGGTTCGCTGACGAATATAGTCAGTGATCCGTACTAAAGTCAACGCATGGATTCGCAGCCGGGCACCGCGGTGCTGATGTACATCGCGCACCGCGAAGTGGAGCGCAGGGTGATGGAGGCGCTGGCGAGGTCCGGAGCCGACGACGTGACGATCGCGCAGTCGCGGCTGATGCAACGGCTCGACCCCGCCGGGATGCGGTTGACGGATCTGGCCGAACAGGCGCGGGTGACCAAGCAGACGGCGGGTGCACTGGTCGACCAACTGGAGCGGGCCGGCTATGTCACGCGCCGGCCGGACGCCGCCGACGCGAGGGCACGCCTGGTCACGCTCACCGACAAGGGTGCCGAGATGTGCCGGCGCGCGGGGGCCGAGGTGGACCGCGTCGAGCGGGAATGGCGAAAACACCTGGGCGACGCCGCTTTCGATGGGATGCGCGCGGCGCTTCTGTCGTTGCGCGAGATCACCGACCCGTACCGGTGAGTCCGGTGCGGCCGGTCGCGCGGGGCACGATCGGCCACACCGTCTCACTCAGTCGTTGTCGGCGCCGCCGGGTGTGTTCTTCGACACCTGGACCAGGAACTCGTAATTGTTCTTGGTCTTGCGCAGCTGGCTCATCAGCAGGTCGATGGCCTGGTGCGGATCGAGCCCGGACAGCACGCGGCGCAGCTTGTGCACGATGGCGAATTCGTCGGGTGAGAGCAGCAACTCGTCCTTGCGGGTGCCCGACGGGTTGACGTCGACCGCCGGGAACACCCGGCGCTCGGCGATCTTGCGGTCGAGCTTGAGTTCGGCGTTGCCGGTGCCCTTGAACTCCTCGAAGATCACCGTGTCACCGGTCGAGCCGGTCTCGACCATGGCGGTCGCGATGATGGTCAGCGAGCCGCCCTCTTCGATGTTGCGCGCCGCGCCGAGGAAGCGCTTCGGCGGATACAGCGCGGTCGAGTCGACACCACCGGACAGGATGCGGCCCGAGGCCGGGGACGCGTTGTTGTAGGCGCGGCCGAGCCGGGTGATCGAGTCGAGCAGCACCACGACGTCCTTGCCCTGCTCGACGAGCCGCTTGGCCCGTTCGATGGCGAGCTCGGCGGCCTGCGTGTGGTCTGACGGCGGCCGGTCGAAGGTGGAGGCGATGACCTCACCCTTCACCGAGCGCTGCATGTCGGTGACCTCTTCGGGCCGTTCGTCGACGAGCACGACCATCAGATGGCACTCGGGGTTGTTGCGGGTGATCGCGTTGGCGATGTCCTGCATGATCGTGGTCTTGCCGGCCTTGGGCGGCGACACGATCAGGGCGCGCTGCCCCTTGCCGATCGGCATGATCAGGTCGATCACGCGCGTGGTCAGCTTGTCGGAGCTCGTCTCCAGACGCAGCCGCTGGTTCGGGTACAGCGGGGTGAGTTTGGTGAACTCGGGCCGCTTCTTGGCGTCCTCGACGGGCTTGCCGTTGACGGTGTCGAGCCGGACCAGCGGGTTGAACTTCTGCCGCGGGTTCTGGTTCCCGGACTCGCCTTCCTTGGGCACCCGCACCGCGCCGGTCACCGCGTCGCCGCGGCGCAGGCCGTTCTTGCGGACCATGTTCATCGAGACGTACACGTCGTTCGGACCGGCGAGGTATCCGGACGTGCGGACGAATGCGTAGTTGTCGAGCACGTCGAGGATGCCCGCGACGGGCTGCACGACGTCGTCTTCGCGCAGCTCGGTGTCGCGGTCGCCGCCACCACCGTCGCCGCCGCGCTCGCGCCGCCTGCGATCACGGAACCGGCGGCCACGCCGGCCCTGGCGGCCGTCGCCGTCGTCGTCGTTGTCGGCGGAACGGCCGCGATTCTGGCCGCCCTGCTGGTCACCGCTGTCGGAGCGGGTGTCCGAATCGGAATCGGCCCTGGTGTCGGCCTTCGAGGACTGGCCGCGGTCCTTGCCGTCCCGGTTGTCCCGGCCGCCCTGCTGATCCTGCTGGGCGGTCTTGCGGCCCTCGGCCTGGCCCGGCTCGGACTGCGGGGTGTCGGACTTGTCCTCGGCCCTGTTCTGATCCTTGGCCTGGTCACCGGCGGTCGCGCCGCCCTGTTCCCTCGAGGCTCCACGGCGCTCCCGGCGCCGGGTCTGCGGCTGCGCTTCGGCGGCCTGCTCGGGCGCGGGCTGCTGCGGG
>NZ_LMVQ01000569.1 GCF_001545925.1 Mycobacterium sp. NAZ190054 | reverse complement strand
TATCCTTGCAGAGGAACAGCATCCGCTAGGGCGCCAGTTCGCCCGCAGCGGCGCCGACAAGTTCTCAGGCGTTGCGTGGCAGCCGGCGGGAAACGGTGCGCCCCTGTTGTCCGGAACAGTGGCCGCGCGTCGGCGCAGCGGCTGCGCGGCGGGCTGCCGCCGTTGTCGGTGACCAGTGACGGGACGGTGTTCTGATGGGCGGGGTGCACGTCGTCGACCATCCCCTGGTGCAGCACAAGATCACCCTGATGCGGCGGAAGGATCTGTCGACCAACAGCTTCCGCCGGCTGGCGCACGAGGTGTCGGCGTTGATGGCCTACGAGGTGCTGCGCGACCTCGCACTGCACGAGGTCGAGGTGCAGACACCGATGGAAACCACCACCGGCAACGTGGTCGACGGCAAGAAGCTGGTGTTCGTGTCGGTGCTGCGGGCCGGCACCGGCATTCTCGACGGGCTGCTAGAGGTGGTGCCGTCCGCCCGGGTGGGTCACATCGGCCTCTACCGTGACCCGAAAACCCTTGTCGCCGTGGAGTACTACTTCAAGATGCCGGCAGACCTGCAGGAGCGCGACGTGATCGTGCTCGACCCGCTGCTGGCCACCGGGAACTCCGCGGTCGCCGCCGTGGACCGGCTTCGCGAGCACCACCCGAAGTCGATCAAATTCATGTGCCTGCTGACCTGTCCCGAGGGCATCGCCGCGCTGACCGGCGCGCATCCGGATGTGCCGATCTACACCGCGGCCGTCGACCGCGAGCTCGACGGGAACGGCTACATCCTGCCGGGCCTCGGCGATGTCGCCGACCGGATCTTCGGCACCAAATGACGCCAGGAGCGCCCACCCGTGCGGCCCGCGCCGTAGGGTGAGTCATGGCCATCATCGAAGCTGACCTCCAGCCCGAGACGCCGTTCGAGCGCGATGTCGCCGAGACGCAGCGTTACTTCGACAGCCCGCGGTTCGACGGGATCATCCGGCTGTACACGGCGCGCCAGGTCGCCGAACAGCGCGGCACCATCCCGGCCGACTATCCGACCGCCCGTGAGGCGGCCACCGCTTTCTACCCGCACCTGCGCGAACTGTTCGCCAACGGCAGGAGCATCACGACCTTCGGCCCCTATTCCCCCGGTCAGGCCGTGGTGATGAAACGGATGGGCATCGAGGGCATCTACCTCGGCGGGTGGGCGACCTCGGCCAAGGGGTCCATCTCCGAGGATCCCGGCCCGGATCTGGCCAGCTATCCGCTCAGCCAGGTGCCCGAGGAGGCCGCCGGCATCGTGCGCGCGCTGCTGACCGCCGACCGCAACCAGCAGTACCTGCGCCTGCAGATGGACCCCGAACAACGGGCAGCAGCCCCCGAATACGACTACCGGCCGTTCATCATCGCCGACGCCGACACCGGCCACGGTGGGGACCCGCACGTGCGCAACCTGATCCGGCGTTTCGTCGAGGCCGGCGTCCCCGGCTACCACATCGAAGACCAGCGTCCCGGGACCAAGAAGTGCGGTCACCAGGGCGGCAAGGTGCTGGTGCCGTCCGACGAACAGATCAAGCGGCTCAACGCGGCGCGGTTCCAGCTCGACATCATGCGAGTGCCCGGCATCATCGTCGCCCGCACCGACGCCGAGGCGGCCAACCTGATCGACAGCCGCGCCGACGAACGCGACCAGCCCTTCCTGCTCGGCGCCACCAACCTGAAGATCCCGTCGTACAAGTCGTGCTACCTGGCCATGATGCGCCGGTTCTACGACAAGGGGGTCACCGAACTCAACGGGCACCTGCTGTACGCGTTGCCCGAGGGTGAGTACGCCACCGCGGAGGCGTGGCTGGATCGGCAGGGACTGCTCACTCTCATCGACGAGACCGCGACCGGCTGGCAGGACGGCACCGAGGCGTCGATCGACGCGGCCTTCGACACGGTGGAGTCACGGTTCGTCGATGCGTGGCAGGACGACGCGGGCCTGAACACCTACGGCGAGGCGGTCGCCGAACTGCTGGAGTTCCGGGAGCGCGAAGGTGAACCGTCGGCGATGAGCGTCGCCGAGTGGCGGACGTTCGCCGAGCGGGCGCCGCTGTACACGGCCAGGCAGAAGGCCAAGGAGCTCGGCGCCGACGTGGCCTGGGACTGCGAGCGGGTCAAGACGCCCGAGGGTTACTACCAGATCCGCGGCGGCATCCCGTACGCCATCGCGAAATCCCTGGCCGCCGCACCGTTCGCCGACATCCTGTGGATGGAGACCAAGACCGCCGACCTGGCCGACGCCAAACAGTTCGCCGACGCGATCCACGCCGTCTACCCGGACAAGATGCTGGCCTACAACCTGTCGCCGTCGTTCAACTGGGACACCACCGGGATGACCGACGAGGAGATGCGGGCGTTCCCCGAGGAGATCGGCAAGATGGGGTTCGTCTTCAACTTCATCACCTACGGCGGCCATCAGGTCGACGGTGTGGCCTCCGAGGAGTTCGCGACGTCGCTTCGCCAGGAGGGCATGCTCGCGCTGGCCAGGCTGCAGCGCAAGATGCGGCTCGTCGAATCCCCTTATCGCACACCGCAAACGCTGGTCGGTGGGCCGCGCAGCGACGCCGCGCTGGCGGCGTCGTCGGGCCGTACCGCGACCACCAAGGCGATGGGCAAGGGTTCGACCCAGCACCAGCATCTGGTGCAGACCGAGGTGCCGAAGAAGCTGCTGGAGGAGTGGCTGGCGCTGTGGAGCCGGCACTACCAGCTGCCGGAACGGCTGCATGTGCAGTTGCGGCCGCGGCGCGCCGGTTCGGATGTGCTGGATCTGCAGATACTCAGCGACGGGTACGAGGACGGCACGGACCCGCTGGCCAACGTCGTCGTCGACCCGATCAAGGACCGGCACGGCCGCAGCATCCTCACGGTCCGCGACCAGAACACCTTCGCCGAGCACCTGCGGAAGAAGCGGTTGATGGATCTGATCCACCTGTGGCTGATCCACCGGTTCAAGGCCGAGATCGTCTACTACGTGACGCCGACCGAGGACAACATCTACCAGACCGAGAAGATGAAGTCGCACGGCATCTTCAGCGATGTCTACCAGGAGGTCGGCGAGATCATCGTCGCCGACGTGAACCAGCCGCGGATCGACGAGCTGCTGGCCCCCGACCGGGAGGCGCTGACCCGTCTGATCAGCAAGCAGGACTGAGCCGGTCCGGGTCGGTGACCCGACGGCGTCAGTGCGCGGTCCAACCGCCGTCGACGAGCAGCGAGCTGCCGGTCGTCAATGACGACGCCGGGCTGGCCAGGTAGGCGACGGCGGCCGCGACCTCGTCGACCGTGCCGAGCCTGCGCAGCGGGATCTCCCCCAGCACCCAGTCGCGGAACTCGGGCTCGGCCAGACCGCGGGCGGTCAGCGCCGTCTCGATGAACGTCGGGGCGACGGTGTTCACCCGGATCCCCTCGCCGGCCAGTTCCAGCGCGAGCGCCCTGGTCATGCCCTCCAGCGCCCATTTCGACGAGCAGTACAGCGTGCGCTGCGGTCCCCCGACGTGGCCCATCTGCGAACTGATCGACACGATCGAGCCGCCGTCGCCGTGCTCACGCATGCGGGCGACCGCCTGCTGTGTCACGAACAGCGCGGCCTCGACGTTCACCGCCATCACCGCGGCGTACGTCTGCGGCGTGATCTCCTCCAGGCGCTGGGGGATGTTGCGTCCCGCGCTGTTCACCAGCACGTCGACGCGCTGTCCCGCCATCACCGACGAGACGAAGGAGGGGTCGGTGACATCACCGTCGTGGACCTCCGCGACGCCACCGTGATCGGCTGCCAGCCGGGCTGTTTCGTGCAGCGACTCCGGTGTGCGGCCCACCAGGTGAACGGTGGCGCCGAGCCGGGACAGCGCCACCGCCGAGGCGCGGCCGATCCCCGACCCGGCGCCGGTGACCCACGCGTGCTTCCCGGTCAGGGACGCGCCACCGACGAGGGCGTCGACCGCCCCCGCGGTCACTTGATCGCCTGCGGATTCAGCGGCGAGCCGACCGCACCCGGGATCACCAACGGCGGGCCGACCAGCATGAACTCGTACTGCCCGTCGGCGGCGCAATCGTCGGCCAGCGCGTCGAGGTACCAGATCTCGCCCACGAGCAGACCCATGGACACGATCATCACCAGGTGCAGCGGCTGGAAGGTGCCCTCCAGTTCGTTGGGCCGGACCTCGGCGCCCCAGGTGTCGGTGGCGATGCCCGCGACCTCCTTGTCGTAGAGCCACTTCGCGACCGACAGCGACAGACCGGGGGCGTCGCCTGCCGAGTAGCCGCCCCAGTTCGGGAGACCGCGCCGCGCCGCCATGTCGCCGGTGCGGATCAGCACGATGTCGCCGCGCCCCACCGAGACACCGTGGAACTCGCACGCCTCGTCGAGGTCCTCCGGGTAGATCGCCTCACCCGGTTCCAGATGCGTCCGGCCCTTGACCCGCGGAATGTCCAGCAGCACACCACGGGACACGATCGTCGGCATGTGCTCGACACCGCCCCGCTTGGCGCCCGACGAGGTCACTTCGCCGGCGCTGAAGCCGTTGAACATCTTGCCGTCCCGGAAGATGTGCCCGAGCGCGTCCCACTGCGTTCCGCCCTGCAGGAACAGGAACAAGCTGTCGTCGGCGAATCCCCAACCCAGCGGGTCGGCGCTGTAGGTCTGGGTGCCGGCCAGGTGGTCGGTGCCGGTGGCCGCCATCTGGTGGACGGGGTTGACCCGGCCGAACGCGCCGGTCTGGGGACCGTTCCCGTCGAGCGGCAGCTGTAGGGAGATCGCCTTACCGGTCCGCACCAGCGACGCGGCGTGCTGCAGGATGTCGGGCGTGATGAAGTTCAGTGTCCCCCTTTGATCTTCGCTGCCCCAACGTCCCCAGTTGTTGCAGGACTCGTACAGCTCGTGGAACAGCTCGAAGGTGATGGGCGCCTTGCTTGTGGTCATGGTCAACTCCGTGTCTCGTGCGGTCGCCCGAAATCTACGGGGACCATCAGGGGGCCGGTTCCTCGTCGGAAAGGATTTCTACGCCTTCTGTTGCGCAGATCGGCGAAAGCGCAGCGCCCATCACCTTCTGGCATCGGCTCAGGTCCACTCCGGGGTGCCGTGAGGCGCCCAGGCCAGCGGCTCGTTCCGGTACTTGGACACTCGGACGTCACCGGAGCGGGCGTGCCCCTCGAACAGTTCCACCCGGGCGGCCCGTCCGAGCACCTCACCCAACGCGGCGCTCGCGGCGCGGTCGGTGACCTCCTGGTAGGTCACCGTCTTGAGGTATTTGCCGACCCACAGCCCGCCGGTATACCGCGCCGCACCGCGGGTCGGCAGCGTGTGATTGGTGCCGATCACCTTGTCCCCGTACGAAACACCGGTGCCTTCACCGAGGAACAGCGCGCCGTAGTTCCGCATCGCCGACAACGCGTCGCGCGGCGCGGCGGTCAGGATCTGAACGTGCTCGCTGGCGAAATCGTCGGCGACGCGGTAAGCCTCCGCCAGGTCGTCGACGACGATGACCTGCCCGTGGTCGCGCCAGGCGGCTTCGGCATAGTCGCGGGTCGACATGGTGGGCAGGATCGCCTCGACCAGTTCGAGGACCTTCTCGCCCAGGGACTTCGAAGTGGTGATCAGAACGGCCGGCGAATCGGGGCCGTGCTCGGCTTGCGACAACAGGTCGACGGCGACGATGAACGGGTCGGCGGTGTCGTCGGCGACGATCAGCGTTTCGGTGGGGCCGGCGAACAGGTCGATGCCGACCTCACCGAACAGTTGCCGTTTGGCTTCGGCGACGTAGGCGTTGCCGGGGCCGGCCAACAGGTCGACCTTGCCGATGGATTCGGTGCCCAGCGCCATCGCCGCCACCGCCTGAACACCGCCGAGCAGATAGATCTCGTCGGCACCCGCCAAGCTCATCGCGGCCACGGTGGCGGCCGGGATCTCACCGCGGATGGGTGGCGTGCAGGCAGTCACGCGCTCCACGCCGGCCACCTTGGCGGTGACGATCGTCATGTGCGCCGAGGCGACAAGCGGATAGCGGCCACCCGGGATGTAGGCGCCGGCCGCCGACACCGGGATGTTGCGCTGGCCGAGGAACACCCCGGGCTGGGTCTCGACCTCGAAATCGTGCAGCGAGGCCAGCTGGTGTTCGGCGAACACCCGCACGTTGTGCTGAGCCAACTTGATGTCCTCGATCGTCTGCCGGGGCACGGTGGCGACGATGGACTCGACATCCTCGTCGCTGAGCTTGAAGCTGTCCGGGCTCCAGTTGTCGAATTTCATCGAGTAATCGCGCACCGCGTCGTCACCTCGGCGGCGGATGTCGGCGATCACGTCGGCGACGGTGGCGGCCACGTCGGAGTTGCGGGCGGTTCCGGCCGCGGTCGCTGTTGCACTCTTGAGCATGTCGGGCATCGATCAGTTCCTTTCCTCGGGCGTGACTGAAACCGTATTCGCATACGTATGCAAGGTCAATATCCAACTGTTATCCGCATGTTTCAGGTCGATTGGCTAGACTCCGGACACCGAGCCACATACGTAGTCAGGAAACCTTTGGCATTCACCAGTCACGATGTCGCCAAGCTCGCCGGCGTCTCACAGTCGACGGTGTCGCGGGCTCTGCGCGGCGTGCCGGGCATCGCCCCGGAGACGGTCGCCCGGGTGCGGGAGGCGGCCCGCACCCTGTCCTACGTTCCCAGTGAAGCGGGCCGCACGCTGTCGACCCGGCAAGCCAGATCGATCGGCGTGTTCACCGCAGAGCTGACCAACCCGTTCTACCCTGCGCTGGTCGAGCCCATGCGCGCCCGGTTGGCGCAACGCGGCTACCGCACCATCCTGTTGACCGAGTCCGACGACGCCGCCGGTGCGGTCGAAAGTCTGCCGCATGGCGTCGTCGACGGCGTCATCATCGCCACGGCCCACCTGGGCTCGCAATTGCCGGCCGGTCTGCGCGTCCGCAACATCCCGTTCGTCCTCGTCAACCGCTCGGTGGACGGGGTGGAATGCGACCGGAGCGTCGTCGACAACATCGCCGGTGGCCGGCTGGCCGCCGAGTTCCTCACCGATCTCGGGCACCGCGACATCGCCGCCATCTTCGGGCCGGCCGACACCAGCACCGGTCGCGATCGGGAATTCGGATTTCGCATCGGTCTCGGTGACCGCGCGGTCGCCATGCCAGACGGGCTCATCCACCGCGGCCCGTTCAGCTATGACACCGGCTACCGGTGCACCTCACTGCTGCTGGAGTCGCCCACCCCGCCGACCGCGATCTTCTGCGGCAACGACGTGATCGCGTTGGGGGCGCTCAACGCCGCGCGCGCACGCGGCCGCCATGTCGGCCGGGACCTGTCCATCATCGGGTTCGACGATATCGACCAGGCCTCATGGGAACTGATCGATCTGACCACGATTCGGTGTGACCTGACGCAGATGGCACAGACCGCGGCAGACCTTGTCGTCGACCGCATCACCGCGCCGGACGCGCCGTACCGGGAGGCCGTCCTCGAACCCAGCGTCGTCTCCCGGGGTTCGCACCACCGGCCGGGCTGAGCCCGGCCTGCGGCGGTCAGGTCAGGTCAAGCCACCGTAAGGCGTTGTCCCGCAGCACTTCTTGATCCAAGCCGAGAGCCCTGGCCGATCGCACCGGGTGAGGATCGGCCATGTCGAACGGATAGTCGGAGCCGAGCGTGATACGGCTCGGATCCACGACCTGGCGGAGCAATGCACCGGCCTCGACCGAATGTGACAGCGAATCGGCGTAGACGTGGCTGCGGAACACCTCGCTGGGCGGCCGGTGGCTGTCGCACGAGATGTCGCCACGCATGCGCCAGCCGTGGTTCCAACGGCCCAGCAGCGCCGGCGCCACCCCCGCGCCGTGCACGAAGGCGATCCGCAGTTGCGGTTTGCGGTCGAAGGTTCCGCCGAGCAGCAGCGAGGCGATCGCAGTGGCGGACTCCACCGGGTTGCCGATCAGATTCTGCAGATAATGCGCGTTGAATCCCGGCCGCGGTTGTTGCATCGGGTGTACCAACACCGCGAGCCCCGCATCGGCACAGCTGTCCACCACGTGGCTCAACCCGGCGTCACCGAGCGTGACGGTGCCCACGACCGCGGGCACCGCGACGCCGCGAACACCGGCCGCCACAAGGCGTTTCACCTCGGCGGCGGTGGCGTTGCGGTCCTGCACCGGCAGCACCCCGATCGGCACCAGGCGGTCCGGGTGGTTCTCGCACATCCGGATCAGGCCGTCGTTGAAACGGCCGGCGTAGTCGGCGGCCGCTTCCGGCTCTGCGGTGACGGCGAACGCGTAGGGCGGCGCCGACACCACCCGCACGGCGATCTCCTCGGCGTCCATGTCGGCCAGGATCCGGGGCACCCCGGAGATCTGCTCACGGGTGACCGCGATGGAGAACTCACCCAGGTACAACTCGCCGTCGCGGTCGGTCAGGTGGGTGACCCCGGTCGCGGTCGGGATGGCATAGCAGTCTTCCGGCAACAGGTGCGCGTGGATGTCGATGTGGCCGGCTGCCAACGCCGACGCGGTATTCCAGTGGGTCATGGTCACTTTCTCTCAGCGCGGCGCGGGCTGCGCCGCCGGGTTGCCCTAATTCAGTCGCGAGGTGTCGCCGCTGGTGAACCACGCCGGTGCGCCGTCGGCGATCCGGACGATGACGTTCTTCTTCTCGAGGAAACCGAAGAACGATTCGGTCCCGGCCTGCTTGCCGATCCCGGAGTCCTTGAACCCGCCCCACGGCATGGCCGGGGACAGCCGATGGTGGTCGTTGATCCAGGTCATCCCGGCCCGGATGCTCTGTGCGGCGCGGTGGGCGCGGCCGATGTCGCGGCTCCACACCGCTGCTCCCAGCCCGAACTGTGAGGCGTTGGCCTTCCGGACGGCGTCGTCATCGTCGACGAAGGTCTCGATCGAGACCAGCGGCCCGAACACCTCCTCACGGGCCACCGTCATCTCCTCCGTCACATCACCGATGACCGTCGGTTCGACGAAGTAGCCGCCGTCGAGCGCGCCGCCGAGCCGTGGCGCCTGCCCGCCGGCCAGGATCTTGGCACCTTCGTCGGCGGCGCCGTTGGCATATCGCAGGGTACGGTCACGGGCGGCGGCGGAGATGACCGGTCCCATCTGTGTCGACGGGTCGAGTGGGTCACCCAACCGGATGGAGGTGGCGACGTCGACCAGGCGGGCAGTGAAGTCGGCGGCGAGGGACTCGTGCACGATCACCCGGGCACCGGCCACACATGATTGTCCGGCGGCGATGAAGCCGGCGAACGCCGCGCCGGCCACGGCGTCGTCGAGCGTTGCGTCGTCGAAGATCAACACCGGTGTCTTGCCGCCCAGTTCGGCGGTCACCTTGCCGAAGTTGCGTCCCGCGGCCGCCGCCACTGCCCGTCCGGTCTCGGTGCCGCCGGTGAACTCGATCCGATTGATCAGAGGATGGTTGGTCAGCGCCGCACCAGCCTCCTGGCCGAGCCCGATCACCACGTTGAGCGTACCGCCCGGCACGCCGGCCTCGTAGGCGAGTTCGGCGAGTAGCAATGTCGTCAGCGGAGTGAGCTCGGAAGGCTTGACCACCACGGTGTTGCCGGTCGCCAGGGCCGGGGCGATTCCGCGCGCGGCGATCATCATCGGATGGTTGTACGGCGTCATCACGGCCGCGACACCCAGGGGCACATACTCCATGTAGTCGAGGTAGCCCTCCCCCACCGGCACGGTTTCCCCGCGCAGCGTCAGCGCCAGGGCGGCGTTGTAGCGGAAGAACTCCGGGACGATCCCGATCTGCGCCCGGGTTTCGTGGATCGGCCTGCCGTTGTTGGTCGCTTCCAGCGCGCTGAACTCTTCCAACCGATCCTCGATGAGATCGGCCAGCCGGTTCAGGACCCGGGCGCGTTGTGCCGCCGTCGTCTTCGACCACTCGCCGTGGTCGAACTCGTGCCGAGCGGCGGTCACCGCGAGGTCGACGTCGGCGGCGTCGCCGGCCGGTACCTCGGTGAGGACCTCACCGGTGGCGGGATTGCGGACCGGCAGCCACCGCCCGCCTGCCGCCGCGGCGCGTCGACCGTCGATCAGCATCTTCGTTCGGTCAGCCATTGGTGATCCTCGATTCTTCTGTGTCGTCGGTGACCCGCGAGGGTCCTCGGTTCGCAGCCGATTCGCGTTCGCTGCCTTCGTAGATCATCTTTCCGCGAGTCTCGGGAAGACCCTTGATGCCCACCAGAGCGATCAGTCCGACGGTGGCCAGGGTCAGGATGGCCAGCTGCAGGTTGCCTCCGAACACGGCCAGCGCCAGGGCGCCGGCGAACAGCGGGCCGAAGGAGGTGATCAGTCGGCCGAAACCGTTGGTGAACGACAGCGCGGTGGCCCGCACCCGCGGAGCGTAGAGCTCCGGGAACCAGACCGCGCATCCGGAGAAGGCGCCGAACATCCCGAAGCCGATCACCGGCAGGACCACAACGTAGGCGGTGAAGCCCCAATCCCAGGGGAACAGCGCCACGGAACCGACCCACATGCACGACATGCTGACCATGAACGCGCGCTTCCGGCCGAGGGCGTCGGCCATCGAACCCCACGTCGCGTATCCGATCAGGCCGCCCAGGTTGAGCATCGCGGTACCCAGCGCCACCTGGGAGGTGGTGGACGCGGCGTCCAGTCCGGAGTCGACGGACAGCTGGCGGATCATCTGCGGGACCCAGGTGGTGATCGACCAGAACGCGATGAGCGAGCCGAGCGAGATCGCCATGGCCAACAACGTGGTCCGGCGTAGAGCACCGGAGAACAGTTCGGCAAGGGTGAATTTGCTGCGCTCGGCCTTTCCGGCTCTGGCGGCCTCGTCCTGGGCCCGGCGATCCGCCCGCGCGGCGGCCGCCACCTCCGGTTCGGCGACATAGCGCCGCATGATGATGACGATGGCGATGGGCACCGCGGTCATCAGCATGACGTTCCGCCACCCGAGGTGACCGATCAGGCCGAACACCACCGAGGCCAGGAAGTAGCCGGCGGCGTAACCGGACGCCATCAAACTTGTGGCGCGGCCCCGGAATCGGTTGTTCCAGGTCTCGGCGATCAGCGCGGCGCCCACCGGGTACTCGACCCCCGAGCCGATACCGGCGATGAACCTGAACAGTGCGATCTGCCAGAACTCCGTCGCGAAGGCGGTCAGCACGGTGAAGATCGCGAAGGTGACGATCCCGATCATCAGCACCCGGACCCGGCCGAAGTAGTCGGCGAGGATTCCCAAGCTGATCGACCCGATCGCCCACCCGAAAAGGTAGAGACTGATCGCGATTCCGATGTGCATCGTGACGGCGGACTGCTCGGGCGCGATTCCGTCCACTGTGAGTACCTCGGTGATCGCCGGCGACGCCACCAGAGTGAACAAACTGCCGTCGAAGCCGTCGAGCCCCCACGCCGACATCGTGACGATGAGCGTCCACCACTGTGCCCGCGTCACCGTCCCTCGCATCGTGTCGCGATTCCGTGTTCCCACGCTGGAACTCCTGTCGTCGTTGTTGTGCAAGATGCCGCGGCCCGGACGCCGAAAGTCTAGGAAGCTGTGATCCGCGCAATATCATCATTTCGGAGCAACATCACCGTGCCCCGTGCACGAATAGATGAAAGCGGTGGTGGCATGCTGGCCGCGTGGAGAGCACGACGACAGCCGACGTCAGCCGCACCGGCGATACTGTGGGCATTCCGGTGCACGAGCTGCCCCGCCTACTCGGCGAGGATCTGCTGGCGCTCGTCGCGACGCCGGCCGGTGAGAGCGCACGAGTCCGGTCGCTGTGTGTCTTCGACCGGCATTCCGGGGAGCGCGCCGACCTGATGCTGGCGATCGGGCCCGGCCCGGGCGACTGGACCGACGTGATCGAAATCGCGGCGGACCGCGGCGCCTGCGCGGTGATCACCGATCCGCTTCCGGCCGACATCGTGCCACGGATCCGCGCGGCGGCGACCCGCACCGGTGTGGCTCTGCTCGAGCGGAGCGGCGATGTGACCTGGCTGGCGCTGGCCGATCTGATCCGCGATCTCATCGCACATGCGCAGCCCGACGACATCCGGGTATCGGGAGTGGCCGTCGAGGACCTCGCCGGCTTGGCTGAGTCTCTCGCCGAGATGCTCGGCGGCCCGGTGATCATCGAGGACGCCAAGTTCCGGGTGCTGTCGTATTCGAGTTCGACCGACGAGGTAGACCACGGCCGCGACATCGCCATTCTCGGGCGCCGCATCCCCGAGGACTGGCTGCGCCATCTGGAGTCGCTCGGTCTCCTCGACACCCTGCTGGGCACCGACGAGGTGGTCACCGTCGACGACGGACCATTCGAAGCCCGGCGTCGTCTTCTGTGTTCCATCAGGGCCGAGCGCTTTCTGCTCGGCATCCTCTGGGTCGCCGAAGGCGACACACCGCTGCCCGCCGACGTGCGGGAGCGGATGGCCACCGCCGCCCGGGTCGCCGCGCCATTCCTGTTGCGCCATCAGGAAGTCGGGTTCAGCCGGCGGTCCACCCAGGACCGGCAGATGCGCCACCTGCTGGACGAAGGCGCCATGCCGCTTTCGGCGGCCGAGGAGTACGGACTCTCACCGGCCTCGCACTACACCGTCCTCGGCCTGCGTACCTCGCCAGACGCGTTGATCAGCAACCTCGATCGGAATCGGATCGTCGAATCCGTCGGCATGTACTGCCAGTCGTACCGTCGGAGGGCGGCAACGACGACGCTCGGTCACACGGTGTACTGCGTCCTCGCCCACGACGGGCAGACCTCGGCTGCGCGATGGAAGGACTTCGTTGCGGCGATGGGCGAACACGTCGGTCAGGCCCTGCTCGGTCGAGGTCTGCAGATCGCCATCAGCCGCACCGTGGGCAGCCTGCAGGACGTGCCCGTCGCGCGCCGGCAGGTCGACCAGGTGCTCCAAACCTCGTCGACGGGCGCGGCGGTGACGGTGACGCTGTTCGACGACGCCCTGCCACGGATCACGCTGGCCCAGCTGAGTCAGTTCGTCGAGAACAACGGGATCGACTACCCGAAGCTCGAGTTGCTGCGCGCAGAGGACCGGGCCAGCGGTTCGGAGTTCGTGGCGACGCTGACCCAGTACCTGTCGGCGTTCGGAAACGTCGTCGTCGCCGCCCGGCGGCTCAACATCCATGTCACCACACTGCGATACCGGTTGAAGCGGATCCGGGCGATCTCGGGCCTGGATCTCGACGACCCCGCGGAGCGGCTGCTCTGCGAACTTCTCCTCCGCCGGTAACGGTCCCCACGGCGCGGCGCAGTCGCGCGGTGGCGCACGGAGCGGCCCCGGTCAGCAGCGCATCGGTTGCCGGTGTGCGTCCAGCCTGGCTTCCCACGAAGTGGCGCTCCAGCAACGCTCCACGTGATGCATCCCATAGACATCGCACGAACGTGATTGACAACACGTTTTTGGGTGTATACATTCTGCTGCGTTAGTAGACAAGGAGGTCAGATGGCATACGAAAGTGCTGCCAGTCGCATCGCGGCCCAACTGCGGACCGAGATCCTGCACGGCCAGATCGCGCCGGGCTCGCGGCTGTCGCAGCTGAGCATCGCCGAGCGCTTCGGGGTGAGCCGGATCCCCGTCCGCGACGCGTTGCAGATGCTCGCAGGCGAGGGGCTGATGCACCCGAGTTCGAATGCCACCGCGGTGGTGATCGGAATGTCGATTCCCGAGCTGCAGGAGCTCTATGAACTTCGGGAAGCGGTCGAACCTCTGGCCACCCAGATCGCCGTCCCGAAGGTCGGCAGGGCCGACATCCTGATCATGCGCAAGCAGATGGCGGTGATGGAGACCAGCAGCGAACCGCCGATCTGGTTGGCTGCCAACGCCGATTTCCACGCCGCCGTCTACAAGCGGGCCGGCCGCCCCCGGATGATCGAGCTCGTCGAACAGCTACGCCGGCTCACCGATCGCTACCTGTACATGCATCTGGAGGTGATCGGGCAGACCGAGCATCTGCACGCCGAGCACGCAGCGATCCTGAGCGCCGTCGAGAACGGCGACCCGGCGCTGGCGGCCAGGCTCACTCGCGAGCACCTGGCCACCTCCCACGACTACATCCTGTCTTACCTGTTGGAACATCCGGCCGCGACCGGTGGCGACGATCTCATCAGCTACCACGATCGCGATCACCAAGACCCCGTGCCCTCGGCGACGAAGCCGGGGGACGGTCGAACGAAGGGAACACAATCGTGAATGGACTGGCACGGCGGCTGACCGCCACCTTGATCGCTGCCAGCACCGCAATTGCGATGTCGGGCTGTGTATCTCGACCCGATTCGGGTGGCGGGAGCGGTGGCGAGAGCGGAACCATCCGGTTCACGTTCGCGCCGGATCCCGTGTGGGACTACATCACCGACCAGGGCATCCTCGCCGAGATGGAAGAGGAATCCGGGATCAAGATCGAGGCGTCCTCCACCTGGGACGAGTTCGGCGTGTTCGCAGGCGGTCACGCCGACATCGTGTCCTCGGCCTCCTACGAGGTCCCGGTGATCGAAGAGGAGACCGGCCGCGACACCGTCATCATCGGCAAGTACAACCTGGACCGCAGCGTCATCATCACCGCCGCCGACAACCCGGCGCAGACGTTGGCTGACCTCAAGGGCCAGGACATCTCCGTCTACACCGCGGTGTCGGCGACGCTGCTGTGGGGTGCTTTCGCCAAGAAGATGCACGACGTCGACTTCCGCACCGGCGGTGGCGATTACAACCTCATCGTCTCCGATCCCCAGCAGCAGGCTGACCTGGTGACCCGTGGCGAGGTGGCAGCCTGCCTGTGCCTGCCCGAGTTCGCCGCGCCAGGCCTGCGCAGCGGCGAGCTCAAGGTCATCTACGACGGCAAGGCATCGTCGGACATGTATGAAGAACTGGTGGTCCAGGGCCACGAGGGGCCGATGATCAACGTCTTCCTGGCCGGTAACGAGTGGGCGCAGGAGAACCCGGAGCAGGTGGAGTTCTTCCTCGACGTGTGGCAGCGGGGTCTCTCGGAATGGGAGGCCAACAAGGCCGAGATCATCGAGACCTACCCGCAGCACTTCGCGGTCGAGGCGCCCGAGGACATTGCCTTCGTGCAGAACTACATCGACGACCACGACTGGTTCGTTCGGGACGTCCGGTTCGACCAGGCCTGGGCCGACAACGAGGCAATGGTCTTCCCGCTGCTGAAGGAGACCGGCTTCATGGCGCAAGACCAGGCGCAGCCGAAGTTCCGTCCATCTGAGTCCGGTGGCCAGTCGTGACCGTGACCGCCAATCAACCCACTGACGCGGCGGCCGCTCCCTCGGAGAAGGGGGCGGCGCCCGCCCGCGCCCTGACGGTTTCGGCCGGCCGGGTGGGCCTGCACCTCATCGGTTATGCGGTGCTGGTGGGCATCTGGGCGTTCTGCTCGCTGGTGGTGTTCACCGAGTACGTCCTGCCCGCGCCCTGGACGGTCGGTGCCGAGATGTGGCATCTGGCTGCCGACGGCACCGCGTTCGTCCAGTTCGGTGCCAGCATCCTCAAGATCGCCCTCGGTTTCGCCATCGGCACGGTGTTCGGCGTACCCCTGGGCCTGCTGATGGGCCGGATCCGGTACCAGAAGTACTTCTGGCAGCAACCGCTGCTGGTGCTCGGCAACGTACCCGGACTGGCGTACGCCGTGTTCGCGCTGATCCTCTTCGGGATCGGGGCCATCGGCCCGGTGGTGGTGGTGTCGTTCGTGGCGCTGCCCTACGTCGCGCTCAACGTCGCTCAGGGCGTCGAGGAGGTGGACCGGCGGCTCGTCGACATGAGCACGGTGTACGGCCTCGGGCGTGGTGATGTCATCAAGTCGGTGTTCCTGCCCTCGGTGATGCCGTTCCTGTTCGCCGCGCTGCGGTACGGGTTCGCGATGGCGTGGAAGGTCGAGGCGCTCACCGAGGTCTTCGGTGGCCGCAGTGGTATCGGCTTCATGATTCGCCAATCATTCCAAGAGTTTTCGGTTGCCGGCGTACTGGCCTGGACGGGGTTCTTCGTGATCTTCATTCTGTTGATCGAACGAGTGTTCCTGGCCGGTCTGGAACAACGGTTCTTCGCATGGAGAGGTGGCCGCTGACATGAGCGCACCCGTGACCGACCGTGCCGCCACGGTCACCACCCGCCCCAAAGGCGGACCCGGCTGGCTGACCGGCCCGACCGGCGCCACCACCGCCGCGGCGTTGTTGTTCCTGCTGCTGTGGCAGATCGCCGGTATGGTCGGCGACCGGATTCCGGGCCCCGTCCCGGTGGTCAAGGCCGCGATTGACGAAATCGAACGCGGCGAGTTCTTCTTCAACTTCGCCGTGAGCATGCAGAGGTTCGCGATCGGGATGCTGATCTCGATCGTCCTCGGCATCGTCATCGGACTCGCGATCGGGTCCTTCCGGGTGTTCGACGACATGTTCGGCGATGTGAACCTGGTCGGGCTGGCGATACCGGCCGTCATCTGGGCTCTGTTGTGCGCCATGTGGTTCGGTTTCGCCGATACCGCACCGATACTCACGGTGATCCTGTCGGCCGTGCCGTTCGTCGTCGTCAACGTCGCGGCGGGGGCGAGGTCGGTGGCGCCGGCGCTGCTGGACATGTCACAGTCCTATGACGTGCCTCCGGCACGCAGGCTGCGGCACGTGGTGTTGCCCGCGGTCACCGGATATGCGGTGGCGGGCATTCGATTCGGTGTGATGTCGGGCTGGAACGGTCTGTTGCTGTCGGAGTGGTTCGGCTCGGCGGACGGCGTCGGGCACCGAGCCCGCTACTGGTATGACGCCAACCAGTTGCCCGGATTCGTGGCCTGGATCGCGTTCTTCATCGCGTTCATGGTGCTCACCGACCGGGTACTGCTGGAGCGGATGAGCCGACGCGCATTCCGTTGGCGCGACGGTGAATCCAAGCCCGGCGAACCCACGGCTGCTGCGGCCGCCTAGACCTTCACCCACACTCAAGGAGACCAAAAATGGCCAACGTCACCGTCACCAATCTGGTCAAAGTCTTCGGCACCCCCACGGGGCCGCAGACCGTGATCAACCACATCGGCTTCGAGATCGCCGACCAGTCGTTCGTCTCGCTCGTAGGACCCTCCGGCTGCGGTAAGACCACACTGCTCAACATCATCGCCGGTATCGAATCCGCCACCTCGGGCACCGTCACCATCGGTAGGGCCGGCCAGACGGCCAAGCTCGCCTACGTGTTCCAGGAGCCGCGTCTGCTGCCCTGGCGGTCGATCTTCGACAACCTGATGTATGTCCAGAAGGTGCGCGACGAGGCCGCCAAACAGCGGGTCCATGAAGCACTTGAGCGGGTGGGGCTGGGTCACGCCGAGAAGAAGTGGCCCGGTCAGCTCTCGGGCGGCCAGCAGCAGCGTGTCGGCATCGCCAGGGCGCTGTCGATCGAACCGGACGTGCTGCTGATGGACGAGCCGTTCAGCCATCTCGACGCCATCACCGCACGCGGTCTGCGCGAACATCTGCAGGAGATCTGGGCGCAGACCCGCAAGACCGTCGTGTTCGTCACCCACGACGTCAAGGAGGCCGCCGAGCTGTCCGACCGGATCCTGATGCTGGCACCGGGCGGCACCATCCACGAGGACATCGCCGTCGACCTGCCCCGCCCCCGCAAGGCGTCGAACACCGAAGTCGCCGTGCTGGAGTCGTCGATCCTGCGCCGGTTCGAAGAACTGGAAGCCAGTTCCCGCCAGCAGTCCACGGCCCCTGTCAGCGCCTGACCCCCTGCCTACAAAGAAAGAAAAAGAAGCAGAATGAGTGAATCGGTTGCGACCCACTCGGTCGCCGACCCCCACACCGCCCGCAACGGTCAGGACGTCCACGGCCTGCTCATCGACGGCGAGCGCCGGCCCGGCCGGGGCGAGATCCTCGACCTGATCAACCCGGCGACGGCACGCGTCTTCGCGCGCTGCCACAGCGCCAGCGCCGAGGACACGCATGACGCGGTGGTCTCCGCCCGGGCCGCGTTCGACTCGGGGGTCTGGTCCCAAATGCCCATCCACCAGCGTTCCCGGATCCTCAACCGATTCGGTGATCTGCTGGAAAGGGACATGGACAAGCTGTACCGCCTGGAGACCGACAACAACGGCAGGCCGATCACCGAGACCAAGGCGCAGATCACCCGGCTGCCGGAGTGGTACCGGTACAACGCCGCCCTGCTGTTGGCCGGGCGCAACTCGGTGGTCCCGATGTCGGGTCCCTACCACTCCTACACGTCACGGTTCCCGCTCGGGGTGGTGGCCACCCTGTCGTCGTTCAATCACCCGCTGATGATCGCGTCCAAGAGTGTCGCCCCGGCACTGGCGACCGGGAACAGCGTGGTGCTCAAGCCGTCCGAGCAGACCCCGTTGACCGCGCTGCTGATCGGTGACCTGGCCCTGGAAGCGGGGATCCCGCCCGGGGTGCTGAACGTGATTCCCGGTCTGGGACCGGTGGCGGGCGCGGGCCTGGCCGAGCATCCGCTGGTCGACAAGGTCGTGTTCACGGGCGGCACGGAGGTCGGCCGGATCATCTCGGTGGCCGCGGCGTCGCGGTTCGCGAAGGCCACGGTCGAACTGGGCGGTAAGACTCCGGTGCTGGTGTTCGATGACGTGCCCGCCGACGTGTCGTCTCGTGGCGCGGCGTTCGGCGGGTTCGTCGGGGCCGGCCAGACCTGCATCGCCGGCACCCGGATCCTGGTGCAGGAGACGGTGTATGACGATTTCGTGGCGGGACTGGTGGCCCAGGCCGAGCGCATCCGGATCGGTGATCCCAGCCAGGCCGAGACCCAACTCGGGCCGGTCATCTCGGAACGTGCCCGGCAGCGCATCCTGAACTACGTCGAGATCGGTGTGTCCGAGGGCGCGACGTTGGCGACCGGCGGTGTGGCCGTGGACGTGCCGGGTCTCGACGGTTATTTCGTCGCCCCGACCGTGCTGTCGAACGTCACCAATCAGATGCGGGTGGCCCGCGAGGAGATCTTCGGTCCCGTGCTGGTGGTCATTCCCTTCAAGGACGAGGCCGACGCGATCGCCATCGCCAACGATTCGCCCTACGGTCTCGGCTCGTCGATCTGGACGCGCAACGTGGCCCGTGCGCACCGGGTGGCCTCGAAGCTGGAGCACGGCATCGTCTGGGTCAACGACCATCACCGGCTCGACCCGTGCTCGCCGTGGGGCGGCGTGCGGGAGAGCGGGCACGGGCGCGAAGGCGGCACCGAATCGTTCGACGACTTCACCCACGTCCGCGCCGTGACGGTGCGGACGGCCCCTGACGACGTCGACTGGTACGGCGGCGTCGCGCTGGAAAGGCTCAACTGAAAATGACTGTCACACAAGATGTCTCGGTTGTGCCCGGGCTGAACGTAGAACGGGACGGCGCGGTGCTGACCGTGCGCCTGGACAGCCCCGACGGCAACCTGATGACGATGGCCATGTGCGACGCCCTGGCCGGGATTCTCACCGCGCCACCGGACGGGGTGCACGTGTTGGTGCTGTCCGCTGCCGGGGACAGCTTCTGCCTGGGACGGGAGCGCACCGCCGCGACCCCGGACGACCTCCCGGACGAGGTGCGCCGCCTGATCGCCGTCAACGACGCGCTGGCGGCGACGCCGCTGGTGACCGTGGCCCGTGTCCACGGCGATGCGGCCGGGTTCGGGGTGGGACTGGCCGCGCTGTGCGACGTCGCCGTCGCGACGCGCGACGCCCGGTTGAGTTTCCCCGAGGTGCGCATCAATCTGGCGCCGGCGCTGGTGTTGGCCTGGCTGCCCCACATGGTCGGCCGTCGCGCCGCGTTCTGGTTGACGGCGAGTGGGGCCCCGGTCTGCGGTGACGAGGCGGTCCGGATCGGTCTCGTCAACGAGGTGGTGGACGACGTGGACACGCTGGACGCGGTGGTCGCGAAGAAGGTCGAGGTGCTGCTGGCCGCCGAGCCGCGGGTGCACACCGAGATCCGGGCGATGCTGCGTTCGGTCGAGTCATTGTCCGAACGCCAGTGCTATGAACTGGCCGGCGACCGGTTGGTGCTCGGTTCGTTGCGGCGTCTGCACTCCGCTCCCAGCTGACCCGACGGTCGCCCGGGTTCGGCGGCCTGACCTCTACAGCAGGGCCGCGGCCCGGTGCACGAGGTCGCGCCACCTCCCGACGGTGGTCGGGTCGGTCACCGTGTACCGGGCCAGGCGTTCCGGGTCCGGCGCCGCGGGCATCGGTGCCGCGGGCAGCGACCCGTCCGTCGGTACGAGAGATCGTGTGCCCGAGACGATGTCGTCCTGGGCAAGCCACCGCGGGACCGGCCCGAAGACCGTGGGCAGGTCCGGCAACGCGGCGGCCAATGACTCGACCGAACGCAGCATCGCCCGGATCTCGGTGTGCACCCGCGGCTCGGCGGCCAGCAGCCACTCGAGCTTCTTCGCGACCACCGCGGCCAGCGGGTCCA
>NZ_LMVQ01000568.1 GCF_001545925.1 Mycobacterium sp. NAZ190054 | reverse complement strand
CGCGCTGAGGTCTAGCCCGGCGTTTTCGGGGAACAGAACGTGCCATGGAATTCGAATGTGCAGTCGTCGGCGGCGGCGCGGCCGGTCTGAGCGCGGCATTGGTGCTGGGCCGGGCCCGGCGCAGGACGATCGTGATCGACGGCGACGACCCGAGCAACCGGGCGGCCCCGGTGATCGGCGGGCTGCTCGGCTACGACCGGCGCCCACCCGACCAGCTCTACGCCGCGGGGCGCGAGGAACTCACCGAGTACCCGAGCGTCGAGTACCGGCGTGCCGAGGTGCGCAGCGGCCGCCGCGTCGACCGCGGGTTCGTCCTCGACGTCGACGACGGCACCGAGGTCCGCGCACAGCGGGTGCTGCTCGCGACGGGGATGGCCTACGCGCCGCCGCAACTGCCCGGGCTGGCCGAGTTGTGGGGTGTCTCGGTGTTCCAGTGCCCGTTCTGTCACGGCTGGGAGGTGCGCGACACCAGGCTCGCCGCGCTCGCGTCCGGGCAAGAAGGGGTGCACGCGGCGCTGATGCTGCGCGGCTGGAGCGACGACGTGGTGCTGCTGACCGACGGACGCTCGGAGCTGAGTCCCGACGACGAACGGCTGCTGCACCGCGCCGGCGTCACCGTCGACGACCGGCGGGTCGTCGAATTGACCGGTACGGACGGACGATTGGAGACCATCGTCTTCGCCGACGGGACCCGGCTGGACCGGGACGCGCTGATGGTGGAGGCGCCGGTGCGGCAGCGTTCGCCGCTGGCCGAGCAGCTCGGCGCGACGTGCACGCCGGGCCCGCTGGGCACCGAACCGCTGACCGTCGACAAGATCGCCCGCACCAGCGCCGGTGGGGTGTTCGCGGCCGGCGACGTCTGCACCGAGCAGCCCCATCTCGCCGGCGCGGTGGCGTCGGGTTCGGAGGCGGCGATGATCATCGTGCAGAGTCTGCTCGCCGACGAGGTCGGTCTGCCGTATCCACCCGGGTAGAGCGCACTTTGCCCGCGGCGGGAATAGTCGGCCCGTCGCCGCCGTCGTAGACGTTCATGAACGTTGTCGTCATCAGCGCCAGTCCTCGCGAGGACGGCAATTCGCACGTGCTGGCGCAGGCCGCGGTGGACGGTGCCCGCACCGCCGGGCACGCCGTCGAGCACGTGTTCCTCGACGACTACGTGCAGCGCCTGTTCGGTAACTGCCGTAGCTGCCGCCGGCCCGAGGACGGCCGGTGCTCGCTCGACGACCGCTACGAGGAGTTGCTGCTCGATCTGATGCTGCCGGCCGACGGCATCGTGTTCGCGATGCCGCTGTACTTCTACGGCATGCCGGGCCGCCTCAAAACGGTGTTCGACCGGCTGTTCTGCTACACCGCCAACAGCGCTCCGCAACAGGACCGCGTCGTCGAGGGCATCGTCGGGAAGAAGGTCGGTGTGCTGATCTCGTGCGAGGAGAGCTACCTCGGCGCCACCCAGGGCGTGATCGCCCAGTTCCAGGAGCTGACCCGCTATCTGCACCAGGATTTCGTCGGCGTGGTGGTCGGCAACGGCAACAGCCGCGGTGAGATCATCCGCGATCCGAGTGATCCGTTGGCCCGCGCGCGTGACCTCGGGGCCCGCCTCTTCGACATCCGCGTCACCGACTACCGGCTCGACACGGTGCGCTCCACCAAGGTGTGGGACGGCGCCTCGGCCTGATCGCCGCGCCGCCACCGGCACTCACACCGGGTCGCGCACCGCCAGGTAGTGCTTCGAGATCGGCTCACCTTCGGTGTAGCGCTCGACGTTCTGCTCGATCAGCTGGTCCTGCCCGGTGAGGCGGGTGTAGTGCTGGTGCATGTGCTCGCCCCAGGAGCGCACGACGAACGTCTCCACGAACGTCGACTCCTGTTCGACACTGCGGAAGAGCCGCCACAGCGAGGCTCCGGTGCGTTGCCGGGACCGGCCCAGCACGGCCATCGCCGCCAGGAACGCGTCCTCGTTCTCCGGGAGCACGTGGTAGGAGGTGATCACCAGGACGGGACCGTCCAGCGGTTCGGGTTCGAAGACCAGCGTCGGTTCCGGCCAGTGCGACGACGGCGTCAGATCGAGGTTGCCGGTGCTGGCGTGCAACGGCCACCACGCCGACGACACCGCGCAGAACAGCAGCAGCCCCGCGCTCACCAGCAGGCTGGTGACGCTGTTGGTGGAGCCGGCCAACAGCCCCCACAGCAGCGACCCGACGGCCTGGCCGCCCATGAAGATCAGTTGATACACCGACAGCCCGCGGGCGCGCACCCAACCCGGCAGGCTCAACTGCATCGACGCGTTGAGCGTGGACAGCGTCAGCAGCCACGCGGTGCCGCCGATCACCAGGCCGGCCAGCACCGCGGCGAAGTTGTGCACCAGCGCGAGCACCGCGGTGGCGAGGGCGAAACCGAGCGCGCCCACGGTGAGCAGAGCGTTCTGCCCGAAGCGGGATCGCAGCTGCGACAACGCGAACGCGCCCAGCACCGCGCCCACCCCGAGCGCACCGAGAAGAACCCCGTAGCCGGCCGAGCCCAGGCCCAGCTGGTCTCTGGCGATCACCGGCAGCAGCCCCCACAACGCGCTGCCGGGTGCGATGAACAGCACGATCCGCAGCAGGATCCGCCGCACGACCGGGGAACTGCGGATGTACCGGCCGCCGGCGCTGAGCGCGGCCAGCGCCCGTTCGGGTGGGAAGTCGTTTCGGACGCGGGGCCGCCGCCAGGAGATGAGCACCAGCACGATGCCGACGAACGACACGGCGTTGAGCGCGAACACCAGCGTCGGCCCGGTCAACGACACCAGCGCGCCGGCGATGGCGGGCCCGATCGCCCGGGCGCCGTTCATGCTCATGCTGCCCAGCGCCGCGGCGGCCGGGATCTGGTGGGAAGGAACGAGATCAGGCTGGATCGCCTGCCACGCCGGCGCGGTCAGCGCCTGCCCGCAGCCGATCACGAACAGCAGCATCAACAGCACGGTCGGGGTGGTCAGCCCGGCGCCGGTCAGCGTGGCGAGCAGGCCGACCCCGGCGGCCATCGCGCCCTGGGTGGCGATCAGCAGCCTGCGGCGGTCGATCAGGTCGGCCAGCACGCCGGACGGCAGCGCCAGCAGCATGACCGGCAGCGTGGTGGCGGTCTGCACCAGCGGCACCAGGACCGCGGCACGCGGATCGTCGACCAGCATCCACTGCGCGCCGACGGTCTGCATCCAGGTGCCGAGGTTGGAGACGAACTGCGCGATCCACAAGGCGCGGAACATCGGCGACCGCAGCGGCGCCCAGGTGGAGGTCGACTCTGCCGTGGTCATCCGCCGCTCCCCATTCCGCCCACTCTAAAGCGTGTGTGTGTACGCCTGGCGGCGCCGGCGCAACGGGGCCGAGCCGTCGAGAAGCCCCCGGTATCAGTTCACGTCACCAGAGCGGAAGCTGACGGTGATTTCGTATGCGTGGTTAGGGCCAAAGGACCCTCAATCGCGGGGACCTCGTCATCTAGCGGGTTCGACCCCGACGGCGATGAACTTGATTCATGGACGCTGGGATCGGGACCCGCCGGCCGACACGCGCATGATCTGGCGGGCGAATCGGCAACGAGCGCGTTGTCGTTCGTCGATTCCGGTGTTGGTGTCACAGCGACTGCCAGCCTGTGCCGCTGGTGCAAGCGCGCTAGTGGCGTCCGCGGTGAGGAGGGAAGATCTGTGACCATCATGCGGCGATCCCGCGATCTCGCCGAGCAGTCGATCGAGGCAGACTGGCATACGTTGCCGCCTGCGGCGGTGGTTGAACGACTGGAGACCGATCTGGGCGGGCTCACCGACGGCCAGGTCCGGGATCGACGCGCCGTTTACGGGTGGAACCGCCTCGCCGCGGCCAAGCGGCAACGGGCCGTAACACGGTTCGTGCGTCAGTTTCACAACGTACTCATCTATGTGATGTCTGGTGCTGCGGTGGTGACGGCGGTGCTTCAGCACTGGATCGACACCGCCGTGCTGTTTGCGGCTGTCATCATCAACGTGATCATCGCCTACATCCAGGAAGGCAAGGCCGAAGCGGCCATGGATGCGATCCGGGCGATGCTCTCACCGCACGCCACAGTGCTGCGTAACGGCCGCGCCGTGGAGGTCGACGCCGGCGCGCTGGTCCCCGGGGACGTGGTCCTGTTGGTCGCCGGTGACCGGGTGCCCGCGGATCTGCGATTGATGCATGTCGATGATCTGCGGGTCGATGAGGCCCCACTCACAGGAGAGTCGGTGCCAGTCGACAAGTCCACCGACACGGCGGCTGCTGGTGCGCCCGTTGCGGATCGCGTAGGCATGGCGTACGCGGGCACGCTGGTCGTTCATGGTCAGGCCACCGGTGTCGTGGTCGGTACGGGCGCCCAGACTGAAATCGGGCGAATCAACCAACTATTGACCGACATCTCGCCGACCGGTACCCCGTTGTTGCGTCAGATCAGTCGGTTCGGGCGGCTACCGGCGGTCGTCATTCTGGCGCTCAGCGCGGCTACCTATGCGATCGGAGTTCTGTGGCGCGGCGAGAGCGTGTCGGAGATGTTCATGATGGCGGTCGCTTTGGCTGCGTCGGCGATTCCGGAGGGGTTGCCGGCCATCATGACCGTCACCCTGGCGATGGGCGTCCAGCGGATGTCGCGGCGGCGCGCGATTGTTCGGCGCTTGCCTGCGGTCGAGGCGCTCGGCTCGGTGACGGTGATCTGCTCAGACAAGACCGGCACCTTGACGAGTAACGAGATGACGGTGCAACGCGTCGTCTGTGGTGGCCACAACGTGGACGTGGGTGGTGTCGGGTACGCGCCGGTGGGTGATCTCAGCATTGACGGACGCATCGTGGATCCGGCGCGCTACCCGGCGTTGCTGGAAACCCTGCGCGCTGCCGCGTTGTGTAACGACGCATCCCTGAACCAAGAGCAGGGCACCTGGAAGATCACGGGGGATCCTACCGAGGCGGCGTTGCTTGTGGCAGCTGCCAAGGCGGGTCTGGTCATCGGCGACGAGCAAGCGACCCGTCCACGCGTCAGCGCGGTGCCGTTCGCGTCGGAGAACCGAATCATGGGCACCTTGCACAGCGGTGCAGACGGCCAGACATCGATCCTGGTCAAAGGCGCACCCGAGAAAGTGCTCGACATCTGTGACCGGCAGCACGGCGCGCACGGCGACGAGCCTGTGGACCGGCGACACTGGCAGCAGATGGCGGCGACAACAGCCGCCCAAGGCCTGCGGGTCCTTGCCATCGCTCGTCGACACGGAGCTCCCCAAACTGCCGGAGTTCTCGAAATCACCGATCTGGATGGGGGTTTCACCATGTTAGGTCTGGTGGGCATCATCGACCCCTTGCGGCCGGAAGCCGTCGCTGCGGTGCAGGAATGCCACCGGGCGGGGATCCGGGTGAAGATCATCACCGGTGACCACGCCGCCACCGCCCGAGAGATCGGTGCGCAGCTGGGCATCGGAGCGGGTAAGCCGGCAGTGACCGGCACGGAGATCGCATCAATGGATGATGCCGAGCTGCTGACCGAGGTGACGGACAGCGATGTTTTCGCCCGAGCCAGCCCTGACCACAAATTGCGGTTGGTGCGTGCCCTTCAGGCGAATGGCGAAGTTGTTGCGATGACCGGCGATGGTGTCAACGACTCGCCGGCACTGAAGAAAGCAGACATCGGCATCGCTATGGGCTGCAAAGGGACCGAGGCCGCCAAAGAGGCGGCGGACATGGTGCTCGCCGATGACAACTTCGCCACCATCGCTGCTGCGGTGTCAGAGGGTCGAACCGTTTATGACAACATCCGCAAGTTCGTGCTGTTCATGCTGCCGACCAATGGCGGAGAGGCGCTGGTCGTCATCGCCGCCATTGTCTTTCAGTTCACGCTGCCATTGACACCTGCGCAGGTGCTCTGGATAAACCTCGTCACCTCCAGCACTTTGGGGTTGGCGCTGGCGTTCGAGCCGCCGGAGGCGGACGTGATGAGCCGGCGGCCGCGTCCGCCGAACGAGAACTTGTTGTCTCGGTACTTCGCGTGGAGAGTCGGGTTGGTGTCGGTGCTGATGGCCGGCGGAGCGCTGTGCATGTTCTTGTGGGAGCTGAGCCTGGGCACCAGCGTCGAGACCGCGCGGACCATGGCGGTCAACGCCATCGTGGTCGCGGAGATGTTCTACCTGCTCAATAATCGCTTCCTGCTCGAACCCGTACTCAACCGTATCGGCCTGTTCGGCAACAAGATTGCGTTCGCGACCGTGGTGGCCTGCACGGTGCTCCAACTTGCGTTCACCTACGCCCCGGTCATGAACGCGGTATTCGGCTCCACGCCGCTCGGGTACGTCGAATGGATCAAAGCCGCTGCCGTCGGCGCACTGGTCTTCACCGTCGTCGAAGTCGAGAAGTTCGTCGTCCGCCGATGGCGAGCCAAAGTTCCGGGCCAGCAGCAATGCCCGCGATGAGCACCTCCCCCCCGGATCCTTGATCGACGCTGACCTTGCTCCGCGCTTTCAGCCTCCTGCTCTGCCGCAATCCCCAAGCGCCGGGAAGAGTGGCCGATCCCCACCCCAGCCCGTCGGCTCGATCCGGGACCAAAGTCTCTCAGGTAGTGACTTTCGGCGACTATTGCCGGTGCGGGGTGTCATGTCATCGTTATGGACATGAGTACCTTCGCTCTCCTGACTGTTGTTCTCGCCGTATGGATTGTCATTGGGCTGATGACCGGAGTGTGGATGATTCGCCGCGGCCATAGTGCCGTCTGGATGCTGATCGCCGTGGCGCTGGGCCCCTTGTTCGTCCCGATTGCCCTGGAACGCGCCGAGCGTGGCTTTCGTCTGGTCCGCTCGGGGCCGGGTGGACCACCGCAACCCCGCGCGGAACCCCCCGCAGGACCGCGCATCTTGATCGGGATGGACGGGTCGGCTGAATCCGAGCATGCACTCACTACGGCGGTCGAACTGTTCGGCAGCACCTGCGAAGCGGTCGTGCTCGCCGAAGTGGTGTGTTACGAAGCAGCCGAAGAGGCCGGCCAGGCCGAACTCGACGCAGCCTCCACGCGGCTGGCGACGTTCGCCGCTTCACTTGAAAGCCGGTTACTTCCGGTGTCTTTCGACATTCTGGTTGGTCCTCCGGCAAAGACGCTGCGGGCGTTCGCCGAGCGAGAAGAGATGGATCTGGTTGTCGTCGGCCGGCGTGGTCGCGGCTTGACCGGCCGTCTGCTGGGCAGTGTGTCCGCCGATCTGGTGGAGCATTCGGTGGTCCCGGTGCTCGTCGCGACTTAGCGTCACGGGCATGTCAACGCTCGGTCTGGATGCAGAGTGCACACGTGGCTATTCGTAGTGTGCTGTGTTGCCGCCGTTGCGTTTTGCGTAGAACATCGCATGGTCGGCCCGCGCGATGACTGCGTCGAGCAACAGACGGGGATGCCTGTCGGAGGTGGTGAACTGGGTGTATGCGACGCTGGTCGCGCCCGCGCTGGCAGTAACCGCCGGATGGTCTTTCGACGCCATGATCGCTTGCCGGATCGCCTCCGCGATCTGTCCGGCTCGGCGCGGGTCGGCAAGATCGACGACGACGAATTCTTCGCCGCCCACGCGCGCAATCAATGCGCGACTGCCCACCGCGCCCCTGATCAGGCGCGCGCATCGGACCAGGACCTTGTCTCCCACACCGTGGCCGTAGGTGTCGTTGACATGTTTGAACCGGTCGAGGTCGACGACGACCACCGCGATCGCGCCATTGAGGACCTCGCCGAGTTCGAGGAGGTCACCGAAGTGCAGGTGCAGCCCACGCCGATTCAACAGGCCGGTCAGCGGATCCCTGGCTGAGGAGTCGGCATCTTTGCGCAGTGTGCGGATGCCGAACTGTATCCCCAACGGGGTGACGATCAGCGGAATCACCGCCCCGAGGATCCTCCCGGCCACCGCACCGTCGGCGGCGGCAACGTGCGCACCCGCTGTGGTGATGAAGATTACCGTTGTCGCCAGGATGAGAAGAGTGTGCAGCGACAGTGCGTGGGCCCGTCGAAGAACATCAGATAAATCGAAATCAAGGCAAAACAGTTCAACGCGAACAGCCCCATGAGCCAGTTGGACCCGGTAAGAGCGATTGCGGCGATGCCGATATCCGATGAGATGACGAACACGCGCGATTGTCGAACGGTCGGCCACGGACGGGCGCACCACACCACGGCCCAAAAAGCATTCTGGGCGGCGAATATCACCTCGACGACCGTCGAAAACGGTGGAGCATTCTCGACCGAAGGGAACAACACGACCATCGTCAGAATCGAGATCAGCCCGATACCTGTTCCGATCATCAGCCGGATCGCACCGGCCATCGACCGTGTGGCGAAGTACTGCACATAGCCGTCATAGTCAACCGGTTCTCGCCACCACTGACCGACCATCCGACCGAACGACTGAAGGCTGCGAAGATCGCCGCGCACCCCCAACCTCACCCCCGTGCAATCATCTCGTCCTCGTACCCGAGACGCTGCGACAGTCGCCGATTCAGCTACCGCCTCGGCATGTGAGGCGTTGGTGACCGACCTTTGCCATTGCCCTTCTCCGTGCAGATGTCTTTCACTCTGGCAAAGATTATCGGCTGCGTCAATTGTAGTGCGGCTGTTCCCGGACGGGGCACGGCCGCGCTGACGCGCTAGCCTCCGGTGGAGAGGCGTTGCGCGACGGCGCCGTAACGTTCGAAGTGGTCCGGATCGGCCAGCGCGTTGTACAGCACGATGCGGGTGGCGGTGCCGGCGTACTTCGCCGTGAGCGCGTCGGCCAGTCCGTCCCAGGTCGACTCCGTCGCGAACGTCGCGATGTGGTCGTCGGTGATCTGCGCGGCCATGCCCCTGAAATCGCCGGCCTTCTGCTTTTCCCGGATCCGGGCCGTGGTGCCCTCGAAGCCGGCCTCGTCCCAGATGAACGCGTAGTTGGGCGTGCTGCCGTAGAAGCTCATGCTCGTGCGCACCAGTTCGCGCTCGCGGTGCCGTTCCTCGTCGGTGTCGCCCACGACCGTCATCACCGGCACGATGACGGCGAGGTCCTCCGGTCGCCGACCCGATTTCGCCGCGCCCTCAACGAGATTCGGCAACACATGCCGCGCGATGTATCCCGGCTCGCCGAGCGGATGCACATGGACGCCGTCGGCGACTTCGCCTGCCATCCGCAGCATCCACGGATTGACGGCGGCGATGTCCACCTTGGGATCCGGCGCGTCGATCGGCCCGGCGCTCCACTGGGGCGTGATGAAGTCGAGACTGTAGAAGTCGCCGTGATGGTCGAGCTTGCCGGTGCGGAACGCCCGGAAGCAGGCCTTGACCGCCCGCACGTAGTCGCGCAGCCGAGGACCGGGAGGCTCGAACTCGACACCGTACCGCCGCACCACGTGCGTGCGCACCTGGGTGCCCAGGCCCAGCCGGAACCTGCCGCCTGTGGCCTCTTGCAGTTCCCACGCCGTCGCGGCCGTCACGAACGGGCTGCGCGGGAACGCGACCGCCACGCCTGTCGACAACTCCAGTCCCGGCGCCGCCTGCGCGGCGACCGCGGCATTGAGGTAGGCGGTTCGGCCGGTTTCGGTGAACAACAGCCCGCCGAAGCCGGCGTGCTGGGTGCGGCGCGCGAGTTCACCTGTGTGCAGCAGTGGCTGCGGGGTCGTCATCACGTCGACGTGCACGATCGGCACCCTACGCGGTAGAGCGCGCCGAGATTGCCCCTATGCAGGTCCCGTCACGCACTTTTCCCGCCTAGACGCAATCTCGGCGAGGGGTTCACACCCCGGCGGGCACCTTCGCGGTCGCCCGCATCTCGCGGCGCAGCTGCCCGAACTCCGAGATCGTGCGGGTCGCGACTGTGGCCACCGGCCGCGCATTGCGGCCCGTCGCCTCGGTCTTGCTCACCATCACCACGCTGTCGATGTAGGGCTGGATGGTCGTCGCGTTCTGCACCGTCGCGACGATCACCAGCTGGAAGCCGAACTTGCGGAACGCCTGCAGCGCCTGCTGTGCGAACTGCGGATCGGACTTGGAGAACGCCTCGTCGAGCATGAGCTGCGCGAAAACCGGCCTGTTGTCGTCACTGTCGGGGCTGGCCAGGTTGAAGCTCAGCGCGCCGGCCAGGCAGAACGCCATCAGCTTCTCCTGCTCGCCGCCGGAGTTGTCGCCGGCGTTGGAGTGCGTGCGGATCAGCTCCTCGGTGCTGACGTCCCACTCCGCGCAGTCGAAGGTGAACCGGTTGCGCACGTCCAGGGCGTCCCGCGTCCACGCCTTGTCCTCCGGCGCCGTCGACGCCAGCCGGTTGCGCAGCCGCAGGATGTCGGCGTACTGGTCCAGAATCGCCTGCTTGTCACCGAGCCCGACCTCGGCGATGCGCCGCGAGATCGCCCGCACGATCTCGGTCAGCTCGGACACCGCCGTCAGCGTCCGCGGTGTGGCGCGCAGCGTCAGCCGGGTGCCACGGTTGAACTCCACCGCGCCCAAACCGGTGTTGACGCGGTCGATCTGGTCGCTGATGCGACGGGCCTCCTGCTCGGCCACCCGGTGCAATGTCAGGATCGCATCGGGTGCCTGCTCGGTGACCAGACGCATCATCCGTTCGTAGGCCTCGGGCAGCTCACGCTCGTCGATGTGCCGGCACAACGCGACGTAGTCGTGCACCCGCTCGTCGAAGTTGTCCGAGTCGTTCGGGATGGCGTCCGGGAAGGACGTGTCGAAGGTGTTGAGGATGCGGGCCAGCTCGTCGTAGGAGCGGCGCCTGCTCTCGCGCAGCTGTTCGCGTTCCTTCTTGATCGCCGAGAACAACGCGTCGCGGTGCGGCTCGGGCTCCAGCAGCTCCAGGCTCACCGGAACCTGGGCCGCATACCGGTTGAGCAGCTCGGTCAGCGGCTCCGACACGAACGCGGGCTTCAGCCGGTCCTGCAGTTCCAGCAGACGGGTGCGCCGCTCGTCGAGGTCGTCGCGGCGGGTCTGGATCGCGCCGCGGCGCGTCATCAATTTCTGGATCTGCGACCAGCATTCGTCGGCGCGCGCATTGAGCGCCTCGATGTCGGGATGATCGGCCAGCAGCAGCTCGTACTGTTCACGCAGCCGGTCGGCGTGCCCGTCGGCGGTCTCGGTGTCGATCTGGCTCCACTGCGGGAACTGTTCGCAGATCGCCTTGCACGCCGCGGCCCGGTCCCGCCACCGCTGACGCTGGGCGGCGATGTCGTCGGCGGTGCGCCGCGCCTTCTGATAGGCCTCCTCGGCCGCGGCCAGGTCGACGGTCAGCGCGTTGATCTTCGCCGACACGTCGCCCTGATACAGGTACTCGGACTGCTTGAGCGGGCGCCGGTCGTCCTTGATCGCGAGCCGGTCGGAATCCTTGTACAGGCCGGTGTCGGTGACCGCGCGACGGAACCGCGCGAACACCTCGGGGGTGTCGACGCAGATGTGGTCACCGGCCGAGGCGACCACGTCGACCGCCTCGGCCGCGCACGGATGCGCCGGGTCCACCGCGAAGAGCTTGCCCGCCAACGTGTTCTGCTCCGGGTCGACCGGCTCCGCGCCGAGGAACTTCGCCCGCACATGGTGCAGCTGCAGCCGTCCCCGCATGTTGGTCTCGTTGACGAACTGCAACACCTTGGTCCAGTGCTGATCGGGCACCATCAGCCGTAACCCGACGCCGCGCAGCACCTTCTCCACCGCGGTGCGCCAGCGGGTCTGGTCCGGCCGCAGATCCATCAGCTCGGCGATGTAGGGCAGCTCGGCCGCGTCGACGCCGACGGCGGTGCAGATCTGCTCGCGCATCACGAGCGCGAATTCCGGCAGCGCCGACCCGACGTGCTCGACCCGCTTGAGTTCCTTGGCCGCCTCGTCGCGGGCCATCCGCGCCGACTTCTGCGCGTACTCCGCATCGGTGGACGCCTCCCGGTTGCGCTCCACCTTGGCCAGCAACTCGGTGGCCTCGGCCAGCAGCTCCTCGCGCAGGTTCCAGAAATCGTCGGCGGTCTCCGGGATGTCGAGCTGCTGCGCGGTGAGCATGTCCTCATAGGCGTTGCGCCGGCGGGACACCTGCTCGGCCTCGGTCTCCGCGGCGGTCACCTGCGATTGCAGCGGACCGATGCTCGCGCTGGACCCACTGATCTGGGCGTTGAGCGAATCCGCTTCGGCCTTGGCCAGATTCAGGCTCCGGGTGACGTCCTCGTACTCGTTGTCGAGCTGATCGATCGTGGAGTCGAGCTGGTCGATCTGCGCGGGGCACTGCGTGAGCCGGACATGGTCGGTGTAGGCCCGCACCATCGGCAGGTCCACCAGGTCGATGATGCCCAGATCGGTCGACTCCGACGCGTAGCGCTGCTGGATCTTCTCGATGTCACCGAGGATCTTGCGCTTCTTCTGCGCCACGGCCAGCAGCTCGCGGGCCTCGACCAGCGGGTCGATCTGCTTGAGTGCCTCCGGCAGCCGGGACAGGCTCTCGGGTTCGTCGAGCATGAACTCGCGGACGAACTGCTCCAGGCCGCCGACGCTTTTCAGTGACTTCGCCTTGCCGAGCAGCTGCTGGGCGGCATCCGAGGCGCGGATGCCGATGGTGGCGTACAGCTGGGCGAGGTACTGCGACTCGACCTTGGTGGTGAACCGCCAGCCATGCTCCTTGAACACGCCGGTGTCGAAACGCCCTGCAGCCCAACGGTTGCAGACGTCCTCGATGTCGAAATCGCCGTCGCCCAACACGAACCGGCTCGACGAGTCGCTGCGCGACTCACCGGTCAGCCACTTGAGCACCAGGCCCGTCACGGTGCGTCCGGAATCGCCGGCATAGGTGACGGCCACCGCCGACCACGCGGTGCCGTCGCCGCGCAGGTACATCACCCGGTTGGTGCCACCGTCGCTGCGCTGTCCCCACGCGCCCCGCACGTACTTGTCGACGGTGCGCCGGCCCGCGCTGGACCCCGCGGCGGTGTTGTCGCCGGAGGCGTTGAAGTTGCGTCGGTTGAACGGCAGGAAGCCCAGCGAGATCGCGTCCAGCAGAGACGATTTCCCGCTGCCTGACGCGCCGGCGATCAGCGCGCCGCCCTCGCTGAACGGGATGTCGTGGTAGCCGTCGAACACGCCCCAGTTGATGACCTGCAGCCGGGACAGGTGGAACTGCTCAGTCAAGGTCGACCTCTGCTTCCGGGGTGCCGCCATTGAGCAGCAGCTCGAACTGCTGCTGCAACTCGGTGATCACACTGGCCGTCATCACGGCGGTGATCACCGGGCTGATGGTGTAGCTGTCCTCGTCGTCGCGGCTCTTGCGCAGGATCTCCAGCCCGGTCAGGCGCGCGATCGCGGCGTCGATGCGGCCGGCGAACGTGACGGCGTCGCGGTCGGTGTCGTTGAGCACGCCGGAGAACAGGTTGTGCATCTCCTCGCGCGAGATCAGCACGCTCTGCCCGCCGGCCGCGCGCATCATCTGCGCCAGGTGCAGCGCCAGGATGGAGTCGTAGGTGCCGAGCGGTTCGCGCCGGAGAAGTTTGATGCCCTTGGCGGATTCGTAGCGGGCCTGCTCGACGAACGCGACGTCCGTCCCGTCCACGACGCGCAGGATCAGGTCGAGTTCGGACAGCCGGGTGGCGAGCTGACCGCGGTATTCGAGCACCCAGGCGTAGATGTCGCTGTCGGTCTCGGCGCTGATGTAGCGGCGGGTCAGCAGGTGCTGCAGCGCCCAGCAGGCGCGGTCGGGCAGCTCGGAGACATCGCCGTCGAAGCGCGGTCTGCGCTGGTGCGGGGGACGGGCGGTCTGGTCGACCTGCGGCAGCTGCGAGAACGCCTCGAAGTCGGCTTCGTGTTCGGTGGTCACTGCGCGGCTCCGACGAGGGTGGTGATCGGTTCGGTGAACATCAAATGGGGAACGGCGATTTCGCGGTCCTTGCCGTCGAGGGACCGGAACCGCACGGTGGTCGACGTCGTCGTGTCGGCGTTGGGCTGCTTGAGCGCCCACGACCACAGCACGATCACGTGACCGAGGTACGCGTTGTCCAGCATCGCGACCGCCTCCGGTAGCGACACCGGGCCCTTGGTGACCGCGGCGTTGAGCATGTCCGACATCGCCGGCGCGTCGACCTGGGTGGTCAGCGCGGCGAAGCTGGCCAGGTCGACCTCGCCGTCGGCGGGCCTGGCCGGTTTCGGGTCGGACAGGTCGCCGATCTTGAAGCTCAGCGCGCCGACGGAGCTGATCGCGTGGCGGGCCAGCGGGAGCTCGATGTCCAGCCGCGAGTCGATCAGGCTCGATTTCAGCAGGTTGCGCGCGGCGCCGATGGCCTCGTTGAGCTGGCGGGCCACCCCGCGGCTCTGCTCCAGCGTGCCGAATGCGGTGAACCGCTTGACCCGCTGGGCGCAGCGCTGCTGGATCCGCTCGACCTCGTCGATCTGATGGCCGACCAGCTCGAAGAACCCGGCCATCACCTTGCGCAGCGCCGGGTCCAGCGCGGGCAGCGCGTCGGCGACGGCGGCCACGTCGGCCTCGAACTCGGCACGCTGATCCGGGTCGTTGATCATCCGCAGGAACGCGCGGTGGCTGTCGCGGCCCTGTGAGTCCCAGGCGGCCTGGTAGTCGGCGTACATCTGGCGCTGCCGGTCGCGGTACTCGAGATTGGAGTCGATCGGCTCGTCGAGGGCCGCGGTGGCCTGCTCGATCATCGAGCCGTACTGGCCGATGTCGGTGATCAGTCGTTCCATCTGCAGTGCGATGGCGCGGGCCTCGTCGTAGGCGTCGGTGACATCCGGCTGGGGGCGCTCACCGCGGTCGAGTTCCTCCAGCTCCTGCTGCAGCTGGGCGATCTCGGCCTCGATGGTCTTGCGGATCCGGGCCGGGTCGCTGCCGACGCGGATCGCGACCTGCTTGAGCCGCGAGGCGATGCCGTTGATGGACCCGCCGGTGGCGATGGTGTCCTGGCGGCGCATGCCGCGCAGGAAGTCCAGCGCGCGGCGGGCGTCCTGGGTCAGGTAGCAGACGTTCTGGTCGCTGCGCACGTCGACGATGCGGTGCAGCCAGCCCTGGCTGGCCCACGACTTGATCAGCGCCAGCCCGGACTGTGCGTCGCCGAGGTCGTCGAGGTCGCGTTCCAGGCGGACCACCAGCTCGGTCTCGGGCAGGACGCCGTCGGCCAGATGCCGCTCCATCAGCGTCGCGTAGAGGCCCAGGTTGGTGGTGGCCAGCAGCCGGATGGCCCGGGAGGACTGCAGGTCGCGATTGACTTCGAGCAGGTCGACGGCAGACAAGGTTGAGTTGTCGTCCACCTGGCCCCTCGAGTGTGTGCGTCGTGTCGTCCCGGACGCCCCAACATAGGGCACCGCGGGGACATCTCCGGGCGGGGGGAGGGGAGTGTCGCGCGCTTTTCCCCAGGGGCTGTGACGGGTGTGACCAGCGGGATTGCAGTGCGTCCTGGGGTTATCGCGAGCGTGCGCTCACGGTCGTCCTGCGGTGGAGATCACGACCGTGGTTGCACGCTCGCGGCCGAACCCCGCGCCAGGCGTTGATTCTTGATATACCATGTGTCCGCTCCACTGCTGCTTCGGTGAAGAGGTTTCGTGACCGATCTGATCGACGTGCATGCGCACCACTACCCGGAGGCGTACCTCGCCGCGTGTCGACGCGCGGACAGCGGTTTCGAGAGCTATGTGCGCGATGACGGCCGGCTCATCGTCAAGCAGGACGGGGCGGTCGCCCTCGCCGCGCCGCAGCCGATGCCGGACGTCGCGACGCGGTTGGCCGCGATGGACGCGGCAGGGGTTGGCACGCAGCTGATTTCGGTATCCGCGCCGAACGTCTACCGGTTTCCTTCAGCGTGGCGGACGGGCATCACCCGGGAGGTCAACGACGAATTCGCCGACCTGGCTGCCGAATCCGGTGGGCGACTGCGCAGCCTGGTCAGCCTCCCGCTTCCCGATGTCGATGCCGCGCTCGCCGAGCTGGACCGGTGCAGCGGCCGGCCGGGTTACGCCGGGGTCATGGTGACCACCACGATCGACAGGACGGACCTCGACGACCCCGGGCTGGCGCCGCTGTGGGCGGAACTGTCGGTGCGCTCTTCGCTGGTGCTGGTGCACCCGACCACCGGATGCTCGACCGACGGCGTACGTGACTACGCGTTGTCGCTCGGACTGGACTTTCTCGCCGAGACCACACGTTGCATCGCCCGGATGGTGTACTCGGGCACCTTCGAGGCGTACCCGGGGATCCGGTGGGTTTTCTCCCACCTCGGCGGGACCACCCCGTTTCTGATCCACCGATTCGACAATTATTACCAGCAGTTTCCGGAATGCCGGGCCAAGATCTCACGTCCGCCCAGCGAGATTTTGAGGTCGGTGTACTTCGACACGGTGACCACCCACGTGCCTGCGCTGCGTTGTGCGCTCGACACTTTCGACCCCGGCCAGTTCATGTTCGGCACCGACTATCCACATGTGCCGGGGGGGCTCGAGCGGTTCGTGACCACCCTGGACGCCGCCGTCACCGCCGCGGGTCTCGACGAATCGGCCCGGCAGGCGATCCGGTGGCGTACGGCCGCCGATTTGCTGAGATCGACGGATTGATCGCTTTTTGTCCTGCGGGCCGGGACCACCTGCGTTATGGTGCTTGATATACCAAGTCTCGGCCAGGAGGTCGCCCGATGTCGTCGGTGTCCAGAGCACTCATTCGCAAGGCCGCGCTGGTGGCGGCGGTCGTCCTGACTGTCGCCGGGTGCGGCGGGAACGACGACACCGAATCCTCCTCGGACGGGCCGCTGCGGGCCGTGAGCGGTTCGTCGCAGAGTTTCAACTCGCTGGTTCCGTACGCGGCGTGGAAGATCCTCGCCGAGGAGAGCGGCATCGAAGTCGAGCAGCGCTACCTCGAGGACGGCCCGACCGCGATTCAGGCGATCAGCCAGGGCGAGGCGGTCATCGGCACCGATATCGGCGTCAACGTCGGGGTGCCGGCTGTGGATGCCGGCGCCGAGATCGTCGATGTCGTGTCGACCCAGCGGCTGACGTGGGCGCTGGCGGCCCGGCCCGAGATCACCTCGCTGGAACAACTCGACGGCAAACGGATCGCGGTGCACGGTGAGGCGTCGTTCACCAACGCGATCTCGGACTTCTTTGCCCGGGAGAACGGTTACGAGTACGAGAAACTGATCATCCCCGGCAGTGAAGTCCGGGCAGAAGCGTTGGCGCAAGGACAGATCGACGCCTCGGTGATCGACCTGTCGGACATCGTCACGCTGTCGGCCCAGTACCCGGGGCAGTTCGAGGTCCTCGCGACCGTGGGTGAAGAGGTGCCCGACCTCATCGAGCAGGACATCTGGCTGGACAGGAAGTGGGCCGAGGCCAACCCGGAAACCGCCACGGCGGTGGTCAAATCTTTGGTCGAAGCCGAGCGCCGTCTGTCCGACGACCCCGAGTGGGCGTTGAGCGTCGCATCGGAGTTCCTGCCCGACACCGACGAGCAGGTGCTGCGTGAGCTCGTCACGGAGTACGCCGAACGAGGCCTGTGGCCGGCCGACGGGCTGCTCAATCGGGAACGGGCGCGGCAAACCCTGGAGTTCTTCAACGATCTCGGCGAGATCGAGGTCACCGATCTCAGTGATGCCGGACTGGACAAGTACTTCGCATTCCAGTACCTGGAGTCCGCACTGGAACAACTCGGCGACAAGTAATGACGCGCGGCGCGGAACGCCTCGTCAGGGATGAGAGTTGAACCTCACGCCCGCTCAACGGCGCCGGTGGCTGCCGCGAATCGTCGGGGCGGCCGCGCTGCTCGTCGGCTTCGGCGCATGGGAAGCGTACGCGGCCATGCAACCGACCGCGTTGTTCATCCCTCGGTTCAGCGCCGTGGTCAGGTCGCTGTTCGCGCAGATGGGCACCGCCGAGTTCTGGAACGCCTACGGCCAGACGCTGGTCCCGTTCGTCTACGGCTGGACCTCCGCGCTGGTGGTGGGGGTGACGCTGGGCCTTCTCATTGGCACCAGCCCGCTGCTCCACTCTCTGACGACCCCCTACTTCGCGTTCTTCAATTCCGTTCCGCTGTCGACGTTTCTGCCGATCCTCGTCATAGCATTCGGTCTGGGGTTGTTGTCGCGCTCCCTGGTCGTGTTCCTCTTCGCGGTGATCGACGTCGTGTTCACCACAGCGGCCGGCGCCGCATACGTCGACCGGGACCTGGTCATGATGGCGAAATCCTTCAAAATGGGCCGTGCCAAGAGATTTCGTAAGGTTATTCTGCCTTCGGCGATGCCCAGCATCGTGTCGGCGATCAGGCTGGGCACCGGTAGGGCGGTGCTGGGCATGGTCGTGATGGAACTGTTGCTGGTCTCCGTCGGAGTCGGTCGGCTGGTGAGTTCGTACCGCGACGGTTTCCAGAGTGCCGAGCTGTACGCCATCCTGATGTCGGTGGCGATCTTCGGCCTGATCCTGCTCGGCGCGGTCCGGCAGATTGAGCGGCGTGCCCACCGGGGCCGTCCGACGGCATTCGGGGTGAATTCATGATCGAGCTCGACTCGCTCACCATGACCTACGAGCGCGACGGGGAACCGTTCGACGCGATCCGCGACATCTCCTGCACCATCGAGACCGGCAGCTTCACCTCACTGGTCGGGCCAAGCGGTTGCGGTAAGACGACGCTGCTGAAAATCATTGCCGGGCTCCTGGTTCCGACCTCCGGTGCGTTGAGGATCGACGGTGAGGTGGTGCGCGAACCCGGCGAGGACCGGGCGATGGTGTTCCAGAATTTCGCGCTGCTGCCGTGGGCCGACGTGCTCACCAACACCGCGTTCGGGCTCGAGGCAAGAGGATTGCGCAAAACCGAGCGGGAAGGCATCGCACGGCAGTATCTGGCCAGGGTGGGTTTGACGGGTTTCGAACACCAGCGTCCGCACCAGCTCTCCGGCGGTATGCAGCAACGTGTCGGTATCGCACGCGCTTTGGCGGTCGAGCCGGCGACATTGCTCATGGACGAGCCGTTCGGGGCGCTCGACGCCCTGACCCGCCAGGTGATGCAGAAGGACCTGGCCGACCTGTGGGACAGCTCCGAACATCGCACCGCGGTGATGGTGACGCACAGCATGAGTGAGGCTGTGCTGTTGTCGGACAAGGTCATCCTGATGAACACCCGGCCGGGACGGATCGAGGATGTGATCACCGTGCCGTTCGAGCGTCCCCGCACGTCGCTGATCCGGTCGGCCGAGTACCGGGACTTCACCGACTATCTGTCCACTCGACTCGAGGAAATGCACCGCGCGGACCTCAGCGTCGGCGGCGACCCGTGACGCTGAAGTCCTTGCGGGGCAGGTTCCGCGGCGCCGCCGTCCCCGCCGCCGGCCTGATCCTTCTGCTCGCCGTCTGGCAGGTGGTCGGCGTACTCGAGGTCTCCCCGGCGATACCTCGACTGGACCGGGTGGCGGCGGCGTTCGTCGACATCCTGGGGCAGGACCGTTTCCACGAAGCCGTCGTGAGCACCGCGATGGCGATCGTCATCGGCTATCCACTGGCGGCGGTCATCGGGTTGGTGATCGGCGTGGCGATGGGCATGGTCCGCGTCGTGGAATGGGCTCTGACACCGTATCTGTACTTCGCGCTGTCGGTGCCGCTGATCGTCATCATCCCGGTGATCCTGCTCATCTTCGGGCTCGGCCGGACCAGCGTCATCGTCATCATCGTCGCCTACGTCGTCCCGTTGATCGTGGCGAACACGATGGCGGGTGTGCAGAGCGTCGACGCGCAGCTGAAGGAGATGACGACGTCGTTCGGCGCGGGACCCTGGCTCACGGTGCGGCGGCTGACGCTGCCGGCGTCGCTGAGCCTGATCCTGAGCGGGATGCGGATCGGCGCCGGCCGCGCCATCGAAGGGGCCGTCCTGGGTGAGCAACTCGTCGGACTGATCGGCCTGGGTGGACTGGTGATGCGGTTGGGCGGGGCGTTCGCCGTGGAGGATCTGTTCGCCGTCGTCATCTTCATCGGGCTGGTCGGAGTCGGTGTGGTGTCCGGCGTCAATCGTCTCGAACGCCGCTGGTCCCTCCCGAGCTGAGGGCCGCGAGGGTGGTGCGTGCGTCGCCGGTGAGCCGCCTGACGACCTTCTCGGCGGGCTCACTGGCCGTCACGTCGGCGACTCCCTGACCGGCGTTGACCGGTGCCCACCGGTAGTCGTCGGCGGCGATCGCGGCCCGCAGCAGCTCGCACGCGTCGGCGTCGAGTTCGTCCTCGCGGCCGGCCCAGATGTCGGTGAACTCGTTGCGCAGTACCCGCTCCGGGATCGTCGGCGGCCACGGATACCCGAGCGCGACGTCGAAGGCCCGCGTCGTCACGGTGTCGGTGTCGCCCGCGGTGAGCATCCGTTGCCGGGCGGGCTCGGGCAACGTCGACTCCGGGCACGTTGCGAACGCGGTCCCGATCCACGCTCCGGCCGCCCCGGCGGCCAGCACCGCGGCGAGGGCGCGTCCCGAGGCGATGCCTCCGGCCGCCAGCACCGGCACCGGGAACCGGTCGAGGAGTTCGGTCAGCAGCGCAAGCGCCGCGACGGCGGTCATAGGCGAAATACGGGGTGGAACCGACCCGGGCGGTGGGGCGGTCCAGCGGCATTCCACCGACGGCGAGCTGGCCAGATCGGCAGAGCGTCGGGGCG
>NZ_LMVQ01000567.1 GCF_001545925.1 Mycobacterium sp. NAZ190054 | reverse complement strand
CAAGCAGTGGCCGAGGTTCGTGCGCACGGCAACCGCGCTGCCACGCACCGAGACCTTCAAGGTCCTCAAACGCCGGCTCTCCGCCGAGGGCATCGACTGCGCCGACCCGGTCCACCCGATCAGCCGGCCATGACGATCCGTCGCGACGACATCGCCACCATGCTGCTCGACCGGGTCGGCGACCAGCGCCTCGGACTGCGCACCCGCGAGCGGGACTGGACGTGGGACGACGTGGTCCGGGAATCGGCGACCCGCGCGTCGCTGGCGGATGCGCTGCGCGCCGATGAATCCGGCGCGCTGCATGTCGGCGTGCTGCTGGAAAACGTGCCGGACTTCGTGTTCTGGCTCGGTGGTGCCGCACTGGCCGGCGCCACCGTCGTCGGGCTGAACCCGACCCGCGGGCCGGACGGGCTGGCCGCCGAGATCCGGCACGCCGACTGCGATCTGATCGTCACCGACTCGGCGGGCGCGCGACGGTTGCGCGGCCTCGACCACGGGGTGGCAGCCGAGCGGGTGTTGCGCGTGGACGAGCCCGGGTACGAATCTCTGCTGCGGGCGCACCGGTCCGAGCCCGCCGCGGCTCCGGGCGTGGGCGCCGATTCGCTGCTGCTGCTGTTGTTCACATCGGGTACCACCGGATCGTCGAAGGCGGTCAAGTGCAGCCAGGGCCGCCTGGCCCGGATCGCGTACGCCGCCACCGACAAGTTCGGCCATCACCGCGACGACGTCGACTACTGCTGCATGCCGCTGTTCCACGGCAACGCGATCATGGCGCTGTGGGCGCCGGCCCTGGCCAACGGGGCCACGGTGTGTCTGACCCCGACGTTCTCGGCGTCCCGGTTCCTGCCCGACGTGCGGTATTTCGGTGCGACCTTCTTCACCTACGTCGGTAAGGCGCTGGCCTATCTGATGGCCACCGTGGAGGCGCCCGACGACGCCGACAATCCGCTGCAGCGCGGCTTCGGCACCGAGGCCTCGCCCGAGGACCAGAAGGAGTTCCGGCGCCGGTTCGGCGCGGAGCTGTTCGAGGGTTACGGCTCCAGTGAGGGCGGCACGGTGGCCAGGCCCGACCCGGCGGCCCCGCCTTCCGCGCTCGGCCGGCCCGCGCACGCCGACGTCGCGGTCGTCGACCCGGAGACGATGAAGCCCTGTGCCACAGCGGTTCTCGGCCCGCAGGGCCGGGTGCTCAACCCGGACGCGGCCATCGGCGAGATCGTCGACCGGCGCGGCGCCCGCGATTTCGAGGGCTACTACAAGAACGACGCCGCCGACGCCGAGCGGGTGCGCAACGGCTGGTACTGGTCCGGTGACCTGGGCTATATCGACGGCGACGGGTTCCTCTACTTCGCGGGCCGGCGCGGCGACTGGTTGCGCGTCGACGGCGAGAACACCTCCACGCTGACGATCGAACGGGTGCTTCGCCGCCATCCCCGCGTCATCGCCGCGGCGGTGTACGGCGTCCCCGACCCGCGCTCGGGCGACCAGGTGATGGCGGCCGTGGAGGTCGCCGATCCGCACTCCTTCGACGTCGACGAGTTCGCCGCGTTCTTGTCGCGCCAGGACGATCTCGGCGCCAAGGGTTTCCCGAGGCTGCTGCGGGTTTCGGCGAAGCTGCCGGCCACCGGCTCGAACAAGGTGCTCAAACGGGAGTTGCAGTCGCAACGGTGGCACACCGGCGACGCGGTCTACCGGTGGGCCGGCCGCGGGCGGCCGTCCTACCGGCTGATGACCGACGCCGACCGCGCCGGTCTCGACGCGGAGTTCGCGACGCATGGAAGGAGTCACCATGCCAGCCTGGGATGAGACCACCGACGTGCTGGTGGCCGGGTCAGGTGCGGGCGGAGTCACCGGCGCGTACACCGCGGCCCGGGAAGGCCTGGACGTGATCCTGGTGGAGGCGACCGACAAGTTCGGCGGGACCACCGCGTACTCGGGCGGCGGCGGAATGTGGTTCCCGTGCAACCCGGTACTGGTCCGGGCCGGGGCCGATGACACCCTCGACGACGCCGTCGCCTACTACACCGCGGTGGTCGGTGACCGGACACCGCGTGCCCTGCAGGAGACCTACGTCCGCGGCGGCGCACCACTGATCGAGTACCTGGAATCCGATGAGCTGCTGAAGTTCTCGCTGCTGCCCTGGCCTGACTACTTCGGAAACGTCCCGAAGGCCCGCGCCGACGGCATGCGCCACATCTCGGCCAAACCGTTCAAGGTGGCCGCCGCTCCGCAGTTGCGCGAACTCGTCCGCGGACCGCTGGACTCCGACCGGCTCGGTCACCCGCAGCCCGACGACTACTTCGTCGGCGGGCGCGCGTTGATCGCCCGGTTCCTCGCCGCCACGGCCCGCTTTCCGCACGCGTCGGCCCGGCTGAACACCGCGCTGACCGAGCTCGTCGTCCGGGACGGCGCAGTCGTGGGCGCGATCGTCGAAACCGGCGGGCAGCGCCGGGCCATCCGCGCGCGTCGCGGAGTGCTGCTGGCCGCAGGAGGTTTCGAGCGTAACGACGAGATGCGGGCCCGCCACGGCGTACCCGGAACATCGCGGGACACCATGGGGCCGTGGGGAAATCGCGGCCTGGCCCATCTGGCCGGCATCGCCGCCGGCGCCGACGTCGACCTGATGGATCAGGCGTGGTGGTCGCCGGGACTGACCCACCCCGACGGTACGTCGGCGTTCGCACTGTGGTTCACCGGCGGGATCTTCGTCGACGATCAGGGCAGGCGTTTCGTCAACGAATCCGCAGCCTATGACCGCTTGGGCCGCGCGGTACTCGACGCGATGACCGCCGGCACTGTCACACTGCCGTTCTGGATGATCTACGACGACCGCGACGGGCTCGTACCGCCGGTGAAGGCGACCAACGTCTCGATGGCAGACCCTGAGGAGTATGTCGCGGCCGGCCTGTGGCGCACCGCCGACAGCCTCGTGGAGCTGGCTGTTGCGATCGGGGTGCCGCCGGACAACCTGGTCGAGACGGTGGCGAGGTTCAACGGGTTCGTCCGCGAGGGCCGCGACAGGGACTTCGGCCGCGGCGACGAACCGTACGATCGCGCGTTCTCCGGAGGTGCGCCACCGCTGTATCCGATCGAGAGGGGTCCGTTCCACGCGGCCGCGTTCGGGGTGTCGGATCTGGGCACCAAGGGCGGGTTGCGTACCGATACCGCTGCGCGGGTACTCGATCGGACGGACAATGTGATTCCCGGACTGTACGCGGCGGGCAACACCATGGCCGCGCCCAGCGGCACCACCTATCCGGGGGGCGGTAACCCGATCGGCACCAGCATGGTGTTCAGCCACTTGGCCGTGCTGCACATGGCAGGAGGTCCTCTATGACCGAGCATTCACACGGTGCCGTCCGTGAGATCGACACCGGCACGGTCATGACCCGTTTCGCCCGGGGCTGGCACTGCCTCGGGCTGGCGGATGCGTTCCGTGACGGGAAACCACACGGCATCAACGCCTTCGGCACCCTGCTGGTCGTGTTCGCCGATTCGAAGGGCGAGCTGAAGGTGCTCGACGGCTACTGCCGGCACATGGGCGGCAACCTGGCCCAGGGCACCGTCAAGGGTGACGAGGTGGCCTGCCCGTTCCACGACTGGCGCTGGGGCGGCGACGGCAGGTGCAAGCTGGTCCCCTACGCCAAACGCACCCCGCGCCTGGCCCGCACCCGCTCCTGGCAGACCACCGAGGTGAACGGACAGCTGCTGGTGTGGCACGACCCCGAGTGCTCGGCGGCGCCGGCCGAGCTGATCCCGCCCACGATCGAGGGTTACGACGAGGGTCGCTGGTCGCCGTGGCAGTGGAGTTCGGTGCTGATCGAGGGTGCGCATTGCCGCGAGATCGTCGACAACAACGTCGACATGGCGCACTTCTTCTACATCCACCACGCCTACCCCACCTACTTCAAGAACGTCATCGAGGGGCACACCGCCAGCCAGTTCATGGAGTCCAAGCCCCGCCCCGATTTCGTCGCCAATCCGGAAAAGCTCTGGGAGGGAACGTATCTACGCTCCGAGGCGACGTACTTCGGACCGGCGTACATGATCAACTGGCTGCACAACGACCTCGCGCCGGACTTCACGGTCGAGGTGGCGCTGATCAACTGCCACTACCCCGTGACCCACAACTCGTTCATGTTGCAGTGGGGCGTGGCCGTCCAGGCGATGCCCAGCCTGCCGGCCGAGAACGCCGCCAAACTGGCCGCGGCGATGAGCAGGTCCTTCGGGGAGGGCTTCCTCGAAGACGTCGAGATCTGGAAGAACAAGTCACCGATCGAGAACCCGCTGCTGACCGAGGAGGACGGACCGGTCTACCAGCACCGCCGCTGGTACCAGCAGTTCTACGTCGACGCGGCCGACGTCACCGCCGACATGACCGACCGCTACGAGCAGGAAGTCGACACCACCCACGCCTACGACCTGTGGCAGCAGGAGGTCGAGCAGAACATGGCGGCCAGGAAGTAGTGGGCTACCGCGAGTTTCCGGCGCCTGCGCCACTGCATGACCTGGCGGAATGCGTGTGGGTCGGGGAGGGGGCGCGCCGTGCCCGGATCCTTCCGGACGGTTGCATGGACCTCATCGAGATGGACGGCACGGTGATGATCGCCGGGCCCGACACTTCCGCGTTCATCTCCGAGCAGCACTGCCCCGTCGCCACCGGCATCCGGTTCCGGCCGGGCGCGCTGCCCCGTCTGCTCGGCGTCCCGGCCGGCGAGTTCCGCGGGGCGCGTGTCGCCCTGGATGCTGTGCGACCGGACGCCGCGGCCGGCTCGGTGCAGGCGGCGGCGGCGCGACTGGTGCGCGGCGCAGCGACGAGAGAGACCGCGCCGTGGCCGCTGGCTCAGCTGACGCACGTCACCACGCGCTTCGCAGCCGGCGCGTCGGTGCAGTCGGTGGCCGATGAGATGGGTTGGTCGGCGCGGAATCTGCAGCGTCAGAGCTTCGCGGTCTACGGCTACGGTCCCGCGACGCTGCGCCGGATACTGCGTTTCCGGCGGGCGGTCGACCTGCTGCGCACCGGACGGTCGGTGGCCGACACCGCGCACGCCGTGGGTTACGCCGACCAGGCGCACCTGTCGCGGCAGGTGCGCGAGCTCGCCGGAGTCACGGCCGGTCAGCTCGCCTGCGAGGCGAACAGGTCCACCGACGTCCCGTCCGGGTCGAGCACCGTCCCATAGCGCTGTCCCCACGGCGCGTCGAACGGCTCCAGCGCGCCGTGGTGGCTGGCCGCCGTGAGCCGCGCGAACATCGCGTCGACGTCGGCCGGCGAGTCGAACCCGAAGGCGAGCACCACCCTCCCCGACGACGTCGGAGGAGTCCATCCGGGATGCATGCCGGCGATGGTGTCCTCGGTGTCGAACAGCAGGCGGTTGCCGCCGGGCAGTTCCACTAACACGTGCGTGGCGTCGGTGTCGGGGATGTCGAGGCCGAGCAACCGGTAGAACTCCAGCGAGCGCGCCAGGTCGGCGGCGACGATCTCGACAGCGGCGGAGGCGGGTCGGATGTCCATGCCGACGACGCTAGTCAACCGTCGCACGTGTCGTCATGAACGAATCGGACACGCGGCCGGCTCAGGCTTCGCGGATGCCGTCCAGCCGCTCGGTGGCCTCCTCGAACCCGCTCACCAGTTCGGCGATGATGTCGGCGACGGAACGGATCTCGTTCATCCGTCCCACGATCTGACCGACCGGCATCGCCACGGTGGTCGGATCGGTCGACTCGCTCATCCGCTGGTGGGCCTCGCTCACCAGGATGTTCTGCAGCGGCATCGGCAGCGGTTCGGGTGCGCCTTCGGCGTCCCACGCATCGGTCCAGCGGCTCTTGAGCAGCCGGGCCGGCTTGCCGGTGTAGATGCGCCTGCGCACGGTGTCGGCGGAGGTGGCCTTGAGCATGGCCTCCTGGATCACCGATCGGCCCGACTCCAGCCGCACGCCGAGGTCGTACTCGGCCGAGGTCAGGAACGCCGACCCCATCCACACGCCCTGCGCGCCGAGCGCCAGCGCGGCGGCCACCTGCCGGCCGGTGCCGATGCCGCCGGCGGCCAGCACCGGGGCCTTGCCGTCGAGCGCGTCGACGATCTCGGGCCAGAGCACCATGGAGCCGATCTCACCCGTGTGTCCACCCGCTTCGTGGCCCTGCGCGACGACGATGTCGACGCCGTTCTCCACGTGGCGCAGCGCGTGCTTCGGCGATCCGGCCAGCGCGGCGACGGGAACACCGGCGGCGTGGACCTGGTCGATGACGTCCTTGGGAGGTGAACCCAGAGCGTTGGCGATCAACTTGATCGGGTGCTTGAGCGCGACCTCGACGTGGCTGCGCGCCACCGAATGCAGCCATCCCAGAACACCTTCGGAGCGCTCCTCATCCTCGGGCAGCGGCGGGACGCCGAGGTCGGCGAGCGTCTTGTCGACGAACTCGCGGTGCTCGGCGGGGATGAGCTTGTTGATGTCCACCGAGGTGCCCTCGGTGGGGATCTTGGCCGGCATCACGACATCGACGCCGTACGGCTTGCCGTCGGTGTTGGCGTCCATCCACTGCAGGACGTTCTCGAGGTCGTCGGCGTCGTTGAACCGCACGCAGCCCAGCACCCCGAGGCCGCCGGCCTTGCTGACCGCCGCGGCGACCTTCTCCGACGGCGTGAAGACGAAGATCGGGTATTCGATGCCGAAGCGATCGCAGAGTTCAGTTCGCATGCTGTTGGGCTCCCACGTGGTTGGCGTGCACTTCGTCGGCCGGCCGCTCCTCGGTGGTGTCCTTGGCCCAGCGGTAATCCGGCTTGCCCGCCGGCGACCGTTTCACCTCGTCGACGAACCACAGGCTGCGCGGCACCTTGTAGCCCGCGATCTCCTTGCGCACGAACGCGTCGAGCTCGGCCAGCGACGGGCGGGCGCCGTCGCGCGGCTGGATGACCGCGGCGACGTGCTGACCGAAGCGCGGGTCGGGCACGCCGACCACCAGCGCGTCGAACACGTCCGGGTGACCCTTGAGCGCGGCCTCGACCTCTTCGGGGTAGATCTTCTCGCCGCCGGAGTTGATCGAGACCGAACCTCGGCCCAGCATCGTCACGGTGCCGTCGGCCTCGACTTCGGCGTAGTCACCCGGAATCGCGTACCGCACACCGTTGTAGGTCCGGAACGTCTCGGCGGTCTTCTTCTCGTCCTTGAAGTAGCCGACCGGGATGTGCCCGCACTTGGCGATGATGCCGCGCTTGCCCGACCCGGGCTCGATCTCGTTGCCGTCCTCGTCGAGCACCTTGGTGTTCTTGTCGATGGTGACGCGCGGGCCGCCGGTGTGCGACTCCCCCTTGGCCACGATGCTGGTGCCGCCGAAGCCGGTCTCCGACGATCCGATCGAGTCGGTGATGATCCGGTTGGGCAGCAGCTCGAGGAATTTCTCCTTGATGCTGGTGGAGAACAGCGCCGCGGTGCTGGCGAGCAGGAACAGCGACGACAGGTCGTAGGTGTTGCCCTCCTCCTGGTGCGCGAGCAGCGCGTCCAGCAGCGGCCTGCCCATCGCGTCACCGGTGAAGAACAGCAGGTTGACCTTGTGCTTCTCGATGGTGCGCCAGACCTCGTCGGGATCGAACTCGGGCACCAGCACGGTCGTGTGCCCGGAGAACAGCGCCATCCAGGTCGCCGACTGGGTGGCACCGTGGATCATCGGCGGGATCGGGTAGCGCACCATCGGCGGGTTCTCCACCGCCTGCTTGGCCAGGCCGTACTCGTCGGCGATCGGCTCGCCGGTGGCGAAATCGGTGCCGCCGAACAGGACCCGGTAGATGTCCTCGTGGCGCCACATCACGCCCTTCGGGAATCCGGTGGTGCCCCCGGTGTAGAGCAGGTAGATGTCGTCCTCGCTGCGGGGGCCGAAGTCGCGCTCGGGCGAGCCCTGGGCCAGCGCGGCTTCGAACTCCACGCCGCCATAGCGCTGGTAGTCGTCGTCAGACCCGTCCTCGACGACGAGGACGGTCTTGACGTTCGGCGTCTCGGGCAGCACGTTGGCCACCCGGTCGGCGTAGCGGCGCTCGTGCACCAGCGCGACCATGTCCGAGTTGTCGAACAGGTACTTCAACTCGCCTTCGACGTAGCGGAAGTTGACGTTGACCAGGATGGCTCCGGCCTTGATGATGCCGAGCATCGCGATCACGATCTCGATGCGGTTGCGGCAGTACAGGCCGACCTTGTCGTCCTTCTTGATGCCCTGGTCGAGCAGATAGTGCGCGAACCGGTTGGCCTTGTCCTCCAACTCGGCATAGGTCAGCGTGTCGTCGCCTGAGATCAGGGCGACGCGGTCAGGCACGGCGTCGATGGCGTGCTCGGCGAGATCGGCGATGTTCAGGGCCACGGCTCTAAACTAGAACGTGTTACATTTCCAGACAAGTCGCTGTCTTCGACGAGGAAAGGCGGACACCTGTGAGTTCACCCGAGAAAGGCCCCGACGCCGTCGTTGAGCAGCGCGGACACACCTTGATCGTGACCCTGAACCGGCCGGAGGCGCGCAACGCGCTGTCCACTGAGATGCTCTCGATCATGGTGGACGCGTGGAACCGCGTCGACGACGATCCCGAGATCCGCACCTGCATCCTGACCGGCGCCGGCGGCTACTTCTGCTCCGGCATGGACCTCAAGGCCGCGTCGAACAAGCCGCCGGGTGACTCGTTCAAGGACGGCAGCTACGACCCGTCGAAGATCGAGGGCCTGCTCAAGGGGCGCCGGCTGAAGAAGCCGCTGATCGCCGCCGTCGAGGGTCCCGCCATCGCCGGTGGCACGGAGATCCTGCAGGGCACCGACATCCGTGTCGCGGGCGAGAGCGCGAGATTCGGTATCTCGGAAGCGAAGTGGAGCCTGTACCCGATGGGCGGGTCGGCGGTGCGGCTGCCCCGCCAGATCCCGTACACCATCGCGTGCGACCTGCTGCTGACCGGGCGCCACATCACCGCGGCCGAGGCCAAGGAGTACGGCCTGATCGGCTATGTCGTTCCGGACGGCACCGCGCTGGAGAAGGCGCTCGAGATCGCCGAGGTGATCAACAACAACGGGCCGCTGGCGGTGCAGGCGATCCTGAAGACCATCCGCGAGGCCGAGGGGCTGCACGAGGAAGAGGCGTTCAAGCCCGACACCGCCAACGGCATCCCGGTCTTCTTGAGCGAGGACGCCAAGGAAGGCCCGCGCGCGTTCAAGGAGAAGCGCGCCCCCAACTTCCAGATGAAGTGACCCCCCTCCCCCGCCGAAATGGCATTCCAGCAGAAGAAGATCGAGAAGGGCCCTGCTGGAATGCAATCTCGCGGGGCTCGGCGTCAGGCGGCGTTCCGGCCGGCCTCCCAGAGCGCGTCGATGGCGGCCTCGCCGTCCGCGAGGCTCTGCGCCGCCAGAGGCTTGAGCCCGGCCATCGCGGGATTGGTTTCGGCCATGGTGAGTTCCACGACGACGAAGCGTGGTCGCAGACCCGTCAGCGAGACTCCATGGGTCAACCAGGTCTGGGCGTGGTCCCAGCCTTCGCGCGGCGTTCCGGGGCCGTAGCCACCGCCGCGGGTCTCGATGGCCACCAGTTCGGTTCCGCCCAGCAGGCCGTCACCGGTGCTCTCGTCGATCGACAAGCCGGGCGCGACGATGTGGTCGACCCAGGCCTTGACGGTGCTGGGTGGTCCGAAGTTGTACAACGGCAGGCCGAGCAGCACGGTGTCGGCGGCCTTGACCTCGTCGACCAGCTCGGCGCTGAGCGCCGCGGAGGTCCGCGGATCGAGGTGAGGCAGCGGGTGAGCGGCCAGGTCGCGATAGGTCACGATCCCGCCGGGGTGGGCCTCCAACCAGCGTTCGGCGGCGCGGGCCGTCAGCCGGCGACTGACCGACACGTCCCCCTGTACCGATGAATCGAGGTGCAGAAGACGAGACACCATTACTCCTCCATAGATGGTTTGTGGTTCACAAACCATCTATACCAGATTGGCGACTCTCCTATTCCCGTACGCTTGCGCAGGTGAGCGAGGGCGTGCAACGGGACCAGCTGCTGGGTCCCCTGCTGGATCTGCTCGCCCGTCGGCTGCGTGGCGCCGCGGAAGTCGAGTTGGCCGCTTTCCAGCTGCGCCCGCGCCACGTCGTCGGCTTGACGTTGTTACGTGATTTCGGCGAGCACAGCCAAGCCGGCCTCGCCGAGGCGCTCGGCATCGACCCGACGAACGTGGTGGCCCTGCTCAACGAGCTGGAGTCGACAGGCCTGGTCGAGCGACGACGGTCGCCGGCGGACCGACGACGGCACACGGTCGTGCTGACACCGGAGGGCGCCGATCGACTGGCCGAGATCGAGAACGCGCTGGCCGGACTGGAACAGCGGCTGTTCTCAGCCCTGGGCATCGACGAGCAGGCCACACTGCACCGACTGCTGCAACGAGCCGCGGCCGTCACCGGAGGCGGTCCGGAAGTCCCGGCAGAGGGGTGCGCTGAAGACCAAAGGTGCTAAGCCTGAACCGATTTCGACGGGGTGAACACCACCGGCATCGATTCCAGGCCGCTGACGAAGTTCGCCGAGCGCAGCGGCAGCATGTTCTCGTCGGCCAGACCGAAACCCGACTGCCTGGGTTTTCGGTCGATCGATGTACCCCCGCCGTCGCTGATCACAGTCACAGCGGCGCCCCGAGCCTCGCGAAGGTGCTCCGAAAGTAGAGCAGCGGGCGCTGTTCGCGAGCCTCGTGGAGCCCCGTCACCCGCGCGACGACGAGGTAATGGTCGCCGACGATCTGCTCGTCGACGATCGTGCATTCGACCGCGGCCACTGTTCCGGACAACAGGGGCGCACCGTTTCCCGCCGGCTGCCACGCAACGCCTGAGAACTTGTCGGCGCCGCTGCGGGCGAACTGGCGCCCTAGCGGATGCTGTTCCTCTGCAAGGATATTGACGACGATATCGCCAGTTTTCCTCAAGTGGGGATAGGTCGTCGATGTCAATTGCGGTGAGAACACGATCAGCGGCGGGTTCAGCGACAACGAGAAGAACGACTGACACGTCATGCCGAACGGACGCTGGTTCTCCATCCCGGTGACCACCGTGATTCCCGAGCAGAATCCGCCAACGACCCCCCGAAGCCGGTCGGCGTCGATGGCCGCTGCCGGAGCGGCGGACGTGCGCGCGTCGGTCGTTCCCGCGGCTTTCCTTCGAACGGCCAAGAGGTTCCGCAGGACAGCCGCGTGGTCGTCCACCCACCGGGCCACGATCTGGTTCAGCTCGTCCATCCGGTCGGCTACGAAGTACAGCCCCCGGGTATGCACGCCGGCTCCCAACTCGACCAGAAGCGGTCGCAGCGAGGATTCCACCGCCAGAGCGTGCAGTTCGGAGGCGCCGGTCATGACCGGCACGGCGATGACGTCGGCCAGGCCGTTCGTCGGGTACCGGTCGAGGAACGCCTTCAGCAGCCCGGTGTAGGTGGCCTTGTACGTCGGTGAGGCCACCAGCACAAGATCTGAGGCGGCTACCTGCGCGTTGAGCTCGACGATCTCCTCATCGTCTTGCACGAAAAGCCTGTCGGCCACGGTGGCGAGGTCGATGTCTCGCACCACAACGTCGTCGAACGGCGCGACGATGGAGTCGGCGAGCGCGTGGGCCACCGCGCGGGTACGGGACTGCGGTTTTGGATTGCCGGTGACGACGGCGATCTGCATGTGCTCACTTTCTGCAGCAAGATTCGTGAAGACTGCATGCCAGCCGGTGGTGTCGGGCTCGGCGGGTATCGTCCCTATCGCTGGCTGCGGTCTGTCGGCCGCGCCAGACCGAGGTGGTCACGCAGGGTGGCGCCCTCGTACTCGATGCGGAAGAGGCCACGGCGCTGAAGCTCAGGAACTAGCTGCTCGGCGATGTCGTCCATTGCCCCCGGGCTGTAGGCGATCTGGAGATTGAATCCGTCGCAGGCGTCTTCGTGGAACCATCGCTCCATCTCATCGGCCACTTGCTCAGGCGTACCGATGGAGATCTTGTGTCCGATGGACCGCGTCACCGACAGCATCAGTTCGCGAAGTGTCTTGCGCTCATCGACCGCGAGCTTGTGCAAGCCTTCGTAGCGACTGCGCATCGCCTCGTTTTCGTCGACATCGGGAATCAAGTCGAGCGGGACGGGTTCGTCGAGATCGAGGCCGGAGAAGTCAATGCCGGGCATGTAGTTCCCCAACTTGATCAGGCCGGTCTCGACGTCGATGTAACTGCCGAGTTCATCGAAAAGCCGCTGAGCCTCCTCCTCAGTAGAGCCGAGGACGGGCATCAGCCCCGGAAGTACTTTCGGCGCCGGCTTGCCGAGTCCAGCGCAGAGCTTGCCCATCTCACCGTAGAACTGCTGCGCCTTGGCGAGGTCGTTCTGCGCAGTGAAGACGACTTCAGCATGGTGAGCAGCGAAGGCCATGCCCTCCTTCGAGGAGCCGGCTTGAACGAGCACCGGCCAGCCCTGCGGGGAGCGCGGCAGGTGAGCGGGACCGTCGACACGGTAGTACTCGCCGTGGTGGTCGATACGGTGGATACGCTCTGGGCGTACCCAGAAACCTGAAGCGGCGTCGTTGACGACGGCGTCGTCGTCCCAGCTGTCCCAGAGCGCCTTGACGACCTCCATGTACTCGTAGGCACGCCGGTAACGCTCGTCGTGCGGGGGCAGCTCGACACCGAAGTTGTGTTGACCGCCCGTGGAGGTGACGATGTTCCAGCCTGCGCGGCCGCGGCTGATGTGATCGATCGAGCCGAGGTAGCGGGACAGGTTGAACGGCTCGGTGAAAGTTGTGGACAGAGTGCCGATCAGCCCGATCCGCTCGGTGACCATTGCCAGCGCCGCCATCATGGTGACCGGCTCGAGTTCGGTCTGCCGGGGTGCCTTGCGAACGGTGCTGTCGACTCCGAGTGAGTCGGCGATGAAGACGGCATCGATCTTCGCCCGTTCGGCTACGCGCGTCATATCGGCGGCGACGTCGATGCTCAACAGTTCGTCAGAGCGGCTGCCCGGGCGACGCCAGCTGCCGGAGTGGTAGCCGGCCGTGGACAGAAAGACGTTGAGGTGCATCATCTTTGCTCCAGGGGTTACGTTCATTTTTATCCAATCTCCCTCTGTCGAGCCGTGTTCGGCGGTTGGCGATGAATGACGCACGAGGCGGCATGGGTCAAGCGGTCGGCGCCGGGACGTTGGGGTGACTCAAGCTCCTCGATCCGGACAGTGCGACAGGCCTCCACCATGTCCGGACATCGGGTGTGGAACGGGCATCCGCTGGGCAGGCGCTTGGGCGAGGGGATCTCGCCGTTCAGCACGTTGAATCGCTGGCCGTTACCCGCCGGCTCTATGCGCAGCTGCGCGGCGAGAAGTGCTTTGGTGTAGGGATGCCGCGGTCGAGTCATCACTTCGTCGACCGGCCCTGCTTCAACCACGCGTCCGAGATACATGACGGCGACCCGATCGGCGATCTCACTGACTCGAGCCAGATCGTGGGAAATGAAGACGTAGGCGACATTCCGCTCTGCCCGCAGGCGGTTCATCAGGTCGACAACTTGGGCCTGGATCGACACGTCCAGCGCTGAAAGCGCTTCGTCCGCGATCACCACCTGCGGGCTAATGGACATGGCACGTGCGATCGCAACGCGCTGCTTCTGACCGCCCGAGAGCTGATCGGGCAGCCGGTGATAGTACGACGCCGACAGGCTCACCGAGTCCAGCACCTCGCCAACCCGTCGTCTGACATCCCGGCGAGTTGCCAGGCCGTGCAGCATCATGGTCTCGCCGACGATCCGCCCGACCGTCTTGCGTGGGTTCAACGAGGCGCCGGGGTCCTGGAACACCGCCTGCACACTGCGCCGATAGTGGCGTCGCGACTCCTTGGAAAGTCTGCCGATATCGTCACCTTCGAAGCGCACCGCTCCCTCCACCGGCTGCACAAGTCCCAGCAGGGCTTTGGCGAGCGTGCTCTTACCGCTGCCGCTTTCACCGACGATCCCGACCGTCTCACCCCGGAAAACCTGGAGGTTGACGCCGTTGATCGCATGAACGACAGACTCTTTTCTGAAGCGCGATCGCCCGAACTCGCAGCGCAGATCGACGGCCTCGAGGATCGGTACGGTCGAGGCCGGGTCTTGCTCGGCGAGATGAGCAGCAGTCGCGGCGTCGGGTGACGGTGCGGTGTTCATCTGGGACCTCCGATCTCGGTGAGGCCGCTTCCGTCCCGACGGGCGGCCAACAACTCACGCGTGTAGTCGCTCTCTGGGTTCTGGAACACCGATGCCAGCTCGCCGGACTCGACGACTTCACCGCCGCGCATGACATACACGCGGTCGCACATGCTGGCCACCAAGCCGAGATCGTGGGTGATGAGCAAGATGGCGAGGTTCTCCTCTTCCCGCAGCCGCATCAGCGTGTTCAGAACCTGCGCCTGAACGGTCGCGTCGAGGGCGGTGGTGGGCTCATCGGCGATGAGAAGTCTCGGCTCCAATGCGAGTGCGAGCGCGATCATGACCCGCTGTCGTTGCCCCCCGGAGAGCTCGTGGGGGTAGCGGCGGGCGATCCCCAGCGCTGACGGCAACTCGACCTTGGCCAGCAGTTCGTCGACGCGCGCCTTCCGCTCGGCCTTGGACAGCCCTGGTGGCAGCCCACCTGCAATCTGGGCGCCGATCCGCATGGTCGGGTTGAGGTGATTGAGCGGCTCCTGGAACACCATCGAGATGCGCCCCCGGCGGAACCGGGCCAGCGCGGACTCCGACATCGACAGCACCTCCTGGCCGTCGAGCCGGACGTCGCCCCCGATCTGGCTGATGCTCACCGGTGGAAGCAGCCGGGTCACCATTCGGGCCAACGTGGACTTGCCGGACCCCGATTCGCCCACCACGCCAACACACTCGCCGGCCGCAACGGTCACGCTCACGCCGTTGACCGCCTTCACCTGGGTGCCGTGCGCGTCGAACCACACGCGCAGGTCGTCGACTTCAAGCAACGGTGCAGGCTCGCCGTGAGGCAAAAGGATCGGCTTCTCGGTAACCTTCGCAGACGGTTTGAGCCGGCGGAGCAGCACCCGCGCTCGTTGCTTGGCCGCGGCCGCCGAGCCGCGTGGACTCATCGCGCGGTTCAGCCCGTCGGCGATCAGGTTGAACCCGAGGACCATCAGGACGATCGCCAGGCCGGGGAGAATGCTGAGCCACGGCGCGACGGGCAGATAGGGCTGGGCGATGTTGAGCATCTGCCCCCAGCTGCCGGCGTTGGGGTCGCCGACGCCGATGAAGCTTAGGCCGGCCTCCACCAGGATCGAGCCACCGACGCCGAGCGCCGCTTGGACGATCAACGGCGGGATCGCGTTGGGTATGACATCGGAGAAGAGGATGTGCGCCGGTCCGAAACCGCTGGTGCGGGCCAGGTTCACAAAATCCCGGTCGCGCAGCGACATCACCTGCCCCCGCATGATCCGAGCCTCGTTCGGCCAGGTGGTGACTCCGATGACGATGACGACGAGCATCAGGCTGCCACCCCAGAGTGCCGCCATCACCAAGGCCACGATCAGCGCGGGAAGTACCTGGAACAGTTCGGCGACGCGCATGAGCACGGTGTCGATACGTCCACCGAAATAGCCTGCGACAGCTCCTATCAGGATTCCGATTGTCGTCGAAGCCAGCGCTCCAAGTATGCCGACATACACCGATGCACGACTTCCGTAGATGAGCTGACTGAGCACATCTCTACCGAGATTGTCTGTGCCGAGCAGGAATCGATCACCCGCCGGTTCGAGTGGCGCACCCACGATGAGCGTGGGGTCGTATGGTGCGATCCAATCCGCGGCCACCGCCATCCCGCAGAAGATCACAACGAGGATCAGGCCGACGATCGAAGTCGGCTGACGGAAGAATCTAAACCAGGCGCGCTGACTCAACGCACGCGAGCCGATGTCAGGGGCCGGCACAGTTGTCGCGTCAGCCACGGCGGATCCTCGGGTCGGCGATACGGTAGGTGATGTCGACGAGTACGTTGGCGGCGAGCACCAGAACAGCGATGACCAGGACGACACCCAGGATCGTCTGGGTGTCACGCCGCAACACGGCTTCCTCCAGCAGCAGCCCCATGCCGGGCCAGCCGAAGATCTTCTCGATGAGCAGAGCACCGGCCAGCGCCTGGCCGAATCGGTATCCGATGACGGTGATCGCCGGGAGGCTGGCGTTTCGTAGCACGTGCCTGAGCACGATCCGGCGCCGGGACAGACCTTGGAGCTCGGCAGTGGTGATGTAGTCCATCGCGAGGACGTCGAATGTCGACTGCCGCATGATCCGCGCGATCGAAGCGAATTCGAGGACGCACAGTGCGGTCACAGGTAACACCAGATGCCACAGCGAATCTGCGAAAAGTTGCAAACCCTCGACCCCGTAGCTATGCAGGCCGGAGGCGGGGAACCACTGGAGCTTGACGGCGAACAGCAGTACCAGGATCTGCCCCAGCCAGAACCCAGGCACCGCGAAGGCGACCAACACCGTCGTGTTGATGGCGGCGTCCGCTCCCCGCCGGGAGATGACGGCACTCACCAGGCCGACAAGAATGCCGAGCAGCGCCCCGACTGCCATGCCGCTGAGGACCAGGATCAGTGTCGCCGGCAGCCTCGATCCGATCAGCGTGGTCACGTCGGCGCTCGACGCGTAGGAGTAGCCGAGGTTGCCCTGGAGCAACTGTCCGAGATAGGCGAGGAACTGTTGCCAGAAGCTCGCGTCGAGGCTGTATGTCTCGATGACCGCCTGCCGATAGGCATCGGGCACGGGGTAGTCGCCCACGAACGCGCTGACCGGGTCACCGGGTGCGAAGTTCATCAGAGCGAACAGCACGAAGAGTATTGCGAGCAGGGTGGGGACCACCAGTAGCAGCCGTAAGCCGGCCTGGCCTCGCATCATTCCTCCAAAGTTGATTCAGAACCGGTGGTTACGACGCTTTCAGCAGTCGGGTCGAGCCCTAGGATCGACGCTGGGGTCGTCGATCCGAGGCCCGAGCGTCTGACGCCTCGTGTTCGTCGTTCAGCCGGCGAAATGCGCGATTGCCCAATCCGGGCGCCCCGCGCCGACGGCGAACTGCTCCTCCAGGCCACCGATCCGAGCGCTGGCGTAGCCGGCATCCTGCCGGTTCACCAGAGCCAGCGCGGGCACGTCGTCCATGATGATCTGAGTCGCCTTCTCGTAGGCCGCAGCCCGTTCCTCGACCGATCGCGCCGCGTCGGCCTCCCGGAACGCCGCCTCTAGTTCCTGGTTGCAGTAGCGCGACGCGTTACCCGAAGTCTGTCCCACCTGTTCGCAGGTGTAGGCACGGTGCACGCCGAGCGCGGGGTCGAAGAAGCTGGTGTAGGTAGTGGCGAACAGATCGAAATCACCCTGGTGGTAGACCGCCTCATTGCGGCTTTCGTTGTCCGGCTGGCTTATGTCCAGGCGGATACCGAGCGGCGCGAGCTGCGAGACCATGATGTTGGCGAGCGAAGTGAACTCGTCTCCTTGATTAGCGGTGAACCGCAAGGTCATTCGTGTGCCGTCGGAGCCTGCGGGGAAGCCTGCATCATCGAGTAGGGCCTTCGCCTTTTCGATGTCGCGTGGGTAGGCGCTGTCCCAGGTGAGATCCTGCGATGCGAGCTCGCTGAACACCGCCGGTAGCACCGTGGTCGACGCCACGCCCTGCCCGGGGAAGGCCGTCTGGTTGATCTGCTCGCGATCGACGGCGGTAGCGATCGCCTTGCGCACCCGTAGGTCGGAAGTCGGCCCCTCCTCCGCGTTGAAGAAGAGGAGAACGGTGTTCACATCGCCGATGTCAGTCAGCTTGACCACGTTCGGATCGGAGTCGAGCAATGAGAGCTGTGCGGTGGGGAGCTCGTCGAGTGGCGCCCAGCCGATCTCACCGCGGCGGAGCCCGGCGATGCGTGCCGAATCGTCAGGGAGGACCTGGAAGGTCACCTCGTCGAATTTCGGCTCGTCAGCAACCCAGTAATCGGGGTTCTTCTCGAAAGTGATGCGCTGACCACGATCCCAACTGACGAACTTGTACGGACCGGTACCGACTGGTGCGACGTTGGCGGGGTTGCTCGCGATGTCCGTGCCGGAATACAGATGCGCGGGCAGGATGCCGGTCACGGCACGGGACAAACCGACCATGATGGCGGCGTAAGGCTCGGTCAGCTTCACCACGACGGTGTGGTCGTCGATCTTCTCAGCACCCTGCACATACTCGGCGAATCGAGCCGCAGTGGGCGCGAACTGCAGCGCCTCGTTGATGGTGTAGACGACATCGTCCGCTGTGAACGGCGTACCGTCGTGCCAGTTGACGTCGTCCCGCAATCGGAATGTGTATTCCGTTGCATCGTCGCTGATCTCCCAAGATTCTGCGAGCTGCGGAACCGGCTGCAGACTGGCATCGAGATCAACCAAACCTTCTGCCCAGAGCGGAGCCATGTCGAGCATGCCCACGTCCACCGAGAGATTGGGGTTCAGGTTCGGCGGGTCTGCTCGCAGTGCCAATTGGAGAGTGCCACCCGCAGACGGCTCACCCGACCCGCCCGGCGCACCACCCGATCCTCCACATGCCGTGGTGGTTGCGAGAACAACGACCGCCACTGCGGCGATCAACTTGCTCTTCATCACAAGCGTTCCTTCCTGAAAGGTGCCGCAGAAGGCACTTACTCACCAAACTTGTATGACCACAACACAACTCAGCTTTTGAGCAGCGAGGACAACCTCGGACGCTTCGGTACAAGTACCTCCGGCGGTAGGAAGAACTGCCGCGGAAACAAAGATCTACACCCACTCGCCGCCTTGCAACCATATTGAACGCGCTGCTGAGGCATGTCCGCGCCGGTAACACGATCGTCCCCGACTCGCCAACAGGAATTCAATATGTTTGAAAGGATAGGGCCATAGCGCCTGCATCGCAAGGGTTGGGAAGGTATGGGTTCAACTAAGCGCTACAAGCGAAACCGGCTGGGGGTCCATAGATGTCGACGTCTGTATGTGGAATGCGAGCACACGCTTTCTGCAGGTTCACCATGCGCTGTCAGAGGAGCAGAGATGCAGAACTTCACAGCCCAGTTGTAACGAGAACGCCCATCAGCGCAACATGGATTTAACGGCCCCGTGACAACAATTCACTTTAATTGAAACAGCTGATAGGAACTGACGAGGGAGTGATGAACGCCGATGCAATGATTCGATTCCCAACCACAGTGCCGTCGACCGGGTCGCCGGCCATGGCATGACCGGCCCTGCTTGCCACGTCTGGCCCACCGCGGATTCCGTGCCGGTCTTCAGCGACGACCGAACTGCTCCCCTTGTCGGAAATTCTCAGTAGGCGTGTCTTTTTCAACGGCCTGGGGTATCACTGTGCACGTAGCCCATGCCCGATTTGGGCGGCCAGTCTCTCCGCGCACGAATGGAGTAGAGGCACAGCTCGTGCCACCATGTCGTCGGTAAGGCGCGTGATAGGACCCGAGATCGACATCGCAATGTCCGCCAACTCGGGCGTGGGGATCGTCACGGCGACGCAACGAACTCCCAACTCTTGCTCTTGCTCGTCGAGCGCGTAGCCCCTTTCGCGAATCGCTCGCAGCTCCTCGAACAATGCGGGGGCGGTGGTGATCGTGTACCGCGTCAAAGGCGCAAAACCGCAGTTGCGTATGGCCGACCGGGCCGCCTCGTCGCCAAGCTGCGCCAGCAGAGCTTTTCCCACGCCCGTGCTGTACAGGTCGACCCGACGTCCGACCTCGGTGAAGGTACGCATCATGTTGCGAGAGGGAACCTGCGCTACATACTGAGCCTGATCACCCACCAGTATCGCGAGATTTGCGGTCTCCCCTAACTCCTCGACCAACTCTCCGAGGATCTGGTGTGCGTCGGCGCCCACGACCCGGTGCGCAGCGTTACCGAGTTGCACAAGCCGAAGTCCAAGCACATAACTTCGGTCGCCGAGCTGGCGGAGATAGCCCCGGTCGACGAGAGTCCGACACACGCGGTGCGCCGTTGGACGGGCAAGTCCGCTCTGGTCCGCGATGAACGCGAGAGTGACGCTTGACCCGGCGTGGGCTACCAGCTCAAGGATGTCGAGAGCGCGATGTACCGTCTGGGCACCTTGGCCGGAACGTCCGTCATTGGAGGGTGTAGTTGGCGCCGTTGACATTTGACACCTTCCTGCAGTCATAATAGTTCCGTTAATTGATCACACTATTCCATTATTTGGAATTCCAGGAAGGCCCGCATGACTTCCATCTTCGACATCGGGGGCCTCAAGGTTTCCGCAGAGCTGTTTGAGTTCGTCCGTAACGAGGCACTGCCGGGAACCGGGGTGGATGAGGGGGAGTTCTGGGAGGGTGCGGCCGCCATCGTCGGCGATCTTGCACCGAGAGTCCGGCAGCTTGTCGCACGCCGCGAGTCCCTGCAGACGCAGATCGACCGGTACCACGCAGATCGCACACATTCGACGAACGATCCAGAGGCCTACGAATACTTCCTTCGCGCAATCGGATACCTGGTCGACGAGCCTACGGATTTCTGCATCACCACACACGGTGCCGACGCCGAACTGACCACCACTTCGGGACCTCAGCTCGTCGTCCCGTTACTCAACGCCCGTTTCGCCGTCAACGCCGCCAATGCCCGGTGGGGCTCCCTCTACGACGCGCTCTACGGCACGGATGCTGTTGACGAGAGCGACGGGCGGACCCGCACATCCTCCTACAACATGGTCCGCGGCGCCGCCGTGATCGCCCGCGCGCGTGCCTTCCTCGACGAGACCTTCCCGCTGGACTCGGCTTCACACACCGACGTCACGGCGTACGCCGTCCGGGACGGCGCTCTGGTCGCCGAGACCGCGTTCGGCTGCACCGGCCTCGCCGACCCGCGCCAACTGGTCGGATACCAGGGCGCC
>NZ_LMVQ01000566.1 GCF_001545925.1 Mycobacterium sp. NAZ190054 | reverse complement strand
TGGCGCGGATGCGCGTCGAATACGGATCGGTGGAGAAGGACGGCAGCGGTGACCTCGACGCCGACTGGCTCGAGGACGGCTGGGTTGCGCTGCTCAACCGGTGGATGTCCGACGCCGAACAGGCCGGACCCGGAGGCCAACACGCTGCGAGCCGAGGTGTTCGCTCAGCTGTACCGCGACGTGCTCGCCGCGCAACGCGCCGCGCTCATCGGTGAGCGCGACGCCGGCCGCATCGACGAAGAGGCGGTGCGGGCCATGCTCGAGCGCCTCGACCTGCAGGAGGCGGGCGTGTCGGCGCGGCTGGAGAGCCGGTTCTGAACCTCTGAAACTCTGGAAGTCCTGGAAGTCCTAGAAGTCGAAGCCGCCGAAGTCGCCGCCGCCCCAGTCGCCGCCACCACCGGAGTCCCAGCCGCCGCCGCCCCAGTCGCCGCCTCCGGCGTCACCGCCCCAGTCTCCTCCGGCGTCACCGCCTTCGAGTTGGCCCTGGTCGAGGCCGTCCTGGAAACCGTCGCCGTAGCCGTTCTCGAACGCCTGGGCGTCATAGCCGACGCCGGCCATGCCGGAGAACAGGCTGCTGAACAGCAGCGCCGAACCCAGACCCCAGGCACCGGCGACCAGTGCCGGCTTCCACCAGGGCTCGGAGTACCAGCCCGCCGGGACCGGTCGGCCCGCGACACGACCGCCGGGGTAATAGTTCGGGGTGCGCTGCGACGGCACCGGCGATGCCTCGATCTCGCGGCCCTCGAACTGGACGCGACGGTCCTCGGTGACGGTGCCGGCGCTGCGCTGCCCGGCCAGCGATTCCAGCTCCGGGCCGGGATCCATCCCCATCGCGGTGCGGGCCGCGCGCACGTAATACAGCCCTTCCATCGCGCTCTCCTTGGCCAGCTCCGCCTGCCGCGCGGTGGTGGCCTGGTCGATCTGCGACGATGCGGCGGTGTAGCGCTCGGAGGCGTCGGCCAGCGCCTGCTTGGACGCGTCGTCGGAGCCGGTCAGCGCGAACACCTGCCCACCCAGGCGCTCGATGACCCGGCGGGCGTCGGCTTTCGCATCGGCCAGCGTCGCGGCGTCCCGCTTCGACGAGGACTTCGACGTCGCGTAGACGGCGAGAGCTATCGCCGCGACGACCAGGACGATCAGGACGAGCAGTGCGCCGTTCATGTCTCACAGCGTACCGACATAAAACGAACGCCAAGTCGGAGAGGATTCCGAAGGTCAGGCGGTGTTTCGGGTTTCCGATGACGTCCTGCGGGTACGGCGCGGGGCATGACAACACCGCAAAACCGTGTACGCCCCTCCCGTACCCCCGTACAACTCGCCGCGCTCGTGGTGGGAATCGTGTTTCTGATCGTCGGCATCGCCGGGTTCATCCCGGGGATCACCACCAACTACAGCGAATTGAGCTTTGCCGGACACCACTCCAGCGCCATGCTGCTCGGCGTGTTCGCGGTGTCGATACTCCACAATGTCGTTCACCTGTTGTTCGGGGTGGCCGGTATCGCCATGGCCCGCAACGTTCCCGGGGCGCGGATGTACCTCATCGGCGGCGGCGCGATCTATGCGGTGCTGTGGCTGTACGGCCTGGTCATCGACCACAACAGCAGCGCGAACTTCGTCCCGGTCAACACCGCCGACAACTGGCTGCATCTCGGGCTCGCGGTCGGGATGATCGGTCTCGGCGTGGTTCTCGGCCGCACCCCCACGCGCGCCGGCGGTGTGCCGGCCGGCGGCCGCTGAGCCCGACGAGATCGGGCGGCGGTCAGAGCGACACCGTCTGGCCGCGCTCGATCTCGACGACCCGATCCGCCATGCCGCGTTCGGCCATCGCCGCGGTGAAATCCGCCAGCGGAGAGGCGAATACGCTGTAGTCGTCGAAGTGCACCGGTATCACCCGGGGCAGGTCGAGGCGGCGCACCATCTCGGCGCCCTGGCGACCGTCCATCGTCACCGTCAGCCCGAACGGCAGCCGGTCACCCGCGGGAAGCCTTGTGCCGCCGAGGTGCAGCACGCCGGCATCGATGGATCGGAACCGCACGGGAATCTCGTCGAGCTCGTCGATCAACAGGGTGTCACCGGACACGTACAGGTGCCGGACCCGGTCCGGGGCGGTTTCGAAGGTGAGCATCGTTCCCATCACCGGCGGCAGCAGCCGGTTGACGGGGGTGGGCGCATGGCGGCCCGGCAGCGCGGTGCACGTCAACCGCTCGGAGTTCTTGACGATGACCGTGCTGTCCCAGGTGGACAACCCCACCGCGCTGCCGAAACCGCGCTGCCGCAAGCGCTTTGCCGCGTCGTGGGTGGTGACGACGGGCAGTCCGTGGTCGAGTCCCCGTTGGGCGACCCGGTCCCAGTGGTCACCGTGCATGTGCGAGAGCACCACCGCGTCCAGTGCCGGTAGCTCGTCGATCTGTAGTGCCGGGGGTCTTCGGCGCTTCGACCACAACCCGTAGCCGAGGTAGGCGTGCTGGCCCTGGTGCAGGAAGTTCGGGTCGGTCAGGATCGTGATCGCCCCACAGCGGATCAGCGTGGTCGCGGTCCCGATGAAGGTGACGTCGACGGTCATGGCTCACCCGGCCGTCAGGGAAGCGTCTTCGGTGCGGCGGCCGGACCGGCGTGCGCCGTGCATCCGGACCGCCAGTGGCTCGGACTCGCGGATCACGATGCTGTCGGCGCCGATGGCGATCCAGCCGCGCTCCGCGAAATGGCACAGGGCCTTGTTCACCGACTCACGAGACGTTCCGACCAGATGGGCGAACTGCTGCTGGGTCAGGTCCATCGGGACCCGCATCGCGCCGTCCTCCTGGACGCCGAACCGTTGCGCGAGCCCGAGCAGCTGCTTGGCGACCCGGGCGGCGACGTCGGCGTACACGGCGTCGGTGATGTTCCCGTGGGCCCTGCGGATCCGGCGGGCCAGCACCCGCAGGAATCCATTGGCGATCTGCGGATCCGCCAGCATCAGCGACATCACCGCCTGCCGGCCCAGCGACAGCGCGCAGATGTCGGTGATCGCGGTGGCGCTCGACCCGCGCGGCCCGGGGTCGAACACCGACTCCTCGCCGAACACCTCGCCGGGACCGAGCACCGTGAACGTGCATTCCCGGCCGTCGCGGCCGCTCAACCCCACCTGAACCCTTCCGAACCCGAGGAGGAACAACCGGTTGTCGGTGTCGCCCTCGGTGAAGATCACGTCACCGGCGGCGGCGTCGACCCTGATGACGTCGCCCGACGCCAGAAGGTCGGACGGTCGTAGGCCCGGGAAGAGCGACCCGAGGGGGAAGTCGCCATCGATGAGGTGCATCGGTCTCCCTCCTGTCGACGCGTCGAGTGCGCGTGCGGTCTACCCGCCGGGCGGCGACTTACGCGTCGGATTCGGGTCGGTTCGCAACCTGGATGGGGCCGGGAGGCCGGCGTGTGAAAAAGGAAACAGCCCTCTCCTAGGAGAGGGCTGAATCGAGCCGGTGGAGCGGGCGACGGGAATCGAACCCGCGTAGCTAGTTTGGAAGACTAGGGCTCTACCATTGAGCTACGCCCGCGTGTGCTGCACTACGTGACAGTACCGGCAGATGGTACTAGGCCCGCCTAACTCAAATCCAATTGAGGCTTCGGTGCGGCCAGGCCGTAGGATCGCCGGTGGTCTGCTGCTGCGCACAGGCGTGCACAGCAGCGACCGGGGTGTAGCGCAGCTTGGTAGCGCATCCGCTTTGGGAGCGGAAGGCCGCAGGTTCAAATCCTGTCACCCCGACCAGCAGTGCCCCCGACAGCACGACCATCCACAGTAGAAGCAATAAGAGGAGTACCAACGTGAAGAGCACCGTCGAGAAGTTGAGCCCGACCCGGGTTCGCATCAACGTGGAGGTGCCCTTCACTGAGCTCGAACCCGACATCGACCGCGCGTTCAAGCAGCTGGCCAAGCAGGTCCGGCTGCCCGGCTTCCGTCCCGGCAAGGCGCCGCGCAAGCTGCTGGAGGCGCGTGTCGGCCGCGGAGCGGTGCTGGAGCAGGTCGTCAACGACGCGCTGCCCGCCCGCTACAGCGAGGCCATCACCTCGGAGTCGCTGCAGCCGATCGGTCAGCCCGAGATCGAGGTGACCAAGCTCGAGGACAACGAGGAGCTGGTGTTCACCGCCGAGGTGGACGTCCGTCCCGAGATCGAGCTGCCCGACCTCGACGCCCTGAAGATCACCGTCGATCCGATCGACGTCACCGACGAGGACGTCGACGCCGAGATCGATTCGCTGCAGAAGCGCTTCGGCACCCTCACCGGGGTCGACCGTCCCGCCGAGAACGGTGACTTCGTCTCCATCGACCTGTCGGCCACCGTCGACGGCCAGGACGTGCCCGAGGCCAAGACCGAGGGGCTGTCCCACGAGATCGGATCCGGCCAGCTGATCGAGGGCCTCGACGAGGCGATCATCGGCCTGACGGTGGACGAGTCCAAGACGTTCACCACCACGCTGGTCGCCGGCGAGCACGCCGGCCAGGAAGCCGAGGTCACCGTCACCCTCAAGTCGGTGAAGGTGCGCGAGCTCCCCGAGGTCGACGACGACTTCGCCCAGCTGGCAAGCGAATTCGACACCGTCGAGGAGCTGCGGGCCGACCTGCGGGAGAAGGTCAGCCGCGTCAAGCGGGTCCAGCAGGCCGAGGCGATTCGCGACAAGGCGATCGAGGTGCTGCTCGAGCAGACCGAGATCCCGCTGCCCGAAGCTGTCGTGCAGGCCCAGGTCGACGACACGCTGCACAACGCGATCCACGGCCTCGACCACGACGAGGACAAGTTCGCCGAATCGCTCAAGGAGCAGGGCAGCAGCCGCGAAGAGTTCGACGCCGACAACCGCGCCAACGCCGAGAAGGCGATCAAGACCCAGCTGCTGATGGACGCCATCGCCGACAAGCTGGAGATCCAGGTCGGGCAGAACGACCTGACCGAGCGCCTGGTGCTGATGTCGCGCCAGTACGGCCTGGAGCCCCAGCAGCTGCTGCAGATGCTCCAGCAGAACAACCAGTTGCCGGCGATGTTCGCCGACGTGCGCCGTGGCCTGACCGTCGCGGCGGTGGTGCACGGGGCCACCGTCACCGACACCGACGGCACCGAGATCGACACCACGGAGTTCTTCGGGCCGTCCGGTGAGCAGGCCGAGTCCGCCGGCGCGGAGGACGACGCGGACACTTCCGACGAGCCCGCCGCCGAGGCCGATTCCGACGAGCAGGCCGACGACACCAAGTGATGCTCTGAGCGAACGTGCGCCGTCTGGGGACTCTCCGGCGGCGCGGGTTCGTTAGTGTCGTCCGTAAGACCGGTCACCGCGTCGGAAGTACACAAAGAAAGCAGGTATCCAGTCGTGACTGACATGCGTGGCGCCTCTTCGGGCCTCAACCTTGTCGACTCGGTGTATGAGCGGTTGCTGGCCGAGCGCATCATCTTCCTGGGCTCCCAGGTCGACGATGACATCGCCAATCGGCTCTGCGCGCAGATCCTTCTGCTCTCGGCGGAGGATCCGACCAAGGACATCCACCTCTACATCAACTCGCCCGGCGGCTCGATCAGCGCCGGCATGGCGATCTACGACACCATGGTGCTGGCACCGTGCGACGTGGCCACCTACGCGATGGGTATGGCCGCCTCGATGGGTGAGTTCCTGCTCGCCGCGGGCACCAAGGGCAAGCGCTACGCGCTGCCGCACGCCCGCATCCTGATGCACCAGCCGCTCGGCGGCATCACCGGCGGCGCCGCGGACATCGCGATCCAGGCTGAGCAGTTCGCCAGCATCAAGAAAGAGATGTTCCGGCTGAACGCCGAGTTCACCGGGCAGACCATCGAGCGGATCGAAGCCGACTCCGACCGCGACCGCTGGTTCACCGCTCAGGAAGCCCTCGAGTACGGATTCGTCGATCACATCATCACCAGCGTGACCATCAACGGCGACGGACCAGGAGCAGGACTCGACAAATGACCGACAACATTCATCCGTCCGTGGACCCCCGCGTGCAGCCGCAGGCCCGCTACATCCTGCCGTCGTTCATCGAGCATTCGAGCTTCGGCGTCAAGGAATCCAACCCGTACAACAAGCTGTTCGAGGAACGCATCATCTTCCTCGGTGTGCAGGTCGACGACGCCTCGGCCAACGACATCATGGCCCAGCTGCTGGTCCTGGAGTCGCTGGATCCCGACCGCGACATCACCATGTACATCAACTCGCCCGGCGGATCGTTCACCAGCCTGATGGCGATCTACGACACCATGCAGTACGTGCGTGCCGACATCCAGACGGTGTGCCTGGGCCAGGCCGCGTCGGCGGCGGCGGTGCTGCTGGCCGCCGGCACCCCCGGCAAGCGGATGGCGCTGCCCAACGCCCGTGTGCTGATCCATCAGCCCGCCCTCGGCGGTGTGATCCAGGGGCAGTTCTCCGACCTGGAGATCCAGGCCGCCGAGATCGAGCGGATGCGGACGTTGATGGAGGAAACCCTGTCGCGCCACACCGGCAAGCCCGCCGACGTGATCCGCAAGGACACCGACCGCGACAAGATCCTGACCGCCGAGGCGGCCAAGGACTACGGGATCATCGACACGGTGCTGGAGTACCGCAAGCTGTCGGCCCAGAAGGGCTGAGCGTTCACCCGTTGCTGTAGACCCGCGTCGGTCTGATCAGCACCGCGGTGCGGCGCTCTTCGCGCATCGTGCGGTCGTAGGCGTCCCAGTCGTCGTGGGTGCCGCCGGCCGCGGTGAAGATGTCCCGCAGCAGCCGGGGGAGCGTGTCGCCGGGATCCAGCCACGGTTGCGGATCGTCGGGGCCGGCCAGTTCGGCCGTGCCTTCGACCGTGGCCCACTGCCAGCCCCGCCGGAACGTCACCGCGATCTGCGGCCGGGAGCGCAGGTTCGCCAACTTCACCCGGCCGTAGGTGACGAACCCGAGGACCGGTTGTCCCGTGGCGGGATGCGGTAGCGGGCCGGCGTTGACCAGCGAGGCCTGGATGGTGTGGTCGGCGCGCAGCGTCGCCGCGACGGCCAGCCCGTTGTCGTCCGCGGCCAACGCGAACGCGTCCTGAAGGGAAGGGGTCATGCCGGCAGGGTACGTCGCGGGGCCGGTGGCCTCGGCTGCGTCGACCGTCAGCCGGTCACCTCGGCGGCGATCCGGCTGATGTCCGGCGGGCCCACCCGGCAGCAGCCGCCGACGATGCGTGCCCCGGCCGCGATCCATTGCCGCACGAGCCCGGGCGACCAGGACGGCACCCCCGTCCACGCCCGCCGCACACCGTCCCAGACCTCACCGCTGTTCGGGTAGACGACGACGGGCTTGCCGGTCACCGCACGCGCGGTTGCGACGGCGGGCAGAACGTCCTGCGCTGCACAGCAGTTCACCCCGACCGCGACGATCTCGGGGGTGGCGGCGGCGACGGCGAACGCGTCGGCCAACGGTTGCCCGGCCCGCGTCGCCGGGCCGGCGACGGTGTAGGACAGCCACGCGGGCACCTTCAGTTCGGCGATCACCCGCAGCACCGCTTCGGCTTCCTCGAGGTCGGGAACCGTCTCGACCGCCAGCACATCGGCCCCCGCGTCGGCGAGGATCTCCAGGCGGGGCCGGTGCCACGCGGCCAGTTCGTCGACCGAGAGGCCGTAGCGCCCCCGGTACTCCTGGCCACCGGCGAGCGCCGCGCCGTAGGGGCCGATCGACGCGGCGACCCATCCGCCGCCGTGCTCGTCGCGGGTCCGACGGGCGAGCTCGACGCCGCGGCGCATCAGCGAGGCCGCCTCGGACCGGTCGATGCCGCGGGCGGCGAACCCGTCGAACGACGCCTGGTAGGTCGCCGTGGTCGCCACGTCGGCGCCCGCGGCGAAATACGCCGCGTGGACCGCCACAATCTCGTCGGGCGCGTCCACCAGCAACCGTGCCGACCACAGACCGTCGGACAGGTCATGGCCACGCGCCTCGAGCTCGGTGGCCAGCCCGCCGTCGCTGACCAGCACGGCCGGGCCGGAGCTGAGGAACGCCACCACCCAACGGTACGACTGATGACGCAGGTGACAGCGCCTTCCGGGCACGGGCCGGTTACCTCAAGGCAAGCCAGGTACTCTCGGTCGGGTAACGGCGGCGACACGCCAGAGACACGGCGGCGCGTTCCGCGGCCACAGGGGGTAGGTCAGGCGCTATGTTGACGCAACCACACGTGAATACCACCGACGCTATTCGGCTTTATCGGTCGCACAGCGGCGGAAACTGCGGGTAGCGTCGGGGCTACACGTTACGGTCCCGGTGCACACCACCGAAAACGACTGATCATCGACGGCGACAGGAAGTAGGACCCCAGCACCATGGCACGCATCGGAGATGGCGGCGACCTGCTCAAGTGCTCGTTCTGCGGCAAGAGCCAGAAGCAGGTGAAGAAGCTCATCGCGGGACCTGGCGTCTACATCTGCGACGAGTGCATCGACCTGTGCAACGAGATCATCGAGGAGGAGCTGGCCGACGCCGACGACGTCAAACTCGACGAGCTGCCCAAACCGGCCGAGATCCGGGAGTTCCTCGAGGGTTATGTCATCGGTCAGGACACCGCCAAGCGGACGCTGGCCGTGGCCGTCTACAACCACTACAAGCGCATCCAGGCCGGGGAGAAGGCCCGCGATTCCCGCTCCGAGCCCGTCGAGCTGGCCAAGTCCAACATCCTGATGCTCGGCCCCACCGGCTGCGGCAAGACCTACCTGGCGCAGACGCTGGCCAAGATGCTCAACGTCCCGTTCGCCATCGCGGACGCGACGGCGCTGACCGAGGCCGGCTACGTCGGCGAGGATGTCGAGAACATCCTGCTCAAGTTGATCCAGGCCGCCGACTACGACGTCAAACGCGCCGAGACGGGCATCATCTACATCGACGAGGTCGACAAGATCGCCCGCAAGAGCGAGAACCCGTCGATCACCCGCGACGTGTCCGGTGAGGGCGTGCAGCAGGCGCTGCTGAAGATCCTCGAAGGCACGCAGGCCTCGGTGCCCCCGCAGGGCGGTCGCAAGCATCCGCACCAGGAGTTCATCCAGATCGACACCACCAACGTGCTGTTCATCGTCGCCGGTGCGTTCGCGGGGCTGGAGAAGATCGTCTCCGACCGTGTCGGCAAGCGTGGGCTGGGCTTCGGCGCCGAGGTGCACTCCAAGGCCGAGATCGACACCCAGGATCACTTCGCCGAGGTGATGCCCGAGGACCTGATCAAGTTCGGCCTGATCCCCGAGTTCATCGGTCGGCTCCCGGTCGTCGCGTCGGTGACGAACCTGGACAAGGATTCGCTGGTGCAGATCCTGTCCAAGCCGAAGAACGCGTTGGTCAAGCAGTACACCCGCCTGTTCGAGATGGACGGGGTGGAACTGGAGTTCGCGGACGACGCGCTGGAGGCGATCGCCGACCAGGCCATTCACCGCGGCACCGGCGCCCGCGGTCTGCGCGCCATCATGGAGGAAGTCCTGCTGCCGGTGATGTACGACATCCCGAGCCGCGACGACGTCGCCAAGGTGGTCGTGACCAAGGAGACCGTCGAGCACAACGTGCTGCCGACGATCGTGCCGCGCAAGCCGTCGCGTACCGAGCGCCGCGACAAGTCCGCCTAGCGATCTCTCACCGAGAGTGCAGTGACGGTCGTCCGGTCACCGGATCGGCGACCGTCAGTGCACTCTCGTCGGATGAGGACGTCTCCTGCCGCTCGGCCAGCACCTCGTCGATCAGCAGGGTGATCTCCGCGACGCCGTCCATGCGGGCGAAGGCGGCCTCCAGACTGCGGGCACAGCGCAGGTAGCGGTCGTCCCGGAGTATCCGGTCCACCGCCGACCTGAGCGCCGGGGCAGACGGCGTGCCGGTCTTGAGATTGATGCCGGCCCCCGACCATGCCACCCGGGCGGCCACTTCCGGTTTGTCTTCGGTGCAGCCGGCCACCACCAGAGGCACACCTGTCGCCAGCGCCCGTTGCACGGCGCCGTAGCCGCCGTTGGTGACCATGACGTCGACCAGTGGCAGCAGGATGTCATGCGGCAGGAACTCGGCGACGAATGTGTTGGCCGGCAACGGAGTCCGGATCTGGGAGACCGGGCGGCCGCCCGTGGTGACCACGACGGTGACATCGTCGTCGGCCAGCGCCTCGATGGTCGGTTCGATGAGGCGGGTGAGGTCGGCGTTGTCGACGGTGCCCTGGGTGACGTGGACGACGGGACGACCGCTGGTGAGTTCACGCCACCACGGCGGGGCGATGAAGTTGTCGGACGGAATCGGGCTGACGGCGCCGACGAAGCGGACGTGGCCGGGCAGATCGCTTCGGTGGTATTCGAATTGGGGGACGGTCGGGGCGATCACCCGGTCGGCGAGCAGCGCGCTGTCCATCACGAACACCGGCAGCTTCGGCAGCCCCATCGCCTGGAGCATCCGGTCGGTCGCGCGGTGCGCGGGACGGAGCAGCAGCCGCTGTGTGGCGATCGTGAGGCCCCGGTTGCGCAGCCTGCCGATCGGCCCGCGCATCGGTGCGATACCGGGGCCGGCCGGCGCGGTGTCCCGGCTGCTGAGGACCAGCGGGGTGGTGGAGTAGGCCAGGATCGGCGGGCGTTCGGCCGGACCGGCGAGTAGCAGCGGCAGCACTCCGAGGAAGAACGCGTCGGTGATGACGGCGTCGTAGTGGTTGTCGGCCAACACCTCCTGCAGCGCGCTGAATTGATGCGGCAGCGGACGCACGAGGACGTGCTCGATGTCGAAGTTGATCCGGGCGATGCCCGAGGTGTCGGCCCGGCCCGGCAGGTCGTCGTCGAACGCCGAATCGTCGTAGTCGGCGGCTGCGGGCAGCGGCCGGGGATCGGCGCCGACGGCCCTGATCCTGTCGGCGTGACGGGCGGCGGTGAGCACCGTGACGCGGTCACCGCGCGCGACGAGCCCGCGTGCGACGTTCAGCAGCGGTGAGATGTGCCCGACGGGCGGGCAGGACGCGATGAGGACGTGTGGCATGGCGTCGATGCTCGCCGCCGCCGTGGTGCGGGTGCTTGGAGATTGTGTGGAGAAAGCCTGGAGATCGCGTGAGGCCGTCAGGTCACGACGCGGTCCGGGCGCGTGTAGACGTTCATCGAGTCGCCGCGCAGGAAGGCCACCAGCGTGAGCCCGGACTGCGCGGCCAGGTCGACCGCCAGAGACGACGGGGCCGACACCGCGGCGAGCACCGGGATGCCGGCCATCACCGCTTTCTGGGTCAGTTCGAAAGATGCGCGTCCACTGACCAACAACACGGTGTCGCCGAGTGGGATCCGCCGGTTCTCCAGCGCCCACCCGATCACCTTGTCGACGGCGTTGTGCCTGCCGATGTCCTCACGGACCGCCAGCACGGTGCCGTCGGTGCCGAAAAGCGCGGCGCCGTGCAGCCCCCCGGTGGCGGCGAACACCTTCTGGGCGCCGCGCAGCTTGCCGGGCAGCGTCGAGAGCGTGTCCGCGGTGACGGTCGCCGGGTCGTCACCGGGGGCGTGCTTGCTGATCAATCGCACCGCGTCCAGTGAGGCCTTGCCGCAGACACCGCACGATGACGTCGTGTAGAAGTTCCGGGTGGGATCCACTTCGGGGGCGGGCACGTGCGGTGCCAGCGTCACGTCGAGGACGTTGTAGGTGTTGACGCCGTCTTCGTCGGCGCCCCGACAGTAACGCACCGACACGATGTCCTCGCGGCCGCCCACGACGCCCTCGGTGAGCAGAAACCCTTGGGCCAGCTCGACATCGGAGCCCGGTGTGCGCATCGTGACCGTGATCGGCGCGCCGTTGACCCGGATCTCCAGCGGCTCCTCGACCACCAGCGTGTCAGGCCGTGCGACGGCGTCGTCCGCCGTCACATGGCGGACGCGCCGCCGCGCCGTCACCCGGCCCACGTCAGGTCCGCTCCAACCGGATCACGATCGCCTTCGAGACCGGTGTGTTCGATTTCGCCGCGGTGTGGTCCAAGGGGACAAGCGGATTGGTCTCGGGGTAGTACGCCGCGGCGTTGCCCTCCGGGGTCGGGTAGGCGATCACGGCGAAGTCTTTCGCGCACCGCTCCTGCAGCCGGCCGTCGGCGTCGGTGAACTCCGAGATCAGGTCGACGCGGTCACCGTCGGACAGGCCGAACCTGTCCAGGTCGGCGGGGTTGACGAACACCACCCGGCGCCCGCCCTTCACACCGCGATAGCGGTCGTCGAGGCCGTAGATCGTGGTGTTGTACTGATCGTGGCTGCGCAGCGTCTGCAGCACCAGCCTGCCGTCGGGCACCGGCACCCATTCGATCGGGTACGCGGCGAAGTTGGCCTTCCCTGTGGCGGTGCGGAATTCGCGTGAATCGCGGGGCGGGTGGGGCAACTGGAACCCATCCGGAGCGCGCACCTTGCGGTTGTAGTCCGCACAGCCGGGGACCACGGCGGCGATCGCGTCGCGGATCGTGTCGTAGTCCGCGTTGAACGTCTCCCAGGGCACCGGATGCTCGGGACCGAACACCGTGCGGGCCAGCTGACAGACGATCGCGACCTCGCTGCGCACCTGGTCGCTCGGCGGTCGCAGGCTCCCGCGGGACAGATGCACCATCGACATCGAATCCTCGACCGACACCAGCTGCTTGCCGCCGGCCTGGACGTCGCGGTCGGTGCGGCCCAGTGACGGCAGGATCAGCGCGGTGCGGCCGTGTACGAGGTGGCTGCGGTTGAGTTTCGTCGACACCTGCACGGTCAGCGCACAGTTGCGCAGCGCGGCCTCGGTGACACCGGTGTCCGGGGTGGCGGAGACGAAGTTGCCGCCCATGGCCATGAACACCGTGGCCTTGCCGTCCCGCATCGCGCGGATCGCGTCGACGGTGTCGTAGCCGTGGTCGCGCGGAGCGTGGATGCCGAACCGGGCGTCGAGCGCGGCCAGGAACCGCTCGGGCATCTTCTCCCAGATCCCCATCGTGCGGTCCCCCTGCACGTTGGAGTGGCCGCGGACGGGGCACAGCCCCGCGCCGGGCTTGCCGATCATGCCGCGCATCAACAGCAGGTTGCAGATCTCGCTGATCGAGGGCACCGCGTGCTTCTGCTGGGTCAGGCCCATCGCCCAGCACACCACGATGCGCCGGGAGGTCGCCATCATCGCCGCGACACGCTCGAGCTGCTCGTAGCCGATGCCGGTCGCCTCCAGAACGGTGTCGAGATCGACAGCGCGGGTGCGGGTTTCGTATTCGGCGAAACCGGCGGTGTGCGCGGCGACGAAATCGCGGTCCACGATCTGGGCGTGCGGGCCGGCCTTGTCCTGGGCCTCCAGCAACAGCCGGCCCAGGCCGGCGAACAACGCCATGTCCCCGCCGAGCCGGATCTGGACGAACTCGTCGGCGATCGGCACCCCGCCGCCGACCACGCCGTGCACCTTCTGCGGGTCCTTGAACCGGATCAGGCCGGCCTCGGGCAGCGGGTTGATCGCGATCACCTTGGCGCCGTTGGCTTTCGCCTTCTCCAGGATCGACAGCATGCGCGGGTGGTTGGTGCCGGGGTTCTGCCCGGCGACCACGATCAGGTCGGCCTGGACGAGGTCCTCGACGGTGACCGAGCCCTTGCCGATGCCGATCGCGTCGATGAGCGCGGTACCCGAGGATTCGTGGCACATGTTGGAGCAGTCCGGCAGGTTGTTGGTGCCGAAGCTGCGCACGAACAACTGGTAGAGGAACGCGGCCTCGTTGCTGGTGCGCCCGGACGTGTAGAAGACGGCCTGGTCCGGGTCGTCGAGCGCGCGCAGTTCGTCGGCGATCAGCCGGTAGGCGTCGTCCCACCCGATCGGCCGGTAGTGGTCGTCGCCCGGCCGCAGCACCATCGGGTGGGTCAGGCGGCCTTGCTGGGACAGCCAGTACTCGGGCTTGGAATCGAGTTCGGCGACGGTGTGGCGGGCGAAGAACTCCGGGGTGACCACGCGCTTGGTGGCTTCCTCGGCGACGGCCTTGGCGCCGTTCTCGCAGAACTCGGCCACCTTGCGGCCGCCGTGCTCCTCGGGCCACGCGCAGCCGGGGCAGTCGAAGCCGTGACGTTGGTTGAGTCTGGCCAGCGTGGTGGCTGTGCGCAGCGGACCCATCTGCTGCAGCGCGCGCTGCATGCTGACCATCACGGCTTTCACGCCGGCGGCCTCACGTTTGGCGCCGCTGACCTTCAGGCGCTGCTCGTCGTAGTCGGCGTCGACGTCCTTCGCGGTGGCCATGGGTTCCAATCTAGACCGCGGACACACTGACCCGGCCCCGATGCTGGACGGCGAGCATTTGGTATTTCACATGCAGTGATAGACGCTGTCTATCACGCCGGACACCGGAAGGGGGGCGATGTGCTGTTGCAGCACCTGGACTACCTGCTGGCGCTCGCCGCGGAGCGCCATTTCGGGCGAGCGGCGGCGCACTGTCATGTGAGTCAGCCGACGCTGTCGGTGGCGATCCGCCGGTTGGAGCGTGACCTGGGTGTGGTCATCGTGCAGCGCGGGCAGCGGTTCGAGGGCTTCACCGAAGAGGGGCGCCGGGTGGTGACCTGGGCCCAGCGGATCACCGCGGAACGCGACGAGATGCTCGCCGATCTCGAACGTATGCGGGGACGGCTGACCGTGACGGCCCGGCTCGGCGCGATACCGACGGCGGTACCGGCCAGTCCGTTCGTCACCGCGGAGTTCCTGAGCCGGAATCCGGCGGCCTCGGTCCGCATCGAGGCGTTGTCCTCACGTGAGATCGCCAGGCGGCTCGCCGATTTCGAGATCGATGCCGGTTTGACGTACCTCGACGACGAAGCGCCGCCGGGTACGCGTTCGGTCGAGATGTACCGGGAACAGTACGTGCTGGTCGCCCCGGCGGACCACCCGCTGATGCGCCGGGAGGAGACAGCCGAGGTGGCTTGGTCAGACGCCGCAGCGATGGAGTTGTGCGCGTTGACGACCACGATGCGGAATCGGCGCATCCTCGACGCGAACATGGCCGCCGAGGGCGCCGGCTATCGTCCCGCGGTGGAAGCGGACTCGGTCGACGCACTCTTCGCGCACCTGACGCATTCGCGGCGGGCGACCATCGCCTCCACTGCGTGGCTGTCCCAGCTGGGGCTGCCCGAGGGCTTCGCCGCCCGGCCGATGGCCCAGCACGGCCCGCGTCCGGCGATCGGGTTGGTGGTCCTGGACCGCGAGCCGGCGTCCATCGTCGCGGCCGCCCTCGCCGCGGTGGCCGCGGAGATCGACCTGGCGGCCCAGATCGACCGCAGGTGGCGTGAGATGACCGCCCGTTACGTCTGAATCGCGACTTTGATGCCCGCGTAACAAGTTCGGCATCGATCGTTCCTAGTGTGGGCCGGTCAACCGTCCGTGAAAGCAGATCCGGACGACGCACCGATGAGGAAGTCCATTGAGCGGTAATGCGGTCCGCCTGCAGGCGATCAACAACGTCGAGGCCTATGTCCCTCCGGCGATCAGCTTCGACCCGACCGAGGCGCCCGGAGAGATCTTCGGCGCCAACGTCTTCACCAAGGCCGAGATGCAGCTGCGGCTGCCGAAGTCGGTGTACAAGTCCGTGGTCGCCACGATCGAGAAGGGCGCCAAACTCGACCCGGCGATCGCCGACTCGGTGGCTTCGGCGATGAAGGACTGGGCGCTGTCCAAGGGCGCCACCCACTATGCCCACGTCTTCTACCCGATGACCGGGCTCACGGCGGAGAAGCACGACAGCTTCCTGGAACCCATCTCCGACGGTGAGACGCTGGCGGAGTTCGCCGGTAAGACGCTGATCCAGGGTGAGCCGGACGCGTCCAGCTTTCCGTCCGGGGGGCTGCGCAGCACGTTCGAGGCGCGCGGCTACACCGGCTGGGACGTCACGAGCCCGGCCTACATCCTGGAGAACCCGAACGGCAACACGCTGTGCATCCCGACGGTGTTCGTGTCGATGACCGGTGAGGCGTTGGATTACAAGACCCCGCTGCTGCGCAGCCAGCAGGCGATGGGCGTGCACGCCGAGCGGATTCTGACGCTGTTCGGGCACAAGGATCTGCAGAAGGTGGTGTCGTTCTGCGGGCCGGAGCAGGAGTACTTCCTGATCGACCGGCACTTCTTCCTGGCGCGGCCCGACCTCGTCAACGCGGGCCGCACCCTGTTCGGGGCCAAGCCGCCCAAGGGGCAGGAATTCGACGACCACTACTTCGGCGCCGTTCCCGAACGCGTGCTCGGCTTCATGATGGACACCGAGCGTGAGCTGTTCAAGCTCGGTATCCCGGCCAAGACCCGCCACAACGAGGTCGCCCCGGCACAGTTCGAGGTGGCCCCGATGTTCGAGCGCGCCAACATCGCCTCCGACCATCAGCAACTGCTGATGACGGTGTTCAAGACCGTGGCCAAGAAGCACGGGATGGAATGCCTGTTCCACGAGAAGCCGTTCGCCGGTGTCAACGGTTCGGGCAAGCACGTGAACTTCTCGGTCGGCAACGCCGAACTCGGCTCGTTGCTGGTGCCCGGGGACACCCCGCACGAGAACGCCCAGTTCCTGGTGTTCTGCGCCGCGATCATCCGTGCGGTGCACAAGTTCGGCGGATTGCTCAGGGTGTCCGTGGCCTCGGCGACCAACGACCACCGGCTCGGCGCCAACGAGGCACCACCGGCGATCATCTCGATCTTCCTCGGCGAGCAGCTGGCCGATGTGTTCGAACAGATCGCCAAGGGTGCGGCGACGTCGTCGAAAGGCAAGGGCGTCATGCACATCGGGGTCGACACGCTGCCGACGCTGCCGACCGACCCCGGCGACCGGAACCGCACCAGCCCGTTCGCGTTCACCGGGAACCGCTTCGAGTTCCGCGCGCCGGGCTCGGGTCAGACCGTCGCGGTGCCGATGATCATCCTGAACACCATCATGGCCGACTCGTTCGACTACATGGCGACCGTCTTGGAGAAGGCCGTCGCCGACGGCCAGGATTTCGATGCGGCGGTGCAGAAGCTGCTCACCGAGATCATCACCGAACACGGGGCCGTGGTCTTCAACGGCGACGGATACTCGGACAACTGGCAGGTCGAGGCCGCGGCGCGCGGCCTGCCGAACCTGAAGACCACGCTCGACGCGATTCCCGAGCTGATCAAGCCCGCCGCGGTCGAGGTGTTCGAGCGCTACGGCGTGTTCAGCGAACGGGAACTGCACAGCCGCTACGAAGTGCGCCTGGAGCAGTACGCGTTGACGATCGCGGTCGAGGCCAAGCTCGCGCTGGAACTCGGCACCACCGTGATCCTGCCCGCGGCGATCCGCTACCAGACCGAGCTGGCCCAGAATGTCGCGACGCTGAAGGCCGCCGGTGTGGACGCGGATACCACGCTGCTGCAGTCGGTGTCGGCGCCCATCGCCGATCTGACCACCGCCCTGGGTGCGCTGAAGGCGGCGTTGGGCCACTCGGCAGAGTCGGCACTCGACGAGGCGACACACGCCCAGAAGGCGCTGCTCCCGGCGATGGACGCGGTCCGTGCCGCCGCCGACGCGCTGGAATGTGTTGTCGCCGACGACCTCTGGCCGCTGCCGACCTATCAGGAGATGCTCTACATCCTCTGACGATTCACCGTTCGTGCGGTTCCGTCCGCGGCGAGCCGACGTCCGTGTCGTGTGGCCACCCTCCGGGGCATTGAGCAGCCACACGGCCGGCGGGGCCGCCGGCCGGCATTGGCAACCGCCGAGAACGGGTTGCGTGCCGCGTTTGGTCGCTGACTGCCTCGTCGAGTCGACGAATTACGGCGGCGGCTGGTTCGAGGTCGCGAACCGAGAGCGCTCACGCCAGCGCGAGAAACAGCTTCTCCAGTTCGGCCTCGGTCATCGGGGCCGAACCGTCTGCCGCCTCGCCGGCGATGCACTCCCGCAGGCCGGTCGCGACGATCTTGAAACCAGCCCGGTCTAGTGCCCGGGATACCGCGGCCAGCTGTGTCACCACGTCTTTGCAGTCGCGGCCCTGCTCGATCATCGAGATCACACCGGCCAGCTGACCCTGCGCCCGGCGCAACCGGTTCAGCACCGCGGTGATGCTGTCTTCGTCACCAGTCATGGTTCAACTCCTCTTTGACACTGGAGAACATGGTACCCGCGGGGGTATATTCCCACGTCCGTCTCGCGAGCCGATGAGTGCGGCGACAACGGACGTGGCATCGGGGTTCGCAGTCCGGTTGTAGGGCAATCTGGACAGTGCCGTTCCCATGGCACACGTGTTGGTGAGCAGTCGCACCTGGCGTTCCGGATCCCAGCGCTGCCTGCCCTCCGCGACTTCCAGTCCACTGGCGGACCACGCGGTCACGCCGCCATCGCGATGCCGGCCGTCCTGGTCATGCTGGCGACTCCTTACGGAAGCGGTGACCTTGGACCCTCGGCCTGAGGTACGGGCGGGGGTATCGTGGAACACATGGCAACTATACCCCCGTGGGTATTCTCAGGTTCGGGGAACAATATACCCCTGGGGGTACATTGAGATACCTGTAGGGGTATCACGCCACCGTGTTACCGCGGCCGCCACGAGGAGGAGCAGATGTTCTTTCAGCAGTACTACCTGGATTGTTTGTCGCATGCGTCATACCTGATCGGGGACGAAACCACCGGCCGCGCCGTGGTTGTCGACCCGCAGCGCGATGTGGCCGAGTATGTGGCCGATGCCGGGGAACGGGGACTGACCATCGAATTGGTCATCGAGACGCACTTCCACGCCGACTTTCTGTCCGGTCACCTCGAGCTTGCCAAGGCCACCTGCGCGAAGATCGTCTACTCTTCGGTCGCCGAAACCGAGTTCGAATCGATGGGTGTCGAAGACGGGCAACGGTACCCACTCGGTGATGTCACCCTGGAATTCCGGCACACTCCGGGACACACTCCCGAATCGATGAGTGTGGTTGTCTACGAGCATGCCGACGACCACGTGCCCTACGGGGTGATGACCGGCGACACGCTGTTCATCGGTGACGTCGGTCGTCCCGACCTGCTGTCCTCGATCGGCTTCACCCGGGAGGAATTGGCGGACAAGCTCTATGACTCACTGCACGACAAACTGATGACCTTGCCCGATGCAACCAGGGTGTTTCCGGCACACGGAGCCGGATCGGCGTGCGGCAAGAACCTGTCGACCGATCTGTGGTCGACCATCGGCGATCAGAAAGCCACCAACTATGCGCTGCGGGCACCTGACAAGGGCAGCTTCGTGAAACTGGTCACCGAGGGCCAGCCCCCAGCGCCCGGCTACTTCGTCTACGACGCCATCCTCAACCGCAAGGATCGCGAACTGCTGGACGAATCGGAGATGCCGGCCGCGATGACCTATCACCAGGCGCGGCAGGCGATCGACGATGGCGCCGTCCTGGTCGACGGCCGTACCCCCGAGGACTTCGCGCAAGGTCATCTACGTCAGGCGATCAACATCGGGCTGCAGGGTCGTTACGCCGAGTTCGCCGGGTCGGTGCTCAAGGCTGACGTCGATATCGTGCTGTTCACCGAGCCCGGCCGGGAGTTGGAGGGCAAGAATCGGTTGGGTCGCATCGGCTTTGACCGCGTCATCGGTTACATCGCCGACCCCGACCGGACGATGTTCACCCACCAGGACGATGTCGTCATCGCGTCGCGGTTGACCGCCAAGGCATTCGACGAACGGGCGGCCCAGCTCAAAGACCTGCAGATCGTCGACGTCCGCAACCCCGGCGAGGTCGCAGCGGGGACCATCCCGAACGCTGTCCCTGTCCCGGTGGGCCAGTTGCCCGCCCGGATGGGGGAGTTGGACCGGACCAAACCAACGGTGGTGTTCTGCGCGGGCGGGTATCGGTCATCCGTGGCCGCGAGCCTCCTGCGGCGCAACGGATTCACGGATGTGAGTGACATCCTGGGCGGATACGGCGCCTGGGAACTAGCCGCCCAGAACGCCTGAACCGGGGCATGCCATGACCATGGTTGTGGCTCTGGCCGTCGGCGCCGTCATCGGTGTGCTCCTGGGCTTGCTCGGCGGCGGGGGCTCCATCATGGCCGTACCGGCCCTGGTGTACGTGCTGGGGCTCGATATACAACACGCGATCCCGATGTCGCTGATCGTGGTCGGCACGGCCTCGGCGGTCGGCGTGCTGCCGAAAATCCGCGCCGGCCAAGTGCAGTGGCGGCTGGCGGCGGTGTTCGCGCTTGCGGGCATCCCCGCCACCTTTATCGGCACCGCCATCGGCGGGCATCTGCCTCAGCCGGTGCTGATGATCGGTTTCGCGGCGGTGATGGTCATGGCCGCGATTCGAATGCTGCAGGACAATGCCGGAACGGGGACGGCGTGCCGAGTGGGCGACGGGGGCATCAACTGGCGCCGCTGCGCGCCCCGCTCGATACCGGCCGGGTTCCTCGTCGGTCTCCTCACCGGACTCTTCGGCGTCGGTGGGGGGTTCCTGATCATCCCCGCACTGGTGTTGATGCTCGGCGTCGAGATGCCCATCGCCGTAGGCACCTCCCTGGTGATCATCGTCGCGAACTCCGTGGCGGGCGTGCTGTCCCATCTGAGCGGCGCCGACATCGACTGGGCCATCGCGACAGCGTTTGTCGGCACCGCGATCGCCGGGTCGCTGATCGCCGGACATTTCGGAACCGGACTCGACACCAGGCGTCTCCGGCACTGGTTCGCCTACTTGGTGTTCGCGGTGGCGGTGTACGTGCTGGCCGATACGGTGCTCGTGCGCTGACGGCCGTTCAGGGCGCCAGCTCCAGCCCGAGCACCGCCGTACCCGGCATCGACGAGCAGACCGCACCGGAGCAGCCGGCCTCGGCGATGGCTCTCGGCGATTGGGACCGGACTTGTCGTCAGCTCTGCGCCGTGTGTGTGGGGTTAGGCGTTTTGGGGGAAGCCGAGGTTGATGCCGCCGTGGCTGGGGTCGAGCCAGCGGGCGGTGATGGCTTTTTGGCGGGTGAAGAAGTGGATGCCGTCGAGGCCGTGGGCGTGGGA
>NZ_LMVQ01000565.1 GCF_001545925.1 Mycobacterium sp. NAZ190054 | reverse complement strand
CATCGCGCCCCCCCCCCTTCCTCCCCCCTTCCCCTCCCCCACGCGCTCCCACTCCCCCGGTTGCCACCGGGGCCCCCCCCGCCCCGGGGGGCCCCCCCGCCTCGCCCCCCGGTGGCCCGCCCGCCCCCGCCGGTCCCGGTGGAGCCGCCGGCTGCATCCCGGGCATCGGTTGCGCCACCATTCCCGCCCCGTGACCTGACGGACAGCGGCACCCTGGAAGGGTCGGGCCCGGCGGGCCCGGCCCCTTCCGCCGTTCGGCTAACGTTGCCCGGGACACGAGGAGGTAGCCAGGGTGGCCGCAGCCGGCTCGGACGGACAACGTCTGCTGATCAAGAACGTCAGGATCTTCGACGGGCTCTCCGGCCGGGTCACCGACGGTCACGTGCTGATCGAGGGACGCACCGTCGCCGCGGTGGAGCCCTCCCCGGTCGCCGAGACCGACGGGACCACGGTGATCGACGGGGGCGGGCGCACCCTGATGCCCGGCATGAGCGACGCGCACGTCCATCTCGTCGGAATGGCCAACACCCTGCTCGATCTGGCGATGGGATCCCAGACCCAGCTGGCCGCCGCCGCCCTGGCCGGAGCCAGGGACACACTGCTGCGCGGGTTCACCACCGTGCGCGACATGGCCGGGGACACCGCGGGCATCAAGAAGGTCGTCGACGCGCGACCGGAGCTCGGCCCGCGGATCTATCCGAGCCAGGCCGCGATCTCACAGACCGGCGGCCACGGGGACTTCGGCTTCGTCTACGAGACACCGACGGCCCTCGGCGGCAAGGAATCCCGTGCCGAACAGATCGGTTTCATGCGGGTCGCCGACGGCGCCGACCGGATGCTCGCGGCGGTACGCGAGCAGCTGAAACTCGGGGCCTCGCAGATCAAGCTGATGGTCGGCGGCGGCGCCGCGTCGCTGTACGACCCGTTGTACACGGTGCAGTTCACCGGACCGGAACTGCGGGCCGCGGTGCAGGCCGCCGAGGACTACGGCACCTACGTGGCCACCCACGTGTACAACGTGACCGGGATCCGCCGTGCCGTCGAGGCCGGTGTGAAGTCGATCGAGCACGGTCACCTCGCCGACGAACCGACCGTCGCGATGCTCGCCGAGCGCGGCGTCTGGCTGTCCACCCAGCCCTTCGCCGAACACGACCACAGCTTCCTCAACCCGGACAGCGCCGAGAAGAACCGCGAGATCTGTGCGGGCACCGACCAGCTGTACACCTGGGCCACCAAGCACGGCGTGAAAGTGGCGTGGGGAACGGATTTGCTGTTCGAACCCTCCCGCGACGACCTCCAGAGCGCGATGGCGGTGCGGCTCGGCGACTACATGTCCAGCGTCGACGCGCTGAAGATGTTGACGTCGGGCAACGCCGAGCTGTTCCGGCTGGCCGGTGAGCGCGACCCGTACCGGGCTGCCCGACTCGGGGAGATCACCGTCGGCGCGTGGGCCGACGTGCTGCTCGTCGACGGCGATCCGACCACCGACCTCGGCCTGCTGGGCGACCCGGGCCGGAATCTCGCCGTGATCGTCAAGGACGGAGTGGTCGTCAAGAACCAGTTGCCTGCCCTACCGTGACGGGCGTGACACCGACGGTTCCGCCCACCCTGCTCGACGGTCGCGCCGTGATCGTCACCGGCGCGGCCCGCGGAGTGGGCAGGGGCATCGCCTCGGCGCTGCTGACCCGCGGCGCATCGGTCCTGGCCGTGGATTGCGACGAGCAGCTGCTCGCAGCCACGGTCGAAGCGCTCGCCGAGGGCGCCCGGCCGGTCCGCGCGCTGCCCGCCGACCTGCGCGATCCGACCAGTGCGCAGCGCATCGTCGCCGCGGCGGTGGATGCGTTCGGCACGGTGCACGGCCTGGTGAACAACGCGATCGCCACCAACGAACCCAAGCGCTTCCAGGACATCACCCGCGAGGACTACGACCTGGTCTTCGATGTGGGGCCGCGGGCCACCTTCGAGTTGATGCAGGCGGTGTACCCGATTCTGCTCGGCAACGGGGGCGGCAGCATCGTCAACCTGGGCTCCGGATCGGGCACCCTGGGGAAACCGAAGTTCGGCGCCTACGCCGGCGCGAAGGAGGCGATCCGCGGGATCTCGAAAGCCGCCGCGATGGAATGGGCCAGGGACGGAATCCGGGTCAACGTGGTGTGCCCGTTCGCCGAGTCGGACGGTATCCGGGCGTGGCGGGAGATGGCGCCCGAGGCCTACGAACGCAGCCTGCGCAGCGTCCCGATGGGCCGGCTCGGTGACGTCGGCACCGACATCGGTCCCGTGGTGTGCTTCCTGCTGAGCGACGAATCCCGCTACGTCACCGCACAGACGGTCATGGTCGACGGTGGCACTGCCGGCTTTCGTTGAGCCGGGACGCGCAGTACACCCCCAGAACGTGCACCAGTGGTGCGATCCGGATCAGGTCCTGATGCCCGTCGTGGGAGAAGAATTCGAGCAGATAGTTCTGGTGGCCGGCGAGCACTCCGACCCCGAGCACCGCGTCGTATCCGAGCCGGGCCAGCAGCGCCGTCTCGGCCGGATCGGAGCCGGCCATCCCGAGCGCCGCGACGAACGTCGTGCCCTCGGTGACGGCGCGCGCCGATGCCGGGAACTCGGCCAGGTCGTAGCACGACGGCCCGAGGTCGGTGATCACCGAGAGTCCGGATTCCTCGCGGCGCACGCAGTCAAGGCAGCGAACGGTGCGCAACGCGGTGCCGTCGGACGTGCACGCCGAGATCGCCCACGCAGCGACCCCGGTGACCTGCTGCACCTGCATCGCAAGCAACTCCAACGCGGACGTCAACGTCAAATCGGGCTGCTGCGTGAGCATTTCGACGACAATCTGGGGCAGCCGCTCGAGCGGGGGCCGCTCCTCGGTGACCCGGCGACCGGTCGCGGCCGGCACCGCCGCTGCCGCCTCCGCGGTGCTGTAGTGCGCAGGGCCCTGGCGTTTGGCCTCCATCAACGCGGTGTCGGCGGCCGCGAGAAGTGCGTCACCGTTGCGGATTTCGGGGCCGGCCGCGGCGGCTCCCCAGGACACGGTCACCGCGGACGTCACCGAGGTGCGGATGGCTGTCGTCGCATCCATGGCGAAGACCTGCGCCGCGGCCAGCGTGGCATCGGGCATCAGCACGCAGAACTCGTCACCGCCCAGCCGTGCCGCCACCGCCCCGTCGATCGTCGACGTCAACCGCTCGAGTTCCCGGGCCACGCCGCGCAGCAACCGGTCCCCGGCCGGGTGGCCCTCCTGGTCGTTGATCCGTTTGAAGCCGTCCAGGTCACACATCAGAGCGACGGGATACGAAGAATCCCAGTCGATTTCGCTCATGTGACGATCGATGGCGCGCCGGTTGGCGATACCGGTCAGCGGATCCTCGAACGCGTACTGCCACACCGTCGTCAACAACTCCGAGCGGCCGATCGCGACCGCGGTGTGCGCGGCGATCGCCTGCAGCAACTGGGCCTCGCCGTGGCCGAAGCGGCGGCCGCGGCGCCGGTCGCCCAGATCTCCCCCCACAGCGAGTCACCCACCATGACGGGAGCGGCGAGCTCGCCCTGCATGGCCGGCGTGGGATCACCGACCTGGATCAAGGTGCGCAACGCTTCCCGGTCGGGTTCCCGCCGACGGATCGACAGCGACGCCGCCCCCAGCGCCGCCATGGCCTGTTCGGCGATGACCTCCAGGACCTCGTCGAAATAGTTCGCCCGCGAGACCGCCTCGGAGATCCGCAACAACGCCTTCAGCGCAGGAAGATTCGCGGCCGCGTCAACGGTGCGTGTCGCCGCGTTGTCGCCGCTGTCTGTTCCATCCTGCACGGAATGCCCCCAATGCGCCGACGAATGCGGAGCGGATGTCATCGTACTCACTTCGCGGCGTTGTCGTGGCTGGTGAGCCGACGTCGGGCACCTGTAACCTGCGCACCTGTGCAGCCGATACCCGTCATCGCGTTGACCGGCTATCTCGGAGCGGGCAAGACGACACTTCTGAACCACGTGCTACGCAGCCCCGATGCGCGGATCGGCGTGGTCATCAACGACTTTGGCGAACTCAATGTCGATGCCGGTCTGGTCACCGGCCAGGTCGACGAACCGGCGTCGATCGCCGGCGGATGTATCTGCTGTCTGCCCGACGAGGGCGGTCTGGACGCGGCGCTGGCCCGTCTCGCCGATCCCCGGCTGCGTCTGGACGCGATCATCGTCGAGGCCAGCGGGCTGGCCGATCCGGTGGCCGTCTCGCGGATCATCCGGTTCAGCGGCGTCGACGGTGTCCGGCCGGGTGGCGTCGTCGACGTGATCGACGCGGCGACCCACTTCGACACCGTCGATCGCGACGCCGCTCCCCCGGCCCGCTACGCCGCCGCCAGCCTCGTCGTGGTCAACAAGCTCGACCGGATTCCCGAAACAGATCGCGGCGCCGCGCTCGAGCGCATCGAGCGGCGGGTCCGCGAGCTGAACCCGCACGCGTACCTGGTCGGCGTCACAGCCGGGCGCATCGATCCGGCGCTGCTCTACGACGTCGCCGCGGACACCGACCACGCCGGGCAGCTGACGTTCCGTGAGTTGTGGTCCGACACCGACCCGCACGACCACGACCACGACCACGACCACGACCACACCCACGCGGATTCGGTGACGGTGACCGGCCAGGGATGCGTGGATCCCGGCGCGGTCATCGACCTGCTCGAAGAACCGCCCGCGCGGGTGTACCGGTTGAAGGGCACGGTCGCGGTGCGCTACCGGGCCACCACCCGCCGCTACAGCGTCAACGTGGTGGGCCCGTCGGTGCACATCGCGGTCGCGCCGCCGAACGCGGTGGCCAACAGCCTGGTCGCGATCGGGATGAACCTCGACGTCGACGTGGTGCGGGAACGGATGCGCACGGCGCTGACCCCGGTGCCGGGTGCTGCGCCCGGGCCCGGCCTGCGGCGCCTGCAGCGGTACCGGCGGCTCAGCATCTGACTCGGCGATACTGAACCGATGGTGGATCGAAACGTGCTCGGCACTCCGCTGGACCCGTGCGGAACCGAACCCATGACCGGTTTCTACCGTGACGGGTGCTGCAGCACCGGCGACGAGGACCGGGGCCGGCACACGATCTGTGCGGTGGTGACGGCCGAGTTCCTCAACCATCAGCGCTCGATCGGCAACGACCTGTCGACGCCGATGCCGGCCTACCGGTTCCCCGGGTTGGTGCCCGGCGACCGCTGGTGCGTGACGGCGCTGAACTGGCTGCGGGCACACGAGGACGGGTTCGCCTGCCCGGTGGTGCTCGCCGCGACGCACGAGCGCACTCTCGAGTCGGTGCCACTGGAGGTGCTGCGGAAATACGCGGTCGACGTGCCCGACAATTTATCGGATTTGTGACCTTCCGCCGAACTCGGCTCCATATGATCTTCAGCCATGTCACCGACCGCCGTCGTCAAGGCCGCCCGTTCCGTTCTGGCCGCCTGCGGCGCCGCGCTGGTCGCGTCGGCGTGCCAGTTCTCGTTCGGCGGCGGGCTGGATTACGAGAAGCTCGAGAAGGCCATCACCGACGAACTCAACAGCAGCTACTCGTCGATAGACCAACAGGTCTCCAACGTGGAGTGCCCCGAGCAGTCGCCGGACCCCGGCACGGGTGACACCTTCGACTGCACCGCCGAGGTCGGCGGACAGACCGTCCGGGTCGCGTCCACCATCACCGACGACGACTACAACGTCGACTTCAGCACCAGAGACACCCTCTACGACTTGCAGGACACCGCAACGGCGTTGACCGACGACCTGTCGAATCAGCTGGGGTTCGCAGTCACCGTCGACTGCGGTGACGGACTCAAGGCCGTGGAGATCGGGACCACCTTCGACTGCGTCGCCGCCGACGGCCAGGGCGAGGAACGGACCGTGCGGATCACCGCGGCACCGGTCGGCGAGAACGACAGCTGGGAACTGCTGGAATAGCGCACCCGCAGCGCCTGGTTAGCTGTGCGTATGGCATCGGTTCTGACGGTCAATACGGCGACCTCCCCTCTCGACCTCGGATCGCGCAAGACCGGAATCGACAAGCGGCCCAGTGCCGAACCCCTGACCGTGCGTGCCCCGGGCCCCCGCAGAGGCGGGCTCGGCAGCGGGGTGGTCGGCGACTCGGTCTGCGACGGCAAGTACCACGGCGGGGACGACCAGGCGGTGTACGCCTACGCCCGGGAGGACCTGGACTTCTGGGCGCGCGAGCTGGATCGCGAGCTCGGCAACGGCGTGTTCGGCGAGAACATCACCACGTCCGGCATCGACCTCAGCGCCTGCCTGATCGGCGAACGCTGGGCGGTCGGTGACGACGGCCTGCTGCTGGAGGTCACCAGCCCGCGGACCCCGTGCCAGACGTTCGCGAAATGGCTCGGCATCCGGGGCTGGATGAAGACGTTCACCGCGGCGGGCCTGCCCGGGGCGTACTTCCGGGTCATCGAACCGGGCACCGTCCGCGCCGGAGACCCTGTCGAGGTGATCCACCGCCCCGACCACACCGTGACGATCGGCACCGTGTTCCGGGCGCTCATGGGCGAACGTGCGCTGCTGCCCGACCTTGCGGTCGCCGACGCGCTGCCCGACAAGATCAAGGCCAAGGTCGCCAAAGCGTTGCTGTGACGTTTCGTCCCGAAGCTGTTGTGGAACGCTGGGCGGTGATGGACGACGCGATCGAATTGACCTCAGCCACTCATCTCGCCGTCACCGCCGCGTGGATCGCAGGCGCCGTCGCGATGGCCTACGGGCTCGGTCTGGCCGTGTCCTGGCTGCTGCTGCGGCTCGGCCGGCGCAGCGCGGTAGTGGCGGACGTCGCTCACCTGACCCGCATGCCGCTGCGCGCGACCCTGATCGTCATCGCGGCCTCCGCCGCCGTCAGACGCACCACGGACGCGCAGGCGGGCTGGCGCGGTTGGCTCGACCACACCCTGGTGATCACGCTGATCGCGACCCTCACCTGGGTCGTGGTCAGCCTGATCCGGGTGGTCGAACGCCAGGTGATCACCCGTTTCGCCGGAGGCGACGAAGGACTGACCGACGCCGACCGGCATCGCCGAAAGATCAAGACCCAGGTGACCGTGCTGCGGCGGCTGGTCGTCGCGGTGGTGGTGGTGCTCGGCGCCGCGGCGGCGCTGATGACGTTCCCGTCCTTCAGCGACATCGGCAAGACGCTGTTCGCCTCGGCCGGTGTGTTGACCGTGGTCGCCGGCCTCGCCGCGCAGACCTCGCTCGGCTCGGTGTTCGCCGGTATCCAGATCGCGTTCTCCGACGCCATCCGCGTCGGCGACGTGGTGGTGCTGGAGGAGGAGTGGGGCCGCATCGAGGAGATCACGCTGACCTACGTCGTCGTGCATCTGTGGGACGAGCGGCGACTGGTGTTGCCGTGCACCTACTTCACCAGCACGCCGTTTCAGAACTGGACCCGCAACGCCACCGAACTGCTCGGCACCGCAGAGCTCGACGTCGACTTCACCGTCCCGTTCGACGCGATGCGCGCCGAACTGGACCGCATGCTGCGCGAGAACGACAAATGGGACGGCCGCGTCGGCGTGCTGCAGGTCACCGACGCGGTGGAGGGGCTGGTCCGGGTACGGATGCTGGTCAGCGCCTCCAACGCGGGCGCGCTGTTCGACCTGCGCTGCGACATCCGCGAAGGCATGGTCGCCTGGCTGCAACGCACGAATCCGGCCGCGCTGCCGCGTCAGCGGATCGAGCACCAGAGCGAGTCCGGCCCGGTGGTCCGGCCGGACGCGCAGCGCGGGCGCCCGCAGGCCGATTCCGGTCTGTTCAGCGGCAGCGCACAGGCCGAGCGCCGCGGCCGCGCGTTCGACCATGCGGGGATCAGTGACACCTGACGAGATCGCGGAGCGGACCCGGCGGGCGGTGGAGGCCGCGATCGGCGCGGGCCGTGATCTGGGGCTGACGGTCGAAGGCGGCACCGTCCTGCACGACGTGTTCTCCGTCGTCGTGCATCTGCAGCCGGAACCGGTGGTGGCCCGTATCCCGGTGGTCCTGACCGGCAGCACCCAACCCGAGCGGCAGACGGCACGCCAGCAGCGCGAGCTCGACGTCGTGGCATGGCTCGACCTTCAGGACGTTCCGGTGGTCAGGCCGTCGCCGCTGGTGCCCCGTGTCCCGGTGCGCCGCGACGGGTTCTCGATGACGTTCTGGGAACTGGCCGACCTCGCCGACGACCATGAGCCCTACCGCGGTGTCGAAATGTCCTACAGCGTCGAGCTGCACCGGGCGCTGGCCGGCTATCCCGGCGAGCTGCCGTTCCTGTCGCCGCTCAACGAGGGCCTGCCCGACATGCTCGCCGACCTGGAGACGGTCGATGTGTTGACCGCAGCCGAAATCGAGCGCGCCCATGCCGAATTCGACGCCTTACGGCGGGTTCTGGGCGACCGCGACGCGTTCGGGGCGGCGTTCCCGCATGTGCCGGTGCAGCCGCTGCAGGGAGATGCGCCGTCGCACAACGTGATCCGGACCAAGGCGGGCATCCGCTTCTCCGACTTCGAGGACATCACCTGTGGGCCCGTGGAATGGGATCTCGCGATGCTGCCCCCCGATGCCGTCGCCGAATACGACACCGCGGCACGGCGACTGAACCTGCGGCCCACCGACCCGGATGTGCGGCGGGTGATGGACAACGCCCGGCGGCTGCAGATCGTCGGATGTCTCACGCTGGTACCTCAACTGCCGGTACTCGCCGGCGGACTGGCGGAGACGATCGCCGAATGGCGTGCCGCAGAACCGTTCTCATGAGCGGGCGCAAGCTGATCAGCGATCGAGACCACCAGGCCGCCGAGCATGAACGAGATGATCGCGGCCACCAGCGCCGGCGTGCTCAGCGACGGGATGAACCGCCGCGCCCCGGTGACCGTGCCGCCCGCTCCGTGATGGTGGTGGGTCAACGCGTGCCCCTTGCCGCGCCCGAGCAGTACCCGGTTGACGGGGTAGGCGGCGAAGAAGGCCGCGGTCAGCGCGATCATCATGCCGCCCCAGAACACCGGGTTCACCAGGCCCGCGTCCATCGCTCCCGGGATGAGCGCCATCACCGCGTTGTCGGTGATCTCCATGGTGAGGATCGACAGGGTGTCCGCGGCGAGCACCAGGCTCAGCGCCGCGCCCACCGCCATGCCGGCCTTGAGCAGCGGCAGCGTGGACAGCGCGTAGCCGAAGAAGAAGGCCAGCGCCACGCTCAACGCGATGGTCACGACGTTGGTCAATCCGGCGGCCGTGCCGATCACCAGCCCCATGATCTCGCCGATCGCGCAACCGGTCAGGCAGTGCAGGGTCGCGCTGACCGCCATCGCGTTCGGGGTGCCGTGGTCCACGGTCGATGCTCGGGCGGAAGACCGGCTCAGGTCGGCAGGTCGTAGTCCATCGGCGGACCGTCGGGCCCAACGGCGCCCTGGTCGGCGATCGCAGTGGCCACCGCCACCCCGTCGTGGACGACGCCCAGCACCACCACATGGCTCTTCAGCGTCCCCGGCTCACCGATCCGGGCGGTGTCGGCGGTGATGCGGAACGTGGTGGTCTGCCCGTCCGGGGTGGTGGTCGTCAGCGAGTCCCGGGACGCGGCGATGACCTGGCCGACCCGGTGGATCTCCTGTGGGGCCTGCGCCGCCGCGGGGGGTTGCTGCTGCGCGGGTGCCTGCTGCGGCTGTGCCACCGCGGACGTCCACAGCCAGCCTGCGACTCCTGCGGCGCCCATCATCGACACCGTGGTGAGACGGTGTCCGAGGGGGGATCGCCGGCTCACGTGCCGGTGTCGTCCGCGCTGCTGGGTGGGTGTCATGTCGGTTACATCCGTGTCTGAGGAGTTCGCTGTCGAGAGGTGGTCTACCCCAACGGCACGTCCTGAAACGGGAATGCGAGACCCATGACGGTTTCCCGTCGCCTATCCCCAGGCGAACACCGGTTGCTCGAGCTCGTCGACGGGGTCGTGCCGTCCCTCCAGACACAGCCAGCGCAGCTGCAGCAGCACGGCGCCGGTGGGCGCGTGGATCAGGTCGTTGCCGAGCGGGATCTGCACGACCGGCCGTGGGCTCTCGGGGATGGTGATGAACCGGGGCGAATCCTCGCGCAGCAGCTGGTGCAGCCCGATGCGGTACACCGCGGCCACTTCGTCGGGTGCGGGGCGCGGATCGAGCCGGCCCCCGCCCCAGACCACCACCGGGGTGATGACGTAACCGGAACGGGTCGGATAGTCGTCGAGCAGTCCCAGCACCGTGGTCTCGTCCAGCCGGACGCCGAGCTCCTCGTCGAGCTCCCGCAACGCGGCGTCCACGACCGTCTCACCGGGGTCCAGCCGCCCACCCGGCAACGCCCACTGCGCTGCATGCGACGAAAGGCGGGAAGCCCTGCGGCACAGGAAGAACGCCGCGCCGCCGGACACGTTCACCATGTGGCCGTCGAGGTCCTCCGGCATCGGCCGGCCGGCGATCCAGTCCTCGACCGGCGCCGGATCCGTCCGGTCCTCGCCGGTCAGGGAATCGACGAGCACGACCGCGACGGCGGCGTGCCGTTTCGTCGGATCGGTCACCGTCCGGCGGACGTGCCCGGCCAACCGCTGCCGGACCTGGTCGCGCAGCCGTTCGTCGTAGGAGATCGTCACCGCTCGAGAGTAGTCAGGCACCCCGGCGGCGGCTGCTCAGGCGCTGCCGAAGAGCAACGCGACGTTGTGCCCGCCGAAGCCGAAGGTGCCGTTCACCGCGCACCTCAGCGGGCCCTGGCGCGGCGCCCCGGCGACGATGTCGAGATCGATCTCGGCATCGACGGTCTCCAGGTTCAACGTCGGTGGCACCACCGCGTCCCGCAACGCCTGCACGGTCAGCACCGCCTCCACCGCACCCGAAGCACCCATCGAATGTCCCAGTGCCGCTTTGGGCGCCCACACCGCGGGGTGGTGGCCGCCGAAGACCTTTCTGAGCGCGCGCGCTTCGGACAGGTCGCCGTCCCGGGTGCCGGCCGCGTGCGCGTTGACGTGGTCCACCTCGTCGGCCTGCACACCGCCGAGGTGCAACGCCCGGGCCAGCGCGGCCGCGGCGAGTTCCCCGTCGGGATCGGGTTCGATCGAATGGTGCGCGTCCGCGGTGACGCCGACCCCCAGCATCCGCGCCAGCACCGGTGCGTTCCTGGCGCGCGCGTGCTCCTCGGATTCGAGCAGCAGCAGCGCGCCGGCCTCGCCGAAGACCATGCCGTCGCGCGCCCGGTCGAACGGTTTGCACGCCGCTGCGGGATGGTCGTTGTCGTGGGCGAGCAGGCCCTGGTTGTGGAACGCGGCGATCGGCACTGCCTCGATCCTGGACTCCACACCGCCGCAGATCGCGATGTCGGCCTCCCCCAGCGTGATCAGCCGCCATGCCTCGGCCACCGCGGCGGCGCCGGACGCGTCGGCGGCCATCGGCGCGATCACACCCGCCTTGGCCTGGCGGTCCAGGCCCACCGCCGCCGCTGGCGCGTTGGGCATGTGCATCTGCACGGCCAGCGGTGAGACGGCGCGCATGCCGCGGGACCGGAAGTCGTCGTAGGCGGTGACCAGGTCGCGGGTGCTGCCGAACGCGTGGCTGACCGACACCAGCAGCCGCCGGGTGTCGACGTCCGGTGACCCGGCCTGTTCCCACAGCCGGCGGTTGAGCACCAGCGCCATCTTCTGCATGTACGACAACCTGCGGATCTCGACCCGGTTCAGCTGCGGGTCGAACTCCTCGGTCAGCGTCCCGCCGATCCGGACGGGAAGGTCGAACTCCGCGACGAAAGACGCGTCGATGGTGCGTATTCCGCTGTGACCGGCGAGCAACTGCGCCCATGTGGCCTCGGCGTCCGGCGCGAGGGCCGTGGTGGAGGCGACCGCGGTCACCACCACGGCAGGGCGTCCGTCTGTTTTCATATAACGGTTCGTAGCCTTCCTCGCACCGAATAGCAACGACTTCCGCCCCGCCGGCGGTGCGATCAGCTGATGCCGACCACTTCCTGTGCGATGGCGGCCAGGCGGGTCTGCGCGGCGGACACCACACGCTGGCGGTTCTTGTGCGCCTCCTCGTAGGCCACGATCGTCCTGATGTCGGACGGGTCGGTGAGGTCTTTGACCGCGGTGGCGGCGTCGTTGACGTTCAACTCGTCGTAGTCGGCGATCGGCAGTTCCTCCGGGTCGAGGACTCCGGTGGCACCGCGCGCGGCGTGGATCAGGTCGGCGGCGTCCTCGGCGCCCTGCTCGCGGGTGATCCGCTCGGCGGCCTGCAGCGCGGAATCCCGGGCACCCGAGAGCGCCTTCGCCGCGACGTCACCGGTGTGCGAGCCACGCTCGACCAGGTCGGCGACCGCGGGCCGCACCGAGCGGATGGCTTCGGCGACCCGCTCGGCACCCCGGGTCGACCAGGTGAACGGCAGGTTCGCCAGCTTCACGGCCAGTCCGGCCGCGGCCTGCATCGGGGTGCGCCGCAGCGCCGCCGGACCGCCCAGGGCGTCTTCGGCGAGGACGGTCGTCAACCATTCCACCGTCGCGGAGTGCGCGGTGATCAGACGGGTCGCCAACTGCTCGACGTCCGGCTCTTTGGCGGCCACGGCCAGTGCCTTGACGTACCGCGACCGGTCCAGCAGCTGGCCTTCGAGCGCGAGGTCGCCGAGCAGCGCCTCGTCGAACGGTTCGGCCTGTTCGGTGAGGGCCTTGACCGCCGCCGCGGCCCGGCCCAGGAACGGCCCGATGACGTCGGGGAAGCCGCCCAGTTCGCGGATCGACTTCTCGATCGCCGCGGCACGGAGCCGGGCGTTCTCGGCGTTCTGGGTCAGTTCGCGGCGGACCGCGTCGGTACGCGCCTGCGACACCCGGGTCTCGGCGACCTGGATCTCGGTGTGCGTCAGGTCGAGCACGGTGCGCAGCTGCGCGATCAGGGTGCTCTTGACGGATTCGGTGGACTCGACGGTCCGGGTCGGTGCAGCCATGTTCTCGTTAACCCCTTGTCTGAGATTCGGCGATCGGACAATTTCCAGCGCTTCAAGCGCGCTCGCCGCTCGGTTACCCGGGCACCAAGATCGTCATCGCGTTATGCGCACGATGTGAAAAACTCTTCATTACGTGTGTCGCGGGGCGCAGAACGGGTACAGGGATCCGCGCGCACCGGAGACACCGATCACCCCCGGTTTGGCCGCACCGCACGTGGGTAACTACGCCGACGTGATGCCGACGCTGGTGCAACCCCGATTGCCTGAACCCCGTGGTCCGATCTCGATGTCAGTGATCGAGCAGCTGGCCGAACGGGCCCCGCTGCGCTACCTGACCAGAGTCGAGACCTCGCTCGCCGATGCCGACCCGGCGGGACTGGATCTGCAGCTGGCGCTGTACGTCTGTTACGAGCTGCACTACCGCGGGTTCGCCGGCGTCGATGCCGGCTGGGAATGGAACGCCGGACTGCTGTATCTGCGCGGCCGTCTCGAAGAGCTGTTCCTCGAGGATGTGCGTAAGGGTGTCGGCGAGATCGGGCCCGACTCCTCGGCACTCGAGGAACTCGACAAGCTCTGCGTCGAACCGGTGAACGGCAGCGGCCCGTCCTATTACCTGCGCGATCAGGGCACGTGGGAGCAGATGCGCGAGTACTTCGCGCACCGCTCGTTGTACCACCTCAAAGAGGGCGACCCCCATGCGTGGGCGATCCCGCGGTTGACGGGTCAGGCCAAGGCGTCGTTCGTCGCGGTCGAATTCGACGAGTTCGGCGCCGGCAAGGGTGCGCGTCTGCACCAGCAGTTGTTCGCCGATCTGATGGCCGCCGCCGGTCTGGACACCGCTTACCTGGGCTATCTCGACGACGTGCCGGCCCAGACGCTGGCCGTGGTGAACCTGATGTCGATGTTCGGTCTGCACCGGCGGCTACGGGGTTGCGCGGTCGGGCATTTCGCGGCCACGGAGGTGACGTCTCCGCCCGGGTCACGGCGCATGGTGCAGGCCTTGAAGCGTCTCGGTGCGCCCCAGGAATGCTCGGCGTTCTATGCCGAGCACGTGGAAGCCGACGCGGTCCACGAGCAGGTGGTGCGCACCGACGTCGTCGGCGATCTCGTCGCGCGGGAACCTGAACTCGACCGGGACGTGGTGTTCGGCATCCGCGCCTTCGACCTGGTCGAGAACCGGTTGGCCGATCACCTCATGCAGTGCTGGCAGGCAGGACGCTCGTCACTGCGCCGTCCCCTGGACTGATTCCGGCGACGAGTCACCGGCGCGCGCCCGGCGCCGGTGACTGGTGTCGCACAACGGGTAGGTCTTCGATTTGCGGCATGCGCAGATCGCCACCATGAAACGGTCCGACTCCACCGTGCTCCCGTCGGGAAGCTCGATACACACCGGTCCTTCCACCATCACCGGTCCGCCCGGAACCACGCGGACCACCCGCATGTCGGTCACGGGGCGTCCGCGCGGATCACGACGATCCGCTCGAGGCGGCTGCCGTGGGCCAGCAGGCCGGCCCGCATCAGCCACGGTGCACGGGCCGTCATCACCGGGCCGAACGGGATGAGTTGCTGGGCAACGACTTCTGCCCGCATCCCCTGTGCGCGCAGGTCACTCAGGGTGCGTTTCACGTTCGCGCATTCGGAGTGCACGATCAGCATCGTGCCGCCCTCGTTCAGCAGCAGGGGCGCGGCCGCGCACATCGGGTCGAGCACCATCCGGCCGTCGGGACCGGCGTCCCAGGCCCGCGACGGTCCGGCCACGGCGGGAATCGTCTCCCCCTCGACGCCGGGCGCTTTGGGCACGTACGGCGGATTGGCGAGCACCACGTCGTAGGGGCCGAATTCCACAGCGCGCGCCCACGATCCGCGGTGGACGTCGACGTGCACGCCGGCGGCGAGCGCGTCCAGGCGGGCACGCTGCACCGCCTTCGGGCAGATGTCGAAGGCGGTCACGTCGGCGGCGCCGGCCGCAGCAGCGGCGACGGCGACGACACCGCTGCCGGTGCACAGGTCGGCCACCCGGGCTCCCGGCAGCACGCCTGCCGCTGTCGCCGCTTCGATCAGCAGCTGGGAATCCTCTTGCGGGGGTAGACCTCGACCGCGACTTCCGGGGCGTCGAATTCGGTATATGCGCTCGTCACGGATCTTTGATGCCCAATTCCCGGAGCCCCAAACGTTTGTCCTGACAGGCGGTGGGAACCCGAAGACGATGAGCATCTGCGACACATGCGGCAACGACTACGACAAAGCCTTCACCGTGACGTTCCACGACGGACGGAGCGCCACCTTCGACAGCGTCGAGTGCGCCTCGGCGCAGCTGGCTCCGGAGTGCCGACACTGCGGCTGCCGGATTCTCGGGCACGGTATCGAGACCGACGAGGGCATCTTCTGCTGCGCGCACTGTGCGCGCAAGGACACCAACGCCGACGTCAACGACCGTTACCCGGTACCTGCGGGCGGGTGAGGCTCAGAGCCGCCCGGCAGCGAACGCCGCGCCTTCGCCGGTCATCCCGTTCACCGCGTACAGCGCGTGCGCGAAGTTCGGGCCGCCGTTCGGCGCGCCGTCACAGATGCTGTCGCCGGGGGCGCACAGCTCGATCGTCTTACCGGCATAGAGCGGCCCGATGGTGATCGCGGGCGCGCCGTACCTGTCCAGGAACACGCCCGACGGAGTCCCGAAAAGCACGACGGCAGCGACGTGTTCGGCCACCTGCGGCGGCAGCGGGGCCGGCGCCACCGCGGCCGGCACCGAGCTGGGCACCCGGTCCGAGGTCGCGAAACCCGACACCACCGCACCTTGGGAGAACCCGCCGAGCACCAGGCGGGTGCCGGGGCAGTTGACCGACATGGTCTGCAGGCGGTTGCCCGCATCCCGGACACCGTCGATGACCGTCAACGGGAATGCGATGCGATCGTCGAAGTTGTTGCCCGCGGGGTAGTTCACCGCGTACACCCCGATCGTGCGGGGACCGGCCTGGGCGCGCAGCGCGTCGACGAACGCCTGCCCCACGCCGCCGACACCCGGTGGCTCACCGGTGCCGCGCGCGAACACCACCTCGACGTCCGGGCACGCCTGGGCCGAGGCGCCCGGCGCCCCCGTGATCGTGCCGAGCACGCCCAACACGAACGCACCGGCCGCACCCGCCATCCGACTGATTCTCATGGGGTCTCCAGTACCACGGGTTTCCCCTGGTCAAACCGGCGTCATTGACCTTCATGCGGCGTCGGGCTCTGCGGTGACTCCCACTTGGACTCCAGTGTCCGGGTCACGACGGTGTCGCCCGGCAACTCCACGTCGAACGTCTGACCGTCGTCGGCCTCCAGGGTCATCAGGATCGCCCCGTCGGACGACGCCCCCTCCGGGTCGATGTGGACGACCTTGTACTGCCGGTCCGCGGCGTCGGGCGCATCCGGCAGGGGCAACGAGATGAGGTCTCCTGGTGCGACCGAATCGAGGCGGTCGCTGTCGGGCTGGGCAGTCATGGATCCGACGGTACGCGGACCGCGGCCTGGGTTCGATCACGTGCCAGCGGGTAATGCTGCGTGCGAAACGAGAGGAGAGAATGACATGCCGAACGAACTGGACGGCCGGAAGGTCGCGTTCCTGGCCGCCGACGGAGTCGAGAAGGTGGAGTTAGACCAGCCCCGCGCCGCGGTCCTCGATGCCGGCGGCGCGGTCGATCTGCTGTCGGTCAAGGACGGCGAGATCGACGCCCGCAACCACGATCTGGAGCCCGCGGGCACGTTCCCGGTGGACCGGGTCGTCGACGACGCGCGGGTGGACGACTACGACGCGCTGGTGCTGCCCGGCGGCACCGTCAACGGGGACAAGCTGCGTCTCAGCGAGACCGCGGTCGCGTTCGTCCGCGACTTCGTCCGGTCGGGCAAACCGGTCGCCGCGATCTGCCACGGCCCGTGGGCCCTCGTCGAGGCCGACGTGGTCAAAGACCGCACCGTGACGTCCTATCCGAGCCTGCGCACCGACCTGCGCAACGCCGGCGCCACCGTGGTGGACCAACAGGTGTGCATCGACGGCAACCTCATCACCAGCCGGTCCCCGAAGGACCTCGACGCGTTCTGCCAGGCGATCACCGACCGGTTCGCCAACACCCCCGCGCACACCTGACTGTTCACCTCCCGCAGGTATAACGGACCGCAAACGGGGCATTAACGAACGGTCAACACCCGGTGTCCGGGATGCGAGGAGTGCCGATGAACCCGATATCCACGGCCTTTCGGGGCCTCACCAAGGTGGCGGACGCGACCACCGCGGCTGCGGGCGCCGTCGGCGGCGCTGCGGTCAGCGGGGTGGTCGGCGGTGTGCAGGGACGTTGGCGGCGCTCGTACTGACCGTCGAGCACCGCGGACAGTGGGCGCGCGTGCTGCCCCGGTTCTCCCGGTTGTCCCTGATCTGTGTGGCCGCCCTGCTGGCCGGCGGCATCGCCGCCGGTGTGGCGGTGCTGGGTGCGCCTGCGGACCTGTACACCACGGGTTACGGCCGGGTGCTGTCGGCCAAGATCGGGCTGACGGTACTGCTCATCGTGCTGGCCTGGCGCAACCGTGAGCTGTGGCTGCCCGCCGCCCGGACACACCGCAGCACGGCCGCGGTGTCGCGCACCCGGGCGTACACCGAACTGGCGTTGATGGCGGTGACGCTGGCGGCCGCGGCGACGTTGTCGGTGACCGGCCTGGCATGATGGGAACACTGCCGGGTGCAGACACTCTCGAAGGAGCATAGATGGCAGAGCAGCCGGATCGGCCGGACGAAAGCCCCGACGCCGCAACTCCTGCGGTGCCCCCGCCGGCTCCGCCGGTGAAGAAGGCCGCCGCCAAGAAGGCCGCTCCCGCGAAGAAGGCCGCCCCGGCGAAGAAGGCGCCCGCCAAGAAAGCGCCGGCGAAGAAGGCCGCCGCGAAGAAGACCGCACCCGCGAAGAAGGCGCCGCCGGCCAAGAAAGCCCCACCGGTGAAGGCCGATCTGGCGGCAGCGGCCGAAGAGACTGCAGCCCAAGCGAAGTCGACCGTCGCGACCGCGAGCACCGCGATCTCGGCCCCGGTACCCGTGCCTCCCGACAGCCAGGAGTCGTCGCGTCTGCCCATCGCCGCGGCGCTGGTCACCGGGATCCTGGCCATCGTCGTCGTGCTGCTGGCCGCGCGCCGCAACAGCGGGAGCTGAGCGAAACGTCTTGACCCTCACGTGGCGTGAGGGTCGATTGCCGCCGGAGACCTTCGGCACCACCGTGTTTCACGGGCGGGAGCCCGGCTGAGATACTCGAGCCCGTGACTGTGACACCGCGCCCGACCGCCGACCTGGTCGATGACATCGGCCCCGACGTCCGCAGCTGCGATCTGCAGCTCCGCCAGTACGGCGGCCGCGCGGAGTTCGCCGGACCGATCACCACGGTGCGCTGTTTCGAGGACAACGCGCTGCTCAAGTCCGTGCTGTCCGAACCCGGCGACGGCGGCGTGCTGGTCGTCGACGGGGACGGCTCCGTGCACACGGCGCTGGTCGGGGATCTGATCGCCGAGCTGGGCCGGTCCAACGGGTGGTCCGGGTTGATCGTCAACGGCGCCGTCCGTGACGCGGCGACGCTGCGCACACTCGACATCGGCATCAAGGCGTTGGGCACCAACCCGCGCAAGAGCACCAAGACCGGGGAAGGCGTGCGCGACGAAGCCGTCGAATTCGGCGGCGTGGTGTTCACGCCCGGCGACATCGCCTACAGCGATGACGACGGAATCGTCGTCATCGCCGCCGGCTGATCACGCCGAGGCCGTCACCGGCGCCGGATGCCGGGAGAACGCGAGCGCCTCGTCGTCGACCTTGCCGCGGCGGATCAACTGCAGATCGAGCAGGTAGTTCTGCTTGAGACGCCACGGCGACCGTGAGCCGGCCTTCGGCAGGTAGTCCAGTGCGCGCAGCACGTATCCCGGGGTGAAGTCCATCAGCGGTCGCTCGTCGACGCTGTTGCCGGGATGACTGGGCTCGACCCGGTCGTAGGAGTGCTCGTCCATGTAATTGATGACGCGGCAGAAGAACTCCGAGACCAGATCGGCCTTGAGTGTCCACGACGCGTTGGTGTAGCCGATCGTGAAGGCCAGGTTCGGCATGTTGGTCAGCAGCATGCCCTTGTAGGCCATCGTGTCGTTGAGCTCGATGGGCTCACCGTTGCGGGAGATCGTGGCGCCGCCGAACAGCTGCAGGTTCAATCCGGTTGCGGTGACGATGATGTCGGCGTCGATGTGCTGGCCGGAGGTCAGCTGGATACCGGTCTTGGTGAACCGTTCGATGGTGTCGGTGACGACGTCGGCCTTCCCGGACCGGATCGTCTTGAACAGATCACCGTTGGGCGCCAGGCACAGCCGCTCGTCCCACGGGTTGTAGCTGGGTCCGAAATGCCTGGCGACGTCGTAGCCTTCGGGGAGCCGCCGCTGCGCCATCGTCATCAGCGTCTTGCGCATGAAATTCGGGAAGCGGCGGGCGATCTGGTACTGCGCCGACTGGAACAGGATGCTCTTCCACCGGTTCACGACGTACGCCGGCTTGGTGGGCAGCGTCTTGTTCATCCGGACGGTGAACGGATCGACGTCGGGCAGCGATCCGATGTAGGTCGGCGAGCGCTGGAGCATCGTCACGTGGCCCGCGCCGGTGTTGGCGAGTGCGGGGATCAACGTGACGGCGGTGGCGCCACTGCCGATGACGACGACCTTCTTGCCCGTGTAGTCGAGCTCCTCGGGCCAGTGCTGCGGGTGGATGATCGTGCCCTCGAAGTCGTCGGAGCCGGCGAACTCGGGCGAGTATCCCTGGTCGTAGTTGTAGTAGCCGCTGCAGGCCATCAGGTAGCGCGACGAGATCTCGACTTCCTCGCCCCCGCGGTCGATGCGCACCGTCCACCGGTTGTCCGCGTCGCTCCAGTCGGCGGACTTGACGTGGTGTCCGTAGCGGATGTGCTTGTCGATGCCGAACTCGGCGACGGTCTCCTTGAGGTAGGCCATGATCGACGGTCCGTCGGCGATCGCCTTCTCGGAGGTCCACGGCTTGAACCGGAAGCCGAGTGTGAACATGTCGGAGTCCGACCGGATGCCGGGGTACTTGAACAGGTCCCAGGTGCCGCCGAGGTTGTCCCGGCGTTCCAGGATCACGTAGCTCTTGCCCGGGCACCGGTCCTGCAGGTGCCAGGCGGCGCTGATGCCGGAGATACCGGCTCCGACGATGACGACGTCGACAAATTCGGTCATGACGTAAAGCTATCAACGCCGTGTTGAAGTAGTCAACACCCTGTCGAGAAAATCGACACGGTGTAAAGTCGAGGCCGTGACAGCCACCAGCCAGGCCCGCCCCGCCCGCGGCCGACGCGCCGCCCGACCCTCCGGCGACGATCGGGAACTGGCCATCCTCGAGACCGCCGAGCGCCTCCTGGAGACCCGGTCCCTGGCCGAGATCTCGGTCGACGACCTGGCCAAGGGTGCCGGCATCTCCCGGCCGACGTTCTATTTCTATTTCCCGTCCAAGGACGCGGTGCTGCTCACGCTGCTGGAGCGGGTGATCGCCGAGGCCGACGCAGCCCTGGCGCAGTTGATCGCCGACCGGCCCGCCGACCGTCGCGCCATCTGGCGCCGGGGCATCAACGTGTTCGTCGAGACGTTCGGCGCCCACCGCGCGGTGTGCGCCGCCACGGTCGGGGTCAAGAACACCAACTCCGAGGCCCGGACGCTGTGGGCCACCTCGATGCAGCGCTGGATCGACCACATCGCCGCGGTGATCGAGGCCGAACGCGCCGACGGAGCGGCGCCGGTGACGGTGCCCGCCGTCGAGCTGTCGACCGCCTTGAACCTGATGAACGAGTCGGTGATGACGGCGGCCTTCGCCGGGCATCAACCGTCGATCCCCGATCACCGTGTGCTCGACAATCTCGTGCACATCTGGACCACCAGCATCTACGGCGAGAGCGCCTGATCTGTCGGCCCGGGATGCGAACATATGTGCGGCTCCTCAGGTTCTTGTGGGTAGCTGAGGGTGCAGTCCGCCGAGGCAGAGATAGATCATTGAGGTCAGTGTTCGGGCTGAGTGGTGGCCGTAGCCGCGGGCGTTGATGAGGCGGATTTTGG